>CAZKID010000200.1:0-9664 GCA_964552405.1 uncultured Thermoanaerobaculia bacterium
TCATGTCGCGGGCCTCCCGCCCACCCGGGTCCCTCGACTACGCTCGGGATGACGGAGATCTGAGCTCGCTCAATCCTTGGCCGTATACCCACTGAAAGGCTCGAAGCCCCAGAATTCAGAATGAAGAATGACGCGCGAAGCGCCACATCAATTTTGAATTCTGAATTCTGAATTCTGCATTTCGCTTGTGCTCCCCGTCCCCTACTTCAGCACCGCCCCTATCTCCTCTGCCATCTCCGCCGCCATCCTTCCGGTGACCGCTGCCTCGGGCAGTGTGCCAACCGTTGGGTCGATCACGCCGCATGCCGCCAGGACCTTCTGCGGATCGTTGCCGGCCTCGCGGGTGCAGGCGGCACCGCGCGCCGTCAGAGCTCTGGCGGCAGCACGCGCCGTTGCTGCAGCACTCAGTTGAGCGGAGGGATTGGCCCGGCGTGTGACCGGATCGACGGGGAAGATGCCGAGGGCGATCGCGCGAATCATTTCTTCACGGCCGGAGACATCGGATTCGAGATCGACCGCAATGGGCGGAACGCTGAGATTCTGTGCAAAACGAATTGACGGAACTTTCCAGTAAAGCAGCACGGCAAAGTCGGCGCGCGTGATCGCATCGGTGTCGCGCGCGCGCAGATATTGCGGGGGCATGTTCGCGTTTGCGAAATCGTCCTTGATCTGATTGAGACGCTGCACGTAACGTGGATCGTTCGTGCGGCGCACGAGGCGGTCGTAACGGACGATCGCCTCCTGATAGCGCCCGCGCCCGACTTCGATTTCGGCCAGCGCCTCCTGTACATCGACGCGATCCGCCTCGGTGTCGAGAATCGGATCGAGCTCGCGCCGCGCTTCATCGAAGTTTCGCATCGCGAGCAGTTTTTGCACGAGCATCATCCGCACGACCGATGCACCTGGCTCCAGTTGCAGCGCTTCGCGCAAGGCGGTGACTGCCTGTGCCGGCGGCATCGACTGCGCGCTGGCGATGATCTGATCGAACATCCGCTTGCCCACGTCCGCGGTGCGTGTGACGACAATCGGTGGAGGATTCTCGATCTGACGATAGAGCCGGTATGCGTCAGCCGCGTCGTTGTGTGCGAGCGAGAGTTCCGCCGCGTACACGCGGGCCGCGGTCCATGCCGGATGCTCATCGAGCAGGCGCGAGACAATTGCGCCGGCCTCGTCGAGACGCCCGCCGCGCATCGCGATCGCGGCGGTGAGGAGCGAGGCAGGTGCGTAGGCTCCGGTTCCGGCGATGCGTTTCATCGCTTCGGTGTTGTCGCCCGCGAGAAAGTAGCGCCATGCCGCATCGAGCTTTCGATCGGCATTCGGATCCGCGGCCCTGTCGTAGCCGGTGCGCGGATCGATCAGAAAGCGTGCATCGCCCTGAGGCTCGACGACCGGCGGCAGATTCTCGGTACAGCCAGCCAGCACCGCAACCACGACTGCAAAGATCAGAATTGATTTCAGTTTCAACGTTGTTCCTCGATCAGCTCGAGCGCTCGTTCGAAGCAGGCGGGAGCCGTGGCGTCCAGCCACTGCACTCCTGGTTCAGCCCGAAGCCAGGTCATTTGACGTTTTGCATACGCGCGCGTTCTGCGCTGCGTTTCTGCAATCGCAGCATCATCGGTCATTTCGCCTCGTACGAGCGCGGCGGCCTCTTTGTATCCGATCGTGGTGAATGGTCTCGCCGTCTCCGGATAGCGAGCGAGCAGTTCACGAGTTTCATCGGCCAGTCCCGATCGATACATGGAAATGACGCGCGCATTGATTCGCTTCACGAGCTGTTCACGCGGCAGAGTCAATGCCAACTTCAGCGATGGAAGTTCCTCCGTGCCGGCACCGGGAGGTTGCCAGCTCGAAATTGGTTTTCCGCTCGTGATCCAGACTTCCAGTGCTCTCTCCACGCGGTGCCGGTCTGCAGGGGCGATTCTTCTACCACTTTCCGGATCGACGCGCGACATCCAGCGATGGAGCAGGGCCTGGCCCCGCGGCGTCGACGCGATGTGGTGGATGCGCTCGCGAACCAGCGGATCGCGTCCAGGCATTTCGGGCAGACCGGATAGAACGGCGCGCAAGTAGAAGAAGGTTCCTCCTGTGAGGATCGGAAAACGGCCTCGACTCTGAATCTCTTTGCAAATCGTGCGCGCAGCCGTGGCGAAGTCCGCGGCGTTGAACTCCTGATTGGCTTCGATGATGTCGAAGAGGTGATGCGGTACGAGAGAGCGAGTGGCGGGAGACGGCTTTGCGCTGCCGATGTCGAATCCGCGGTAGATCTGAACGGAATCGTAATTGACGATCTCTCCGTCGAGATGCTGCGCAAGCCGGATTGCCAAATCAGACTTACCGGAGCCCGTCGGCCCTGCGATGACGAGGAGAAACGGCCGGCTCACGAACGCCGGATCTTCGTCTGATGCAGCCGCTCATCCTCGGTCGTCAGAACGTTGCGCAGATGTTCACGGCAATAGATCGCGCCGTGAGCGATCGGTGTACGGCAGACGGCGCATCGATTCTTCGAGACGACTTTCGTACTCTTTTCGAAAAGGCGCAACACGATGCCTGCAACGACGAGGACGCCACCGAGTGTCAGCGCCTTCGTAAGGAGCGGCATCGGAATCAATTCGGCGACCTGCTCGTCCATGCTCTCGTGAAGGACATAGGCACCGAGCACCAGGATGATGATCCAGAGGCCCAGACGTAGTACGGTCGAAGACATGGTGAGTAGCTCCAACTGTAGTAAGCCCAATGAGAAGTGTCAATTTTCGGAGAGGGAAAGCTCGATCGTGCGGTCCTCGTCCGTGCGTTTCACATGGATGTGCCTTGATTTCAGGATCTCGATGGTTTCTCGATGCGGATGCCCGAAGAGATTTCCACGGCCGCACGAGATGATCGCGAGTCGAGGGCGGACGACGTCGAGAAACTCCGGTGTCGTCGAGGAGCGGCTGCCGTGATGCGCGATCTTGAGGATGTCTGACACGAGATTGCGCTCGATGAGCCAACGCTCTGCTTCCTTCTCGACGTCTCCGGTCAGCAGAATGCGCTTCCGCTCGACCTGAACACGCAGGACGACGGAAGAGTTGTTTTCGGGCGAGCGCCGGAACGTGTGTGGCACCGCCTGGACCTCGATGCGGATGCCGCCGAAGTTTGCGGTCTCACGGTCGCGGGCGAGGTGAATCGGAATCGATGCCGGCAGCAGACGCTGCGCACAGTCGCCGGTGAAACGCCGCGGTGAAATCCAGAGCGCATCGGCATGAACGCGATCGAGCAGGGATGGAAGACCGCCGCAGTGATCGGGATGAGCGTGCGTGAGAAAGACGGCATCGAGATGGCGAATGCCGTGATCCGCGAGCTGCGGCAGCAGGCGGGCGCCGGATGGACCGCCGTCGATGAGAATCGCGTGAGTGCCGGAGCGTATCGCGATTGCGTCGCCCTGTCCGACATCGAAGGCGATGAGGCGTGGCGTTTCTGGAAACCGCTGCATGAGCGCGGAGACGGTGGGAATGCCGAGAGCGAGCGCGATGCATGCCGCGCGGACGCGGCCCCGAGTCAACGCGAGTGCGAGCAGCGCGCCGCCGAAGCCGATCGCAAGTGTCGCGAGCGAAGGTGCGTTGAAAATTCCGGAGAACGACGCACTCGCATCGTTGACGAGGCCGCAGAGTTCGTTCGACGCGTGAATCGCCGTTAGCAGTGGGGTGCAGGGAACGATACAAACCGCGGCTCCGCAGAGCAGCATCAGTGAGATGAGAGGTGTCAGCAGCAGCGTCGCGATCGATCCGCCCAGCGCGTATTGATGGAAGTGAAACAGCGTGAGCGGTGCAATCGCGAGCTCCGCGGCGCCCGCGTATGCGAGCCAGCGCATGCGATGCATGGCGAACGGCTTCGCGATGAAGATCAGAGCGCCCGCACCCGTGTAGGTCAGTTGAAACGCGGCGTTCGTCAAGTCATCGGGAACGGCGATGAGCTGAATCAGCGCCGCTACGCACCACAGGTTCGGAATCGACGTAGGCCGTCCCAGAATGCGCGAGAGCGCGTAGAGCCCGATCGCGATGCTCGCGCGCGAAACGGAAGCGGCGGGTCCGATGAACAGCGGCGCGATGATCGCGAAGACGAGAAGCAGTGCGTCGCACGCGCGAGGGGCATGCAGCCAGCGAAGCAGAAACGCGATTGCCGCAGCGGCGATCGCGATCTGCATTCCGGAGAACACCAGCAGGTGATAGGTGCCGCCGCGGCGGAAGTTGTCGCGCGACTCATCGTCGAGCCGCTCGCCCCGCCCGAGCGCGAGAGCCTCGACGAGTGCGACCTCCGTCGGATACGCGGAACGCAGCGGCTCGAGGCGCACCACAGCCGCGCGATTCCACCGCTCCGGGTCGAAGCGGGAGAGCGTGCCGGAGTAATGCATCAGCCGCGCAGACTTGATCGTGAGCACGTATTCGCCGCGATCGTTCTGGCGCAGGAACCCTTCTGCATGAATCGCCTTCCGCATGGCGATGGGCGGAGGGAGGAAGTGCGCGTGCAAGGCGAGGGGACGATCGAATGCGTATCCGTTGGCCTCGAAGTGCTGCACGCGCAGCGTTCGAGAGTCATTGAGATCGGACCAGTCACGGTCCAGCGGTGCGTCGACGGCGACGAACTCCGAAGAATCGAGCGATGCGAACGCGCGCCATTCGCCGTCTCGAATCGAAGCCTCGTGGTGCGCAAGCCAGATGCCGAGCGCGGCGAAGAGAAAAATGTTCCACAGGCGGGGTCGCCTGTGGCCCCACAGCACCGCGCAGACGAGGAGCGCCGCGATCGCCAGAATCGCGTTCATGAGCGTCGCGCCGCAGGCGAGGCCGGCGATCAGCGCGACGAGCGGTATGGCAGCGGGAAGTTCATCCGGCACGCTCGAATGAAGAGAGCGTTTCGACGTGATGGGTATTCGGGAAAAGGTCGAGGAGGTCGAGCGTGGAGAGGCGCCAACCCGACGCGAGAAGCAGGTTCGCGTCGCGAGCAAACGTTACCGGATCGCATGCGAGGAAGCAAATACGCTGCTTCGTCTTCTTCGCGACCGCTTCGATGACGTTGCGCTTCGCTCCGGAGCGGGGCGGATCGAGAAAAACGAAATCGGCGGAAGGCATGTGATGGATCCAGGTCTCGACTGGCGCGTTCACGAGCTTCACATTGCCCGGCACATTTCGCTTGGCGTAGTCGTGCGAGGTCCGCGCTCCTTCGACGGCAATGACGCGCTCGCACACTTGCGCGATCGGTACGCTGAAGAAGCCGGCGCCGGAGTAGAGATCGATCGCGGTCCTGCCGATCGCGAGCTCCTTCACGAGACGCAGCATGGTTTGCAGGAGATGGCGATTCACCTGGAAGAAGCCGCCGGCCGGGATGACGTAGCCTTCGATGTGCAGGTCGCCTTCGGTCATGAGCTCGCCATTCACTTCCCAGATCTCCAAGTCGGGAGCGGACGATTGGACAGGCGAGGGCGCCTGTCCCCCACCTCCGCTCCCCACCTGGAGCGCCGTCTCCTGGCCGACCACTTCGCACTCCGGCACCAACTGCACGACACGATGCGAGTTCATCGCATAAAACCCAACCGCATCCCCATCGCGATGCAACCGCGATCGCAACCTGTAGTTCAACGGCGACGGATGCACGCGAATCGGTGGCAATGACTCCGGCGAGATCTTCCCGATTCGCCGCAACGACTCCGACAGAATCCTTACCTTCGCCGCCAGCTGCGCATCCAGCCGCAACGCCGTCCAATCGCATCCGCCGCACTCTTCGGCGATCGGACAGGGCGCCGCGCGGCGCAACGAAGATGGCGAGACGACGCGGACCAATTCGGCGCGCGCGAATCCTTTCTTCACCTCGGTGATCCGCACCTGGGCGGTATCACCTGGAAAGACGTTGACGGCGAAGATCGGAAAGCCGTCGATCTTCGCCAGTGCCGCGCCGCCCGCGACCAATTCCGCAGGCGTGATCGTGATGATGTCGCCGATGTTCATCCTGTGATAAAACGCGCCCCCTATGAAGGTCCATGAGTATCAGGCAAAAGAGATTCTGAGGCGATATGGCGTTCCGACTCCGCGCGGGATCGTCGTCGACAATCCGGAAGATGCGCGCGCGGCGGCGAAAGAGCTCGGCGGGCGTGTCGTCGTCAAGGCGCAGATCCACGCTGGCGGCCGCGGCAAAGGCGGCGGTGTCAAGCTGGCGAAGACTGCCGATGAGGCAGCGGATCTGACGAAGCACATGCTCGGCATGACGCTCGTCACGCATCAGACGGGTCCCGAGGGACGCCTGGTGCGCAAAGTGCTGATCGAGGAAGCGCTCAACATCGACAAGGAGCTCTACCTCGGCATCACTCTCGACCGCCGCATCGGACTGCCTGTCGTCATGGCGTCGAAGCAGGGCGGCATGGAGATCGAGGAAGTTGCAGAGCGCGATCCGAAGGCGATTCATCGCGAGCCGATCGATGCAGTGCTCGGTGCGCAGCCCTTCCAGGCGCGCGCGGTCGCGAATGCGCTCGGACTCGAAGGCGATGCCTACAAGAAGTGCGTCGACTTCATGCAGAAGTTGATGCGCTGCTACATCGAGACCGACGCCTCGCTCGCGGAGATCAATCCGCTGCTCGTGACGAAGGAAGGCAACGTCCTTGCGCTCGACTGTAAGATGAACTTCGACGACAACGCGCTGTTCCGTCATAAGGACATCGTCGAGATGCGCGATCTTCATGAAGAGGATCCGCTCGAAGTCGAGGCCTCGAGCTTCAATCTCAACTACATCAAGCTCGATGGCAACGTCGGCTGCATGGTCAACGGTGCGGGACTCGCGATGGCGACCATGGACATCGTCAAGCTCGCGGGCGGCGAGCCGGCGAACTTCCTCGACGTTGGCGGTGGCGCGAGCGCGGAGCAGGTGAAGAACGCGTTCCGCATCATCCTCAGCGACAAGAACGTGAAGGCGATTCTGATCAACATCTTCGGCGGCATCATGCGCGGCGACCGCATCGCGGAAGGTGTCGTGAGCGCGTCGCGCGAAGTCGGACTGCCGGTGCCGGTCGTCGTTCGCCTCGAGGGAACGAATGTCGATCTCGGCAAGCAGATCCTGAAGGACTCGGGACTGCCGCTCATCACGGCAGACGGAATGTGGGATGCCGCGCAGAAGGTGGTTGCGGCCGCGAAGGGACAGGCGTAATGGCGATCTGGGCAGACAAGAACACACGCGTCATCGTTCAGGGCATCACTGGACGCGAAGGAACGTTCCACGCAATCCAGTGCCGCGATTACGGTACGCAGGTCGTTGGCGGCGTAACGCCTGGCAAGGGCGGGACGACGCACGAAGGCTTCGCGGTCTTCAACAGCGTGCGTGAAGCGCGCGAGAAGGCGGCGGCGAACTGCTCGCTGATCTTCGTGCCGCCGCCGTTCGCCGCGGATGCGGTGATGGAAGCTGCCGATGCAGGGATGGAGCTGATCATCTGCATCACCGAAGGCATTCCGGTGAACGACATGGTGAAGGCGCACGACTATCTCAACAAGTCGAACGCGCGCCGCGTCGCTGCAGGCGAAACGCCGTCGCGGCTCATCGGACCGAACTGCCCCGGCATCATCACGCCGGGTGAAGCGAAGATCGGCATCATGCCGGGACACATTCATCGTCCGGGACCGATCGGCATCGTGTCGCGCTCGGGCACGCTGACGTATGAAGCGGTTGGTCAGACGCGAGAGGTCGGACAGTCGACCGCAGTCGGCATCGGCGGCGATCCGCTGCCGGGCACGAACTTCATCGATTGCCTCGCTGCGTTCGAAGCGGATCCGAAGACCGAGGCGATCATCATGATCGGTGAGATCGGCGGCTCGGCGGAGGAAGAGGCCGCGGCCTTCGTGAAGGCGAATGTGAAGAAGCCGGTGGTTGCGTTCATCGCGGGACAGACGGCACCTCCGGGACGCCGTATGGGACACGCCGGTGCGATCATCAGCGGCGGCAAGGGAACTGCAGCCGAGAAGATGGCTGCGCTCGAAGCCGCTGGGATTCACGTCGTGAAGGCGCCCAGCGAAATGGGCGCGAAGGTCCGCGAGGTCTGGGGAAAGTAGGTGTCGCTATGCACAGGCGAGGGCGCCTGTGCCCCACAAGAGCACCGGTTTACGAATCATGAATCCTCTGCATCTCGAGCTCGCCGTACCTCTGACAAGACTCGTCCTGATCGGAGGCGGCGAGTTTTCGTTTGGTGAGACGCGCGAGATCGACGAGATGCTCGTGAAGACGCTGCCGCGTGACAACAAACGCGTCGCGTTTCTCCCGACAGCATCAGGTTCCGCGGAATACGCGACGCACATCGGCAAGTACTTTCGCGAGCTCGACCCGGAGGTCGAGACATTCAACGTGCCCGTGTATCGCGTGCGCGACGCGCGGCGGAAGAAGAACTTCGATCAGATTCGGTTCGCCGGCTTGATCTATCTCGGCGGCGGAGTGACGAACAACTTTCTCGCGGCGATTCGCGAGTCGTCCGCCGAGATGGCGATGCGCGAGGCGGCTGCGGATGGCGTCACGATCGCCGCGATCGGCGCGGCCGCCTCGTGCTTCGGAGTTGCTGCGCGCGACATGCATGGAATCGGTGCGAGTCTGCCCGGACTCGGCTGGATCAGGGGGACCGTGATCGAGACAGCGTTCGATGCCGATTCCGATTCGGCGCTGCGCAGACTGATGTCGGTCGAAGGAACGCAACTCGGCGTAGGCATCCCGGCGCGGACCGCAATCATCGTCAGCAACGACGGAACGGCATCCGTTGCAGGAGACGGAAACATCACGGTCTTCCGCAAGAGTCAGGCTCAGGCTTTGCACTGAAACGCGTCCCGTGGAGACGAGTCGATCTGACAAACCTGTGTCGCATGAGGAGCTCGTTCGGTTCTTCAGCGTCCTCTCGCACGACCTGAAATCGCCGATCTTCGCGATCGACGGCTTCAGCGATCTGCTGCTCAGCGATTACCTCCCGAAGCTGGACGAAGAGGGGCAGGATTTCCTACGCCGCATTCGTTCGAGTGCGCAATACATGAAGCGCGTGCTCGACGACATGTCGCACCTCGTCAAGGCGCTGTCGCGTCCTACGACCAAGCGTGCGACTTCGCTCCGCGAACTGATCGAAGAAGTGATTCAGAAGCACAGCTACGCGATCGAAGATGGCGGCGTGAAGATCAACGTGGCCGGCGATCTGCCGACTGTCGACATCGATCCCGACAAGGCGCGCGAGGCGATCGGCGCGGTGTTGGGCAATGCTCTCTTCTTCAACGATCGCCCCAAAGGTGAGCGCGCCATCGACATCGACTGCGTGCCTGCGGATAGCGGTTATCGCATTCGCATTCGCGACAATGGCATCGGCATCGATCCCCGCTATGTCGGTCAGATCTTCGATCTTGGCGGCGCGAGCAAGCTCGAGAGGCAGCGCGGTGGCGGCCCTGGATACGGGCTCTATCTCGCGAAACGGCTCATGGAGTCCAATGGCGGCGCGCTCGATGTGGAGTCGGAGCCGGGAAGCGGAAGCACCTTCTCGTTAACCCTGCCGGTGTAGGACAGGCGCCCTCGCCTGTCGATCTACTTACCTCAAACTTGCGAGCGTCTCATTCGCCGCTCGCGGCAACGGCGCTTCACCCGGCAGCGCAATGATCCTGATGTCGACGTGGCGATCTTCCGCAACATCGAC
>CAZKID010000201.1:0-2396 GCA_964552405.1 uncultured Thermoanaerobaculia bacterium
AGCAGACCGATGACGTTTGCAACGAGCACCACGAAGACGACAGCAATGACCGTCGCCGGTCCGGAGAGATATTTCTTCCCCGCCAGCATGAGGTTATTGCGGGGCAAAGGCCGCGATGGATTGAGTTGCGCGGCACGATAGAAAAATTCGACAGCATCCTGATGCCGTCCCTGCCCCTGCAGCGCGACACCCAGATTGTTGAGCGCCGGCCACGACTCCGGCTCCAGCGTCAGCGCGCGGCGAAACGCAGCTTCCGCGTCCACGAACTGCTTGTACTCGAGATGAATGAGACCGAGGTTGATGTGGGCTGCAGAGACGCTGGGGCCGATGTTCACCATCCGATGCGCGACATTCCACGCTTCCGCGCGCATTCCCGAAGCACGCATGACGGAGAAGAGCTGATTGAGCACGAGCAGGTTCTCGGGATCGAGTTGCGCGGCGCGCTCGGCGGCACGATAGGCCTCTCTCTTGTCGCCGAGATTCAACAGCACGATGCTGCGAACGCGATGGCCCCATTCGAGCTCGGGAGCAACGCGGACGGTCTCGTTCGCAAACTTCAGCGCCGTCTTGTGATCGTTCAACGCGAGATACGCGCCCGCAATCCGCGCAAGAACCCGATGATTCTCCGGCTCGAGGCGCAGGGCCTCGAACAGGAGTGCCAGCGCATCGCGAGGACGATCGACTTCGAGCAGGGCCTCCGCGCGCTTGAGGATCAGGCCCGCGTCGTCATCGACGCTGCGCCGGATCTCCGTCGTCACAGCAACCGCCGCGAGCGCATGAATGCAAGCAGATCGTCGTACACGCCGCCTTCATTCGCGAACTGCGCGTAGTTGCGCGCCGTATCGAACCAGGCACGCGTGCTCGGCTTCACTTGATTCAGCGCACGCTTGAAATCCGCCTGCAGAATCGGACGAGCCTTGCCTGTGGTGAGGCTCTCTTCCATCGCGAGCTCCGCGGCCGACTCACACAGATGCGCCAGATCGGCCCCCGAAAAATCCTCGGTCTTCGACGCGATCCAGGCTGCGTCGATGTCGCCCGCCGGCCGCTCGCGCAAATTCAAGCGAATGATCGCTTCGCGCGCAGCCTTGTCGGGAGGCAGCACGAGCAGAACACGATCGAAGCGGCCCGGACGCCGCAGCGCAGCATCCACGTCCCAGGGATGATTCGTGGCCGCGAGCACGAAGACGCCCTCGTTGTTCGCCCCGACGCTGTCCAGCTCCGCGAGCAATTGGTTGACGACGTTCCCCGCAAAGTTCCGCATCTGATTGCGCTTGCGGCCGAGTGCGTCGACCTCATCGAAAAAAAGAACGCAGGGCACGCTGCGCCGTGCGGTCTCGAAGATCTCGTGCAGATTGCGCTCGCTCGACCCGAGCCACATGTCGAGAACATCCGAAATCCCGATCGCCATGAATTTCGCGCCGAGCTCGCCCGCGGTGGCGCGCGCGATGAACGTCTTGCCGCAGCCCGGCGGACCGTAGAGCATCAGGCCACCGCGCAGCGACTTCCCGTACATCTTGCGAATCTCGGGGTTGCGCATCGGGGCGAGGAACGCGAGATCGAGTCTGCGCTTCACTTCGTCCATGCCGGCCACGTCGGAGAGGCGTATGTCGGAAGGCTCGACTTCGAATCGCCCGCGCTCCTGATCCGCTCCGCCGGAGATCACGCGTAGAGGAACGGCTTTCGGAGGCTCGTCGTCTTCCTCTTCCTCCTTCGCATCAGGCATCGAGCGCGGCGCCAATGCATTCGCGAGCCGGCGATAGCTTTCCGCGCGCTGCGTTTCGCCCGTGAGGTCGCACGCATAGGCAGCTTTCTCGAGGGCGAGTACATGGTCGGGACGCTTGGCGAGCACCTCAGTGCAGAGCTCGAGCGCGCGTTGTGGATTTCCCGCACCGAGCAGGAGATCGAAGAGATGAAACCGGAGCGTGTCGTTGTCGGGAGCAGCGGCGACAGCACCTTCCAGAGCGGAAAGAACGGCGGGATCGGTCATGGCGGTGAGCCATGGAGTATAGCGAGATTCCAGTGGGGCGACAGGCGCCTCGCCTGCCGGCTCGGTGGACAGGCGAGGGCGCCTGTCCTACACCGCTACTTCAGATTCAGCGTGAGTTTCGATCCCGGCGCAACTCCGTCCTGCACGGCGCTCGGATCGTCAGGACTCTTCGTCGCGGCGTCGCCATCGATATCGAGACGCACTTCGAGACGGAGCTTCGCCGGCAGCGGCTGGCCCATCATCGAGTCGGCGGAACTGAAGTCGACCTCCATCGGGAATCCGGTCGAGAGCAGACGCTTGACCGCGACGGGCGCGCTGGAGGTCACACCAGGGGGACGTCCGATGATGTAGAGCACCGCGGGCTGCGGTACTCGAGCTGCTGCACGCGCATAGAGATTCAGTGTCAGAT
>CAZKID010000201.1:2406-9655 GCA_964552405.1 uncultured Thermoanaerobaculia bacterium
TTAACATCGGTCATTCGCCTCAGGGCATGGCCCGTCCGAGGCCGGCTGCGCAACCTGCGGATGATTCTTCGGCAACGCCGCGGGCTTCTGACTCTTCATCTCCGAAAGGATCTCGGTGAGACGAGCCTTCTCCTCCGGATGCTGCCTGATCGCCTCGTTGATCGCCTTCTCGCCGGCCTCGGGCTTGCCAGTCTGAAAATTCAGCCAGGCGATGCCGACCCACGCGTCAAGAAACTTCGGATCGGCCTTCGTTGCCTGATCGAGCATCTTTCCGGCGACGTCGGTCTGGCCCATCGCCATACGTACGAGCGCCTGATAGGTGAGCGCGCGCGGCTCGGCGGGCGACTTCGCGAGCACGGCCTGCGTCTGCTCGAAGACCCCCATCATGTTTTCTTTTTCCAGATACGCCTTCGCGAGGCTGATGCGCGCGTTCACATCGTCGGGTGAGGTCGCGACAGCGGCTTCGAGCTGTTGCACGGCAGGATCGGCCTGCGGCGGCTGCCCCTGCTGCTGCATCTGTTGCGGTTGCGGCTGCATGCCGCTCGGCATCTGCTGCTGCGCGGCGTTCTTATCGGTCGATGACGACCAGACAAAGTAGCCGAGGAATCCGAGTGCGGCAACCGAGCCCACACCCCAGACGAAACCTTTGAGCGCCGGATTCATCCCCGATGCCGGCGCAGAAGCCGCGTTCATTGATACCGCAGAGGCCGGCGTCGATCCTGCCGCCTTTTTGCCGTCGAGTGCGCGCAAGACCTGCGCGGCTTCGCGCTCGAGCCGTGTGCGCTCGGCACCATTCGCGGGTACGTCTTCGAGATCGCGCAACTGCTGGATGAGCGTGTCGCGGCGTGCGACGAGATCGCGCGTTTCGAGATCGTCGGAAGCGCCCTGCGCCGCGGCCTGCTGCTTCCGCCGCATCGAGGAGTACATGAACATCAATCCGACGATGATCCCCGAGAGGAGCATCGCCGTGGCGCTGAGCCAGTCAGTCGAACCGGTCATGATTGTTTTCCCGTCAGCTTTCGTACTTCGGCGAGATAGGGATCCTCGACAGAGTTCTCGCCTTGCGGAGTTTCGTCAACAGGTTGACCATCGCCCCGCTTCCCCATCATCGAGAAGATCGCGACGATGCCTACGATCAGCGCGAGGAGAGGAAGAATCCAGACCAGCGTGTTCACTCCCTGAAACTTCGGCTTGAGCAGCACGAACTGCCCATAGGAGCGCTCGAAGTAACGAAGGATCTGTTCCTGCGTGTAGCCGCGCGCGATGAGCTCGCGCACCTGGTGCTTCATGTTGACGGCCATCTCGGACGGCGAATCGGCCACCGACATTCCTTGGCAGACCGGACAGCGCAGCATTCCGGCCGTCTCGTTGGTCTTCGCATCGAGCATCGGCCCGCCGACCGGCTGCCCTTCCGGCTTGCCGACGAATTGCTCGGCGTCGGGAACCTTCACATCCTGGGCGAAGAGCGATGTGGCGAACAGGAGAAGAAGTGCTGCGATGCATCGCGTCATCTTCATTGCGCCATCGCCTTTCTAACGTTTTGCTGCAGCGTGTCCGGATCGATCGGGCCGACGAATTTTTCGACGACGACGCCCTGCCGGTTGAGGAAGAACGTCTCCGGCACGCCGCCGACGCCGTAGGCGATCGCCGTCTTGCCACCCTGATCGACGAGCGTCGGATAGGCGGAGCCCCGCTCATTGAGGAACTGCTGGATCTTCTCTTCCTTGTCCTGAAACACGACACCCACGAACTGAACGCCCTGCGTCTTCAGCATCTCCGCATTCGCAACCAGCACCGGATGCTCCTCGTAGCACGGCCGGCACCATGTGGCCCAGAAGTTCACGACGACAGGCTTCCCGCGGAACTGCGCGAGATCGATGGTGTCTCCCGTGCCCACATGCTCCAGCGCGAAGTCCGGCGCCGGCTTACCGATCAGCGGGGAGTCGATGCGCTTCGGATCGTTCCCGAGTCCGGAGAAAAGCACCGCGATCAACGCAACCGTGATCACGATGCCGACGATGAAGACGATGCGGTTCATTGCGCGGCAACCTCATTGGCGCCAATCGGAGATTCTTCGGTCTGCGGTACGACGACCCTTGCCGCGCGATTCGGAATCAACGCGATGATTCCGCCGGCGCCCATCAGCAGCACGGCCCACCAGATCCAGCCGACCATCGGCGTCAGAATCACGTTCACGCCGACCGAGTCGCCTTCGAGATTCAAGATCGAGAGATAGATGTCGCCCTTGATCGTCGTGTAGACATCGGGCGTTCCGATCGGATCGCGCATCATCTGATACGAGTTCATGCGCGGCGCGAGCGACGTGATCTGTCTGCCGTTCTTCGCGATGTCGAAATGCGCCAGCGTCGACGTGCGATGCGGCTCGCTTTTCTCTTCCGTCCCGGTGAACGTCAGCGTGACGCCGTTCACAGTCGCACTCTCACCGCGGCGCAGACGAATTTCCTGCTGCGTGCGCATCGTGCTGGAGACACCGATCGCAACGATGACGATGACCGCGCCGGCATGAACGAGATACGAGCCGAAGCGGCGGCGTCCGCGCTTCAACTGCGAGTCGACGATGGCTCCGGCAACCGCATCACCCCGCCGAATGCGTTGCACGACCGGCAGCCACATCTCCTTGAGCGTGACTTGTGCGGCATAACCACCGAACACGAGCGTGAGAATCGTCCAGGGATTGCGCGCGCCGAACAGGAGACCGAGCGCACCGACGATCACCCCGCCGATCAGCGGCGGCAGCAGCGCGCGTTTCGCCTGTTCGCGCGTTGCCGCACCCCATGGCAGCGCAGGTCCGACGCCGAGGATGAAGAGCAATGCCGTACCGATGGGAACGACCATCGAGTCGAAGTACGGGCGGCCGACACTCATCTGCCGGCCCTTCAACGCTTCCACGACCAGGGGGAACACAGTCCCGATCAACACCGTGAACGTGAACAACACGAACAGCAGGTTGTTGATGAGGAACACGCCTTCACGGCTCACAGGACCATCAAAGCGCGAATCGGATTCGAGAGAGTCGATGCGCAGCGCGAGCAACGTCACCGATCCGATCAACACGATCGCCAGAAAGACGAGAATCGTAGGACCGATCGGGCTCTGCGTGAACGAATGGACCGAGTTGAACACGCCGGAGCGCGTCATGAAGGTGCCGAGAATGGTTAGAAGAAAACTCGACTGCACGAGTGTGACGGTCCAGCCCTTCAGCGAACCGCGACGCTCCATGACGAGTGCGGAGTGCAGTGCCGCCGTCGCAGTGAGCCATGGAAGCAGCGAGGCATTTTCGACAGGATCCCAGGCCCAGTAACCGCCCCAGCCGAGGACTTCATAGGCCCACCAGCCGCCGAGCATGATCGCGATCGTGAGGAACACCCACGGCAGCAACAGCGACGCGCGCAGGGGACGGAGAAATGCCTGTCCGAGACGGCCGCGCATCAACGCCGCGGTCGCGAAGCCGAACGGAATCGTCATGCCGACGTAGCCGAGATAGAGGAACGGCGGATGAACCGCCATCAGCACGTGATTCTGCAGCAGCGGGTTCGGTCCAGGCCCATCCAGCGGCGGATTCGCGACCGTGCCGAACGGCGAAGCGGGAGCTGCGATGAGATAGCTGAAGAATGCGCCCGAGAAGAGCCACGTGCCGATCGAGTACGCCATGTACTCGACGTGCTCATTGCGCGTGAGCCAGGTGGCAGCCGCGATGTAGACGCCGAGGATGAAGCCCCAGAAGAGAATCGATCCTTCGAGCGACGACCAGAGGCTGACCATCGTCACCCACAGCGGCACCTGCCGCGAGCCGACATGCTCGACGTAGCTGACGCTGAAGTCGTGCTTGATGAGCGCGTACTCCATCACGAACGTGGCGCCGATCATCAGGAACGAGAAGAGAAACGCGAAGCGGCGCGCCCAGCGCAGGCCGTCGTCGGAGCGCTTCCAGCCCGCGGCATAACCGAGTACGGTGCCGGTCGTCGACACGAGGAGCGACAGAAGAATGAGGAGGCGTCCGAGGCTGGCGGTCATTGTGCGTCCTTGATGTACTTCTCCATTTGTTTCTTATCGACGGGATGGCCGTTCTTCGGCGCGCGGTACTCGTTGTTGTGCGAGACCATCAGCCGGTTGCAGCGGAAGTAACCGCCGCGATCCATCGTCCCTTCGACGACCACGCCGATGTTCTCGCGGAACATCTGCGGCGGTACGCCGGCGGACCTCACATGGACCTGGCCACCCATGTCCTTCACGTCGAATTCGACGCCGGTCACTCCGCCGCCGCGCTTGATCGAGCCCGGCGCAACCATGCCGCCGAGGCGGATGGTCGCGCCGTAGGCCTTGTCGCCCGCGGCGTGAAGATCGGTCGGAGTCCAGTAGTAGACGAGATTCTTGTTGATGCCGCCGGCCGCGATGATCACGAACGCAACCGCGGCAACGACAAACGCTCCGATCATGAAGATGCGAGAGCGGCGTCTCATCACATCACTTGCAGATGTTTGATTCATGACAGTGCTCATTCTCGATCTGCCTCTTCCTCACTGCGGGAGCGCTCCTCACGCAGCCTTGTGATCACGCTCACTCCATAGATGAAAAGCACTGAAAAGGTGACCACATAGGCGGCGATGACGAAGCTCCATCCGCCTGTGACGACTCCTCCGCTCATACGGCCTCCCCTAGCTGGGCGACGTCCGGAAGAGGCGGCGCCATTTCCTGTTTGCGGCGCAGCGTGGCGAGCTGCGCACGCAGCATGATGAATGCGACCATCAGAAAGAGAATGCCGAAGGCGTTGAGACGCAGCGGCAGCCAGAACTGCTTCGACACCGTTCCCGGATTCGACTGCTGCTGATGCAGCGAGTTCCACCAGCGAACGGAGAAGTAAACGATTGGCACGTCGACATACGCGATGATCGTCGAAACTGCTGACCAGATTGCACGGCGCGCCGGATCTTCGACGAACCGGCGCAACGCGAGGATGCCAAGGAATGCGAAGAGCAACACCGCGGTGGTCGTGAGGCGCGGATCCCAATCCCACCACACGCCCCACGTCGGCTTGGCCCAGATCGCGCCCTGACAGCAGAGGAGGAACGCAAGCACGACACCGACTTCGATCGCCCCTTCCATCCGCGAGTCCCACTTGTAATCGGGATTGAAGAGAAAGATCACGGCGCAGGCAAACGCGAGTGTCATCGCCAGCAGCGCATTCCACGCGGTCGGAACGTGCACGTACATGATCCGCTGCACTTCGCCCATGTACTGCTCGGGTGGCGCAACGAAGAGTCCGTAGTACGAACCGAACGCGAGGCAGAGCACGCCCAGAGCGGCCATGATCTGTGCCGGCCTCGGCGATGCGACCTCGTCGTTCGCGAACAAGAACCAGATCGCGCCGGCGGTGCCGCAGCCCGCGGCGAGCGTTGCGATCAGACCCGAGGGAAGGCCGAGAGCGAGCGCACTCACACCGTGAAACTGCGCGACCGCGACGACGAAGCCGAAGTACGCGCCGATGGCGAGGAGGATGGCTGAAGGTCCTGTTTTCATATCAATCTTCCACAACGCGGCTGTAGAGGAGACCACACAACGACCAGTAAATCGCATCGAACGCCGCCAGCAAGCTGACCCACGGAGTCAACTGATGCATCGGATCGCCGAGAATCACGAGCGAGGTTGCCTTCACGGACGCGAGCAGTGCGGGAACGATTAATGGGAACAACAGCAAAGGGAGGAGAGTCTGTTTCGCGCGAGCCTGCGAAGTCATCGCGGCGTACATCGTTCCCGGCGCAGAGAGGCCTGCGGCGCCAAGAAAGATGATCGCGAAGAGAGGCAGCACGTCAGTCGTGCCCGCATCGTAGAGCACAACCATGACGGGCACGAGCGCGACGCCGAGCATCGAGAGTTGCAGCCAGTTCGCGATCGCCTTGCCGTAATAAAGAGCACGCGGATCTGCAGGAAGCAGCAGGAGCCCCTCGAGCGCGCGATTCTCCATCTCCGCCTGGTAGCTCTCCGCGAGAGTGAGCGTCGAGCTCAGCAGCAGACCGAGCCAGAGGAATCCGGATGAGTAGAGGCGCAGGGCTTCGGAGTTCGGCCCGACCGCAAAGCTGAACAGCAAAAGCGAAGTCGCGCCGAACACGAAAACGGCCATGATCTGTGTGCGCGATCGCCACTGCAGCAGGAGCTCTTTGCGAAGTGCGGCGATCAGCATGAGGTCCCCCACCGTTCATGCTGAGCGCAGCGAAGCATCAACGACGGCGCCGCAAGACAGCTGCGCTCAGGATGACGCGGACTCAGCATGACGGGCACTCCTTCGCGTCGCCGCGAAAGATCACGCGTCCTTGTTCGAGCGCGATCGCATCTGTCGCAATCCGAGCGCCCCGTTCGAGCTGATGCGTAGCGACGAGCACCGTCACTCCATTCGACTTGAGCTCATTGACCACTTCATCGACGAGCGCAAAGCCTTCGGGATCGAGCTGACCGTATGGCTCGTCGAGCAGGACGACACGGGGCTGCTGCAACAGGATCCGCGCGAAGGAGAGGCGCTTCCGCATGCCGGCGGAGAATGTGTTCACCGGATCATTCGCGCGCTGCCCGAGGCGAACGCGATCGAGCAAGGTCTTGAGCCCGTTCGTGCTGAGGCCGCGATGCTCTGCGGCCACGCGCAAATTCTCCTCGGCAGTCAGCGTTTCGTAGAGGTACGAGTAGTGGCTCAGCAGTGCGAGGTCGCGACGGACGTCATAACGATCCTTGACGAGATCGAATCCGAGAATCCGGGCAGAGCCCTGATCGGGACGAATGGCCGTGGAGAGGACGCGAAAGAGTGTGGACTTCCCGGACCCATTCCGCCCTGCCACCATCACGACGCGCCCCTGGGGCACTTGGAGGGAAACATCGGCAAGCGCCCACCGGCGACCATAGCGGCGGGCCAGGTTTTGTGCATCGACGGCCAGAGTGTCCTGCATGCAACGCGAAGTTTCAGGCGAAGAGGCGATCGTGACAAGCGTCACCGCACACAGAGCTGTGTGCTCTCCGTCACAAAGATGGGGTCAGGTCGAAACTCGAAACTTAGTTCTACACCAAATGGAACATTGCGCCACTTAGGCGATGGATTCACCATGATTGGTTGTCCTGGCTCGCTTTTTCCTACCACCAGTGGACTAATCTTTCGAGTTTCGACCTGACCCCATCTCGTTATCATGGCGCGGCATGCGCACGTTTGCCCTCCTGGCGCTCCTCGCTGCCGCCTGTGCGACAGTCC
>CAZKID010000202.1:0-9642 GCA_964552405.1 uncultured Thermoanaerobaculia bacterium
TCGGCACCTTCTCCCCCGTGCGGGGGAGAAGGAACTAGTCGGCTCAAACCCGCATTAACACTGCTTGGTTTCTTTCTCTCAGTCCCGGCGGACGGTCAGCGTGCCGCGCGGCGGCGCGCGATCGGGACTACGGTGATCGTCGCCGCGCTGCTCGTCGCGGTTCCACAACTATTCGTGACTCGCGCCCAGAAGTGTGTGGTCTGGGTGAGAGGGCGTGTCGAGATCGTCGGCCCCGTGCCGGCCGGATACGACGAATCGCCGGCCAGCCCTTCGAACCATACGGCCGTCGCGCCGCTGCCGGCGTAGCCGATGGTTAGGGATACCGATGCTCCGGCCGAGACCGTCTGATCCTTCGGCTGTTCGACGATTCGTGGTGCGTTGCACGGCGAGGCCTCGACCGTCACGATCGTACCGCTGCTGTCCGCGGCGGGTGCACAGAGTCCCGTCACGCGGACCCAGTACGACGTCGTCGTCTGCGGGCTCACCGCGATCGCCGCGCCCGTTCCGCCGGACACCTTCGAAGACACATCTCCGCTCACACCCGTGTACCACTGGTAGCTGAGCGGCCCGGTGCCGGCCGCACTAACCGAGAGCTGCACCGAGCCTCCGCGCACGATCGTCACCCCCAGCGGTTGTGCCGTGATCGATGGCGGCGTACATCCCGCGGCGTTGCCGTACACCGCATCGACGGCGGTGATGTCCCATGCCTGGAGCTGTCCGTCGAGACCGGAGAGGAGGATGTGGTTCATGATCGCCGCGCCGCTGCACTCGAGCGCCGGATCGGTGGAGCAGGCGGCGTTGAGCTTGCGGTTCTGATCCGAATGCCGGAGGCCGAGCGTGTGGCCGAGCTCGTGAACGATGACGCTTTTGAATTGATCGGCCGTGAGCTGCGCCGCCGTGCAGGCGCTGAGTCCCTGGTTCATGCTCACGTCCGCCTCGAGCGTCGTGCCGAACGTCTCGCCTCGGAAGACGTGCGCGCCTCCTCCGAAGTTGGCCGCCGTCATTCCCCCCATGCCGAGCGCACCGCCGGATGTGCAACTGAACGGCTGCACGCCTGCCGCGGTGAGGTTCTTCTCGAAGACGAAGTTGTTGACGCCGTCCGCACCGTCGGTGAAACCCTTGCTGTTCGCGTTCGACGTCGCCAGTACGTAGTTCGTTCCGTGCGCGTTCCATGCGGCGAAGGCGGCGGTGATCTGCGACGTGCCTGTGCCCAACGGCCCGCTCTCGTTGTTTCCCTGATTCCACTTCACGCTGTTCGGGAACGTGTTCCAGCGGGTGCCGAGGCCTGATGCGTACTGCATCGTGTAGGAGGAGGCGGTGTAGACCGCATCGCTGCGCGGACTGGCGTGAATGCCCCCATCCGACTTCAGCACGTTCTCATCCGTGGCGGGGGATGAAGTCTTGCTGCCGCGCGCGACATCATGAACGAACTCGAGAAAAGCGCTCGCGGAACGGAGCGGCTCGAGATGGGGAGTGCCATCGAGATCCCAGCCGTGGATCTCCGAGGAATCGCGCACGAGCAATTCATTGTCGCGCGCGAAACGGAAGCAGCCGAGCTGGAGATCGGTGATCGCGAACGAGCCGTCTTCACGGCGAGAGAGGAACAGCAGAACGTGTTCGCCGTCGAGGAGCGTCGGTGCGCCGGGAACGATGCGCGCTTCGTCGCCGGCAATGCCTCCCGGCTCGTGAATGCGTGTGATCGCCGTTGCGGTTCCCTTGAACGTTTCTTCCAACGCAATCTCCGTCACCGTCTCGATGCCGAAGCGTGATCGCTCGCAGTGGGAACCAAGGACGTAGCCGCTGATGATCGTGTCGGCGCGCCCGATCTCGTCGCGATCGGTCGGGACGATGTACGAGATCGCGGATGCGGTATTCGCCACCAGGAGAATCGCGCACCACGAGATCAGGGAAGGACGAGGCATCCCTGACAAGATGCGTTACGAAGGGGATTCGTGTCGTGACGCGAGTCACGGGGCGAGACTCGAATGTCGCAGAATGGGCCACGATGACGAAGACGTGTTTGCCGTTCCTTCTGCTCTTCACGATCGCCGCATCTGCGCAGGAGCTGTCGCTGCGCGCCCTCTCCGGCCACTGGATCGATGTGCAATATGCCGAGGCGCTGGAGAAATCGCGGTCGCCGCTGGAAGCGGACAAGGTCGTGACGCCAACCGCGCTCTGGCTGTATCAGACGAAGGGTCTATGGCGTCTGCAAGCGACCGACTTTCATGAAGGGTTCGAGCGGCCGGTCGCGAGCATTCGCGCATTGAAGGGTGGCTACGAGTTTGATGCGGGGGAGGCGGAGGCGAGATCGGGAAGCGGCCACCGCATCCCGTTCACCATCGAGAAGCGCGGCGGCGCGATGCTGCTGCACGGCGCGTTCTTCGATGAGACGAAACCGGCGACGTACAAGCGGATCGACGAGTCCGCGGACAACTGGGCGATGCGGCTGCTGCTCGCCGGCAAGTACGCCGACGAACATGGCCGCGCTGCCTCGATCTCGCCGGATGGTGATTTCATGCTGCCGGGCGCGAAGCCGTTCAAGGCGGCGATCGTGCTCGACACGAGCGAGGCTTGCTGCGACTACGTCAACACCGATCGCAAGTCGAATACGCAATACGAGGACCGGATCGCGTATCGCTGGCGCGGATCGACACTCGAGTTGTACGAGGTCATCACGAATCCCGAATCGGAGTGTCCGATCGCGAGTGCGAAGACGCCTTTTGTCGCACTGCGGCCGAGGCGCTGAGAGCAAGGCGTACAGTCCCTGCAAGGAGATAGTCCTTCTCCCCCGCGCACGGGGGAGAAGGTGCCCGAAGGGCGGACCCCTCATCCGCGCTCCGCGCACCTTCTCCCCTCGCGGAGGGGAGAAGGAACCAGGCGTCTTTCAATCGGTGTCGACATCGAAGTGATTCGGTGATGTCGCAAATCCGCCGGCACGCCTTTGCGAAACCCGTAACGTGTTAGCATCGGCTCGGTCCAGTACAAACGAGCCGCATCATGATCGGCGCTACGCTCGCCAACCGCTACCAGATTACAGGGGAGCTCGGACGCGGTGGGATGGGGGTTGTCTATCGAGCCCGTGATCCTCTGCTCGGCCGCGACATCGCGGTCAAGCTGATCCCTCCTCTTCTTCTCACCGCGCAAGCCGAAGAGCGTCTGCGCCGCGAAGCGCAGCTCGTCGCGCAGATGGACCATCCCGCGATCGTCCCTCTCTTCGACATCGGTGAGCATGAAGGTTCGCTTTTCCTCCTCATGCCGGTCGTCGAGGGGCGCAACCTCCGCACGTTCATGGGCGAAAAGCCGCGCAGCCTGGGCCTCGTGCTCGACATCGTCGGCCAGGTCGCCGACGCCCTCGCTTACAGCCACAATCTCGGCGTCGTCCATCGCGATGTGAAGCCGGAGAACGTGATGGTCTCCGGCGACGAGTCTGCGCCGCGCACCCGCGTCACGGACTTCGGACTGGCGCGCACATCGTCCTACGCATATTTCACGCGCAGCGGCGCACTCGTCGGCACGATGTCGTACTTCAGCCCCGAACAAGTCCTCGGCCAGCACATCGAAGGGCGCTCCGATGTCTACTCGCTCGGCGTGATGCTCTTCGAGAGCATCTGCGGCGAAGTGCCGTTCACGGGTGAGACGCAGTCGGTGCTCTACCGCATTGCACACGAACATGTGCGCTCGCCGCGCAGCCTCGGCGCGACGATCGGCGAGGAGCTCGATCAGATCGTGCTGCGCGCGCTGGCGAAGGATCCGTCACGGCGCTTCGACGCCGCGGAGTTCGCCGACTCCGTCCGCCGCTGCCGTTTGCGCCTCGACGAAGACGAGCGCAACGCCGCGGTCGCGCTCTCCACGACCTCGATCTTTCAGCGGCCCGCGCTCGCGCCTCTGATCGGACGGGAGCGCGAGCTGACCGAGCTGCAGCGCCGCCTCAACGTTGCGATGGATGGCGAGTGCCACTTCGCATTGATCGGCGGCGATCCGGGCATCGGCAAGACGCGGCTCGTCGAAGAGATCGAGACGCTGGCGAAGGCGCGGCGCGTGCGCGTGCTGCACGGACGCTTTCACGAACAGGAGCAGTCGATTCGCTATCAGGGTTTCGTCGAAGCGATTCAGGAGTACTTCGGCCTGCGCAGCGCAGGACGCCTTTCGGGCGAGCTCGCCGACTTCTCCGACCTCGCCGCCGATCTGATCTCGGTCTTCCCGGTGCTGGTCGACATCGCCGAACTGCGCACGCAATCGGATTCTGGTGCGCCTTCCAGCGTTCGCGGCGATGACCGCACGCAGATCTACGAGCTGCTGGCGCGCACCTTCATCCGCATCGCCGGCGGGAATCCACTCGTGCTCGTGTTCGAGAATCTCCATGCGGCAGAGGTCTCGCTCGACGGGCTGCAGTATCTGGTTAGACGCGCATCCGCAACGCCTTTGTTCATTCTCGGCACATGGCGGCCGACGGAGGTGACGCGCCGCCACGGTCTCATGCGGCTGATCGATTCCTTCTCCGGCGATCCGCGCTTCACCTCCATCACCGTCGGTCCGCTCTCCTCGGGCGAGCATCGGCGGCTCGTGGAGTCGCTGATCGGCAGCGCCGCGATCGATCACGATCTGCTGAATCGCATCTACGAGGCGACGGAAGCGAATCCGTTGTTCACCCGCGAGCTCGTACGCTCGTTCATCGACTCGGGCGGCATCGTGCGCCGCGCGACGGGCGAGTGGTCGCTCTCCGGCGACATCGCGATCTCCTCCGCGCCGCTGCCGGCCACGATCCAGCAGATCGTCGCCAAGCGGATGGAGCGCTTGCCCGAAGAGCTGGGCGAATTGCTCGCTGTCTGTTCGATCCTCGGAAGATCGTTCGACGTCGCCGATCTCGAGACGCTCGTGCCCGACATCGGCGATCTCGATGGCAGCATCGACAAGCTGATCGCTGAAGGGCTGCTCGAGGAAGACCGCGAATCGCGCGCGGACCGCGTCAGCTTCTCCAGCGGCATCGTGCGGGACGTGCTCTATTCGACGATCACACGCCGCCGCAAGAAATCACTGCACCGCCGTTTCGCCGAGCAGCTCGAGCGGCGCAATGAAGGCCGCATCGAGCGCGTGCGGCGCCAGCTCGTGCATCACTACGCGGAAGGCGATGTCGGCGAGAAGGCGATCGAGCACGGCCTCGCCGCCGCGCGCCATGCGTTCGATGCGTTCCGGCCCGAAGATGTGCAGCAGCTGCTGGCGCCGGTGATGGAGTTCACGGAAGAAGAGCCGGCCAGCGGCGATCGCGCATCGCGAGCGGAGGCACACCTGCTGCTCGCGCGCTCGCTGCAGATGACGGGCAACGCGGAGCCTGCAGCGCGCGAAGCGGCGGCCGCGCATCGTCTGTACGATGCGATGGGAAAGACGGAGTCCGCACTCGATGCGGTGTTGCTCGCGGGCGAGGCGGCGTGGCAGGCGCGCAAAGTCGACGAAGCGCAGCGATGGATCGATCGCGGATTGGAGAGTGCGCGCCGCGAACATCGCATCGATGTGCTGCGCCGCCTGCTGTCGCTCGCAGCGACGATCATGAATCTGCGCTGCCAGTACGGTGCGGCGGCGGAACTGCTCGATGAGCTCGAGCGGCTCGATCAGCCCGCGATGGTGAACGCCGCGCCGCGCCGTCCCGGAGGACGCATCGTCGTCGCATCGTCGACCGATGTTCACGCAATGGAACCGGCGCAGATCACGACGGTCGAGGAAGGGGAGATCTTTCCGCTCGCCTGCGAGACGCTCGTGCGGACGGATGGCCGGGGACATCTCCTGCCGCTGCTGGCGAAGGGATGGAAGAGCGAAGGCGAGGGGAGCCGCTTCCGCTTCACGCTGCGGCGCGATGCGATCTTCCATGACGGCGGGATGATGACGGCCGATGATGTGCGCCGCTCCTTCGAGCGCGCGGTGCGCTTCCGCGAAGGTGAGCTGGCGCCCGGTGTGAGCGCGATCCTCGGCGTGAGTGAATATCGCGCGCAGCGTGCGGAGGCGATCGAAGGCATTACGGTGATCGCCGACGACGAGCTCGAGATCACACTGCGCGATCCGCTGCCGATCTATCCCGCTCTGCTGACGGATCCGGCAACCGCCGTCGTGCATGAAACAGCGGGCGGTATCGCCGGCACCGGACCGTTCCAACTGAAGAGCCGTGCGCCGGGCCGCATCATTTTCTCGCGGCGCGGAGATGGTCTCGGCGTGATGCCGCTGCTCGACGAGGTCGAGTTCCGCACGATTCCATCCGCCTCCGAGATCGCGGAGAAGCTGCGCTCCGGTGAGATCGATGTCGCGCGCGATCTCACGCCGAACGATGTCGACACGCTGCTTCGCGACCGCCGCGTGCGGCGCACGTTCGTCGAAGCTCCGAAGCCGACGACGTGGTTCGCGCTCTTCAACACGATGAGCGAAGTGGGAAAGAGTGCAGCTCTTCGTCAGGCACTCACGCGGCTCGTGCGCACACATGATCTCGTCTGGCGCTCGATCGGCCGCCTCGGGCATCCCGCGGTCTCGCTCATTCCTCCCGGCTTTCTCGGTCACGATCCGGGCCGCAGGCGCGCGCCGCTCACGACGCTGGAAGCGAGCGAGATGCTGAAGGCGAGTGGGTTGCCGCAGCCGATTCGGTTGCGTGCGCTCGTTCATCCGCTCCTGCGCGAGCGCTATCGCAAGCTGCTCGATGCATTGCTCACGGTGTGGGGCGATGCGGGCATCGAGCTCACGGCGGAGGCCGTGACGATCGACGACTTCGTCGGCCGGCTCGATGACAATCGTGACGTCGATGTGCTGCTCATGCGGTGGAACGCCGACTATGAGGATCCCGACACTTTCACGCATTCGCTGTTTCATTCGTCGGCGGGCCTGCTCCATGGATGGTTCTGGTCGCCGGAGACCGACTCGCTGTGCGAGCGCGCGCGTGTCGATACGGATCCTGCTGCGCGCGAGCTGCTCTATCGCAAGTTCGACGCCGCGCTCATCGACAGCGGTGTCGTGCTGCCGCTCTTTCACGAGATCGACTATCGCCTCGCGGGGCCCGCGGTGTCGCATCTGAATCTCATGAGCACTGCTCCGTATGTCGATTACATGGAGATCGCGCGCGTCGAGCCGGAAGGAGCGCCGGCGACGATGCCTGCCGGCGGGACGCTGCATGTCGCGATCGCGGAAGGTGTCGCGGATCTCGATCCCGTCAATGCGGCGACCGCGGAAGTGGGCGAGGTCACGGCGACGATCTTCGACACGCTGACGCGCGCACGCGAAGGGGCGCGCATCGCGCCCTGGCTCGCCTCGGGCATCGCGATGGAAGCAGGCGGCACGCGCGCGCGCATCGCGATCCGCGAGAATGCGCGCTTCCACGACGGCCGGCATCTGACTGCGCGCGACGTCCGCTATTCGTGGGAGCGATTGCTGCGCTCGCGCAACCAGCATCACTGGGCGTTCGCCAGCATCCGCGGCGCGCGCGATTTCATCGAGGGCAGGACGGACTCGGTGTCGGGCATTCAGCTCGTCTCGACGCACGAGCTCGTCGTGCACCTCGAGACGCCTTGCTCATTCTTCCCGGCGCTGCTCGCCGATGTGCAGGCAGCGATCGTCGTCGAAGGGACGACGGCGGTGACCGGCGGTTGGAAAGAGGGCTGCATCGGGAGCGGGCCGTTCCGCGTGGCGCGCTTCGAGCCGCGGCGCCGTATCGAGCTCGAGCGCAATCCGTTCTACTGGCGGGATGGACTGCCGCGTTGTGACGCACTCGTGTTTCATCTGGGAATCAATGCGGATCAGGCGCGCGAGGAATTGATCGACGGCAATCTCTCGATCGCGTCCGGCCTCTTTCCGGCGGACGTCGAGAAGCTGCGGCAGATGCCGGAGCTCGCGGCCGGCTTCCGCGCGATTCCGCGCCTCTCGACGTATTACGCGGCGTTCAATTCGCAGCGAGGGCCGCTCCGTAATATGGAGCTGCGGCGCCGCATCGTGCGCGCGCTCGACGTCCCTGCGCTCGTACGCCGCGGCATGGGACGACTGGCGATTCCCGCGAATGGAATCATCCCGCCGGGCTTGCTCGGGCATGGACCATCGAACGAGTTTGGCCGCGCATCGCGGCAGCTCGAGACACGCGTCGACGTCGGTCTCAACGTACTGATGCACCCGCTCCTCCTCGGCGAGTTCTCGTCGTTCGGCGAGCTGATGCTGGAGGCACTCGCGCTCGCCGGCATTCGCGTCGAAGTGCTGGCGCGTACCTCGGCGGAGTTCCGAGATCCCGATCTCCGTGCGCGCGCCGACATGTTGATCTCGCGCTGGGTTGCTGACTATCCCGATCCCGACACATTCGCCAGCGGGATCTTCTCCAGTCATGCGCAGAACGCGTGGCCGTACTGCGGGACACCGGAGCTCGATGAGTTGATCGCGCGCGGCAGGTCGGAAGTCGATCCGTCGATTCGTCATGGGATCTATCGCGAGATCGAGGCGATCATCGCGGCGAATGCCGTCGTTCTTCCGCTTTTTCACGAACAGGTCTATCGCTTTGCGCGGCCTTCGATCGAAGGGATGACGCTCAATGTGTCGTTTCCCGAAGTCAATTACGAGAGCATCTGGATGGGGCGCTGAGGTGGCGGTATGACGAAGAACAAGAAGCCGAAGGACACGACGGACGAGATCAGCCGCGATGTGCACTGGCGCGCAGTCGGGTCGCCACCATGCGTGATCGTGTTGTATGGCGGAGAGCTTGGCCAGCGCGTCGCGCTGACCGGCAGTGAGACGATCATCGGCCGCGATGACGACGTTGCGGTGAGCATTCCGATCCACACGATCTCGCGGCGGCACGCGCGGATCTTCGTCGCCGATAACGTCTATCGCATCGAAGACCTCGGCAGCACAAATGGGACGTTCGTGAACGATGCGCCGATCGAAGGGCCGCGCCGGCTGGAGAATGGTGACCTGATCCGCTGCGGCGGCTCGGTCGTGAAGTTCATCGCCGGAGGCAACGTCGAGGCGATGTATCACGAGGAGATCTACAACCTGGCCATCACGGACGGTTTGACGCAGGCGGCGAACAAGCGCCATCTGCTCGATTTTCTCGAGCGCGAGATCGCGCGCGCCGTGCGGCACGAGCGGCCGTTGTCGCTCGTGATGTTCGACCTCGATCACTTCAAGAAGATCAACGATACGTACGGACATCTGGCCGGCGACCGGATGCTGGTCGGCATCGCGCAATATGTGGCGAGCTCCGTGCGCCGCGAAGAGTTGTTCGCGCGCTATGGCGGCGAAGAGTTCGCGGTGGTGCTGCCGGAGGCAGACCTCGATGAGGCGGCCGGCTTCTGCGAAAGGATCCGCTTGCTGATCGACTCCGCGATCTTCGAATTCGACCAGCACCAGATGCGCGCCACGATCAGCCTCGGCGCGACCACACTGCGCAAGGGCGACACGGTGCAGTCGCTGGTTGAGCGCGCGGATACGCAGCTCTATCAGGCGAAGCGGAGCGGCAGGAACCGCGTGAGCGTGAGCTGACGGAGTCGAGGGACCCGGGCGGGCGGGAGGCGCGCGACATCATCTCTTCGAAACTCCCAGTGTTTATGCGGGTTTGCGCCGACTAGTCCCTTCTCCCCCCGCACGGGGGAGAAGGTGCCGAAGGCGGATGAGGGGGCTCTTGTTCGCGCG
>CAZKID010000203.1:0-9602 GCA_964552405.1 uncultured Thermoanaerobaculia bacterium
GGCTTCGGGCTTTTCAGTGGGTAAACGGCCGATGATTGAGCAAGCTCAGATCTCCCGTCATCCCGAGCGTAGTCGAGGGACCCGGGTGGGCGGGAGGCCCGCGACATGAGTTCCGTACCACACGCCCACCCAGGTCCCTCGACTTCGCTCGGGATGACGAGAGATCGGTCGCTGCAGAATCTACCCACTGAAATCAGCGATGCCCCAGAATTGAGAATCAGCTTTCGATCATTCTGCATTCTGCATTTTGCATTTCGCTTTTGACTCGAACACATACCGCCCCGGCCGTGAGTCCACGGCCGGGGCGGGAGACTACTAGAACCTTGCGCCGAGGGAGAAGTAGTACGTGCGCGGGAGTTGGAAATCGCCATTCGGAGCAATCAGGTTTGCACCTGCGCTCGTCGTCGGATTTCGCGGCTGCCCGAACCGCGAGCCCTTTTTCCAGTTCACTCCTTCCACTGGCGTCTCCGTGAACGGATTGAATGCCTTCAGGATACTGACCGTCGTGTTGCCGTTGGTCTGCGCCTGATTGTTGAACGCGTTGAGGACCTTGCCCTGTACGAACAGTTTCACTGTCTGTACCGGGATGTCGAACGTCGCCGCGAGATCGGTCGACGACACGTCATCCCAGCGATACTGTCCGCGCTTGCTGAAGAAATAGCTGACGGTCGTCGGAACGCCGTTGTAAGAGAAGCCAGCCGGCAAATGCGGATCGAACGAGTCGGTGCGGAGCTGACCGATTGCCGAGTAGGAAGTTCCCGACGCATACCGCTGGAGCAGGCTCAGATTCAGCGCCGTGCCGAACGCGAACGGCTGATCGTAGCTTACCCACGCATTCAGCTTGTGGCGCTGATCGCCCGGCAGATAGCCGGTCGGCGCGTAGTTCGCGTATCCGCGATACTCGGGATACTGCATCTGGTCCTCGGCGATCGGGCCGCTGCCCGTCGTCTCGGCCCGGACGTTTCCCTTCAGCGTCGAGTACGTGTAGTTGAGCCCGAAGTTCGTCCGCGCGAACGGCTGATACGCAGTCTGCAGCGTGGCAGCGTTGTACGTGCGTTTGAAGTGATCGCTGTTGGTGATGTAAGTGAGATCGAAGTTCTGATGCAAGTCGATCGTGGTGTTGCCCTGGGTGACGATGCCCGGAACGCTGCCCGTCGACTGGTTGGCCACGAGTGCGTAGAAGTTCTTCCAGTTCTTGTGCTGCGCATCGAGACGAAGGTAAGCGTTCTTCGAAATCTGCCAGCCTCCGCCAATCGAATACTCGTCGACGCTCGGTGATTTGAGCGAACCGTTGATCTTCGTGGCGATGCCGGAGATGTTGCCGAAGAGCGGCGCATTGTTCGTGCCGCCATGCGCAAAGAAGTAGTCGAACATCTGCTGCAGTGCCTGAGTGCTGGTCAGTGCGTGATTCTCGTTGATGTTCGGCCCCGTGTACTCGTAGTAGAGATACGAAGGGTTACCGCCACCCGCCGCACCGCTGCCGACCGACTCCGAAACGCGCGAGACATAGCGGCTGTAGCTGCCGTTGAGGCGGAGCTTCCCATTGCCCATCGGGTCGACGACGACACCGAGACGAGGGCTGAATGCAGAGTCGTTGGCGACGACGTTGCCCGACGAGTCGGTGCCGTGGTTCTTGTCGTAGCGGAGGCCGAGGTTGAAGCTCCACCGCGAATTCAGATCCCACTTGTCGTTGACGAAGACGGAGCGCGTGATGAAGTCCGAGCCCTTCGTCAGTTGGAAGATCGGGTTCCACTTGATCAGATCGCCGGTGTTGAAGTTCGGGTGACAAACGATGTTCGACACGTCCGGACCTACGCAGGTCGGGGCGATGAGATCGTTGTCCGACGTTCCCAGCGTATAGACGATGAAGTTCGACGCTGATTGATAGTTGTTCGCGATGCGCTGCTCGGACCAGTTGTCGTAGCCGCTGACGATATTGTGGGTGCCGAAGCCCTTTGACGCGAGGTAGTACGTGGCTTTCGCGCCCCATAGCGTGTTGTTGCGCTGTTCGGGGTCACAGGTCGCGCAGAAGATCGCATCACCCGCGTAGCCTTCGCCCGTGCCCAGTGCCGTGACGATCGGAGTGCCGCTCGCGGGAGTCGTGCCGACGCCGCCGCCGCCGATGAAGGCGAAATACTTCTTCGACCAGTTCGCCTGCACGAGCAGCGAGGAGCTGAGGATGCCGTCGTATTCGGCGGTCTTGATGTTGTTGGGATTCGTGCGGCTCGCTTCGATCGAGGCCGTGTCGAGACAGGGGGCGAACGCGCAGAAGTTCTTCGACTTCAGCGTGTCGCGCAAGTACGAGCCAACGATGCTGTGCTTGTCGGTCATCTGCGCCGTGAGCTTGCCTTCGAATCGCTCGTCCTTGGTGCTGAAGGTGAACGGCGTGTTGGCATCATTGCCCAGCGTGTTCGTCTGGCTGCGATTCGAATAACGTCCCGCGGTGAAGAACCAGAGGCGATCGCGAAGGATGCGACCACCGAGCGTTGCCTCATAGACGGGGTTGGTCTTGTCCGTCGCTTTCGACGTGGCTTTTTCACCCTGCGCTGTCCAGCGATCGTTGGTGATCGTGTCGCGGAAGGTACCGCTGAAGTTGTTGCCACCCGACTTCGTGATCGCGCTGACTACGCCGCCGGTGAAGCGGCCGTACTCCGCGGAGATCGCGCCCGTCTGGACGGTGGTCTCCTGAATCGCATCTTCGATGAACAGATTGTGCGGCTGGCCGCGAAGGTTCTCGTTGACCGAGGCACCGTTGATGAGGAATGCACTGTCGTATGCCGGGGCGCCGGCAATCTGAATCGCGCCTGCCGCGGCACCACCGCCTGCACTTCCGTTGCTCGCGGCGTTGGAGATGACGACGCCAGGTGCGAGCGAAGTGGTCGATTGCAGTGTGCGCGCAACCGGAAGCTTGTTGACGACGTCCTGTTTGATGTTCGCTTTGATCTCGTTGGACTCGATGACGACCTGAGCGGCAGTCACCGTGATGACATCGGATGACGAAAGCTGCATGTCGGCGTCGGCGTGTCCGGTCTCGTTGAGGCCCACGTGGACGTTGCGCGTCTGCGTCTTCATGCTCTCGAGCTCGAACTTCACCGTGTAGTCGCCGGGAGGCAGCGCGCCGAAGTTGTAGTTGCCATTGATGTCGGACGTCGTTGTGCGAACACCCTGGAGTGACGGCGAAGAGATCGTGACGGTGACTCCCGGGAGCGGCGCTCCGCTAGCCGTCACCGTGCCGGTGAGCGCGGCGCGCGTCTGGGCATGTGCGGCCACTCCGATGAGCATCAGTAGTGCGGCCAGAGTGATGGATAGCTTTCTTGAAACTGACAAGCAATTCCTCCTGCGTTTCGTTTGAATGTTTTCGATGAGAAGCAGCTGGTCGTGACGTGTTGTTTTCGGTCTCACCTCTTCCGTGGAGATCTCGATTGCAGACCCGGCTGCGTCACGCCCTGGCCGTTCACCGGTGCGTTACAAGTCCACGATTCCATGCAGTGGAGAAGTGCATTGCGGCCGCCATCGCGCCAGAAAGCGCGATGCGCGTGGGACGCCGTTGGGACAGTAGGAGATGGTGGTGCAGCGGCGGGTTAGGGCTATTTTCGAAAATTCAAGATTTCCGATCGGGCGATTCAATTGTCCGGAGTGAGCGTTACGAATGAGTCACGGTTTCACGCGGAGGCGCGGAGAGAATCGCTACGCGCGCCATTGCCACGGATACCGCGCATCCGCGACCGGTTGGAAGGCATCGGGGAAGTGCTTCGCCTCGAATCGCCAGCCATTCCAATAGAGCGAGAGGATGTCGTAGCGCAGCATGACTTCAGGATGCCGTGCGGCGTACTGTTCTCCGAGACGCACGAGGCGCTCGCGCTTCGTGCGGCCGACGGCTTCCCATCCTTCGCCGGCGGCGAGCGTTTGCCGCGCTTTCACTTCGACGATGGCCGCGAGGTTGCCGCGCCGCGCGACGAGATCGATCTCACCATCCTTGAATCGCAGATTGCGCTCGACGATCCAGTAGCCGCGCAGGAGATAGAACCATGCGGCGCGGCGCTCGCCGAGACGGCCGAGATTGCGAGGCTCCATCTGCAAAACTTTACCTCGGCGCGATCTTGGGCCCGAGAGTTCTACTTCCTGTGGAAGTGTCGCTCGATGTCGAGATGGCGGATGTCGACGATGATTGGGCGTCCGTGCGGACAGGCGAAGGGATTCGACGACTGGAGGACTTCCGCGACGAGTCGAGCCATCTCTTCTCCTCCGAGCGGGCGATGCACTTTGATTGCAGCCTGACACGCGAGCGATGCGCACACTTTTTCGCGCACCGCGATGAGATGCGAGCGATGGTCATCGAGCGACGCATCGACGAGCTTGCGAAGGAAGGAATGCACGTCGTTCTTCACGAGCTCCGCCGGGAGCGACGAGATCGCGAAGGTGTTGCCCGAGAAGCGCTCGATGTCGAATCCGATTGCGCGCAGCTCGTCCGCATGCGAATCGAGGACTGCACTCTCCGTTGCACCTGCTTCATAGAGCAGGGGAGTGAGGAGTTGTTGTGACGCGGGCGCATGTTGCGCGAGCCTCGCGAGGAAGCGGTCGTAGAGCACGCGCTCGTGCGCGACATGCTGATCGACGATGCGCAGTCCGCCTGGGGTATCGAGCAGGATGTAGCTCAGCCGGTATTGACCGATGACGCGGCCCTGGAGATCGCCGAGTTGCGGCGGCAGCTCCAGCTCGAGCTCGGGCAGCGTTGCGGTCTGCGCGGGACGCGGCGGCTGCACGAGGGGCCGCTGTTGAAAGAGCGGCGTGTATTCGATGCGCGGCGCGACCGGCGCAGCCGTGGGCGGAATGATGACCGGCTCGCGCGTGAGCAGGGCCGAGCCTTCCTCCGCGCCGCCCAGCGCTTTCTTGATTCCCTGTTCGACGACGACATGCACCACACCCGAATCGCGGAAGCGCACCTCGGTCTTCGCCGGATGGACGTTCACGTCGACGAACTCGGGCGGCACCTCGAGGTAGAGCACCAACGCCGGGTGTCCGTCGAAGTCGAATTGATCGGCAGCGCGATTTGCCGCATGCGTGAGCACGCGATCCTTCACCAGCCGGTTGTTGACGAAAAAGAATTGATTGCGCCGGCTGCCGAAGCGCAGGCCGCGCGTGACGTAGCCCGTTGCACGCGCCTCGCCGATCGTTGCATCGATCTCTTCCAGATTCTCCGAGGCTTCGTCGCCGAGAATCTGTAACACGCGCTCGCGCGGCGTGAGTGTTGCGGGGAGGTCGAGCACGACGCGTCCGTTGTGCTCGACGCGAAACGCGCGCGAGTGCAGCAGGAGAGCGTAGGACGTCACGACGGTGACGATCGAACGGAACTCGGCATCGGCGCTGCGCAGAAACTTGCGGCGCGCGGGAACGTTTTCGAAAAGCTCGCGCACACTGATCGTCGTGCCGCGATCGCGTGCGGCAGGCCGCTGCGTGCGCTGGCCGGTCAGCGGATCGCAGTCGATCTCGATCGCATGCTCGCTCTCGCCGTCGAAGGTCGTGAGCGTGAAGCGCGAGATGCTCGCGATCGAGGGCAGCGCCTCGCCGCGAAAGCCTAGAGTGCGGACGCGGGTGAGATCGTCGAACGCGCGGATCTTCGAAGTCGCGTGGCGCTCGAGCGCGAGGAGCGCATCGCCAGCCTGCATGCCGCAGCCGTCATCGCGAATCTCGATCAGCTTGCGCCCGCCGCTTTCGAGCAGCACGTCGATCGTGTTCGCTCCCGCATCGATGGAGTTCTCGATCAGTTCCTTGACGACGGAAGCGGGACGCTCGACCACCTCACCCGCCGCGATCTGATTGACGAGATCGGAGGGGAGGACGTGGATGCGGGGCATTTGCGAACGATAATTGAAAATTGAAAATTGAAAATTGAAAATTGCCTCGCCGCCCCTCAATTTTCAATTTTCAATTTCCAATTTTCAATTGCTTTAGAATGAGTCGTGGCCCGACGCATCGGCGCACTTCTAGGCATCGTGATTCTGCTGTTCCTGGCATTGCTTCTCGTGTGGCAGGTCTACGTCCACAACCGGCAGGGAATCACGCCGGAAGAGCCCTCGGTTGTTTCCATCGAACCTGAACCATTTGGCACGTCCCCTGCTCTAAGGTAGTTCTGTTAGAGGAGCGAGGAAACCGATGAAACAAGCCCCATTCAGATTCGCGGCAATGATCGTTTTCCTGATGCCTGTTGCTCTCTACGCGGTCCAGCCCGAGGCGGTCGATCTCACGAGCTCGTTTCGAACAGCAGGATTGACGGATATCGACAGGTTGCAGGTTTATGAGGTCGGCGGCATCGTCGTTCTCCGTGGCCGCACGGACTCGAACATGAAAGCAGAAGATGCCGGACGCATTGCCACCAGTCTCGGCTATACGCGTGTGGCGAATCTCATCCAACTGACGAGCGCGCCCGACGACGCGGCGATTCTACGTGCGGCAGAGCGCGCACTCGCGCGCCATCGTTCGCTCGACGGCTGCCGGCTTCGCGTCGACAGCCAGCATGGCGTCGTGCGCATCGCCGGCACGGTCCATTCGGTCCTGCAGGAGCAGGTCGCGATCGAACTGGTGAAGAACGTGGATGGCGTGCGGTCCGTGCAGTCGGATCTGACGCACTGAGAGTGGGCTCCCACCGCGAGCCCGCGAATCCGCGAGCCCGCGCAACCCAAAGCACCTACCTCACGGTCCGAATCGAGAACCGCACCTTGCTTCCTTTCAAGTTGTCCGGTGCGTGCACTGTGTGCGCGTAGACGACGCTGAGCAGCACATCGAAGTCCCGCACCGAGATGCTCGTTTCGGTGCCGAGGCCTGCGTCGACGACGAGGTTGTTGGACTTGGTCAGTGAGCGGTAATCGAAGCCGACGGATCCTGCGCCGAGGTAGCCGATTCCGTACAGCGTGTTCCAGTGCAGCGCCCAGGTGCGGTAGTCGCGGTTGCGGAACACGGGCACGAAGTATTCGTTCGTCAGGTGTGCTTCGTGAGTGCCCTCGGAGTCGGCGCGATCGCCCACGCCTTTCAGTGCTTCGCGGCCCCCCATCTTGAACATTTCGTATTGCGGGATCGTGTAGAGCGCGATGGCCGGTGTCGTCGGGGTCGTGTTTTCTGCGAGCCCGCGGTTGAGGAACACGCCGCCGTGCAGCCGCGAGACGAGGAACGAGGTACCGGTGATGTCGAAGCGGCGCAGCGCTTCGGATTCGAGTTTCGTGTAGTGATAGTCGCCCGTCGCAACTTTTGCCGACTCGGTGACTGCGGCGGCGAGGCCGAACTTCTGCGGACCGAGATCGCGGAATGCGGTGAGCACGGGAACGATGCGGCCGCGCGTTTCACCCACGATCGCGTTCATCCGCTCATCGAACTGCGTGCCGAACTGATAGCCGAACTTCGTATAGATGTTGTTCTTGCGATTGTCGGGATGCGTGAGATCGCCGAACGTCAGACGATCGTCCTGGAGGAGCCAGAACCACCGGTTGTTGTAATCGCGCGGAACCTCGACGAGGAACAAGCCGCCGCGCACGCGCTCGAACTCCTGTTTACTAGAGGAACCGATGTCGGGGAAGCCGATGGTGTCGAAGACGCCGAGGCGATAGGTGAAGCTGCGCGCGTAATACTTGTAGCGGAGAAACGTCGAGATGTCGCCGTTTACGAAGCGATAGTCGATCTGGCTTTCGAAGAGCACATTGCGGATCAACTTGCGAAGCCGGATGCTGGCCTGACCCTCGGGAAGATAGATATTGACGTATGGAAGGGAATCACGCCGGTCATACGCTCCTGCCGCGGTTCCGGACAATGTCGGCGGAGGTTGCGTCGATGCCGGTTCCGGTTGTGATGTCTGGGCCCGGAGAGAAGCGGTGAGGGGAAGCAACGCGAGGATGACGGGGGCGATGGTTCGCAGTCGCATAAGGTCATCTATGGTAAAGTCAACGAGTTGAAATGGTTAGGGAAACCACAGCCGAGCTGTCTGGCACACGTTTTGTAGGCGGCGAACGTAGCTGCTGAGACAACGTGCGTGCGTACTTGGTTTGAGGAGGTGTGATTTTGTTCCGTCTACGTCGGCTGCTACTGCCCCTGTTGTGTTTTCTGGTTGCCGGGTCTGCGTTCGCGCAGGCTGGGGCGACCGCCACGATTACACGTGATGATCAGCTGAATCTCGTCGCTCCGACATGGAGTGGAGAGACCGGTCTGTTCACCACGGTCACTGGCGATACGCTGCACCGCGGTGATCTCTCATTTGGTGTGTACTTTCAGGATTTCGATCTTCTCGCCGCGCCCGCGCGCCAGTTTGCGCCGGCCAGCGCGCGCAAATATCGCGACATGGGTTATGACCTTTATCGCGTGAGCGCCTCGGTGGGCTACGGCTTCTCCGATCGGTGGGAAGGCTCGATCATGGTTCCGTGGGATCGCCTGCAGAATCACGGAAATGATCGTGCGGGTTTCATCAACGGCTGGCTGTATCAGGGCCGTTTCACCGACAGCGGTGCGGGCGATGTTCGCCTTGCCACGAAGTTCGGCCTGTTGGACAGCAACGGTCCGAGCAAGGTCGCGCTGTCCGGCTTCATCGCGCTGCCGACCGGCAGCGACAGCAGCGGCATCGCGACCAACACCGCGAACTACGGCCTCGGCCTCCATTTCACTCATGGAATGGGAACGCTGTCGGGCACCTACATCATCGTCGGCAAGCGCGACTCCGATAAGAGCAATCTCGCAACCGACGTCGATCTGCCGAACGAGATCCATCTCGATGGCGGATTGAACGTGCCTGTCGGCTGGTGGCGCACGACGAACTGGGTGAACGAGATCAACACCGTTTTCTACAACGGTGGCGATATGAAGCCGAAGACGCCCGTGTTCCTCGTGACGGGAATCCGCCACTGGTTCGGGACGAGCGGCTGGGCGCTGAATGCGGGCGTCCGCTTCAACGCGAACAAGTTCTCGTATGACCACAAAGAGTGCCGCGTGACCGAGCTCGATGATTGCGCGCTCGGCGGCCTCGTTGGTCTGACCTACTCACCGGTACACGTTGCAGTCGTTGCACCTCCGCCGCCGGCACCGACGCCGGTTCCGCCGCCCCCGCCGCCGCCTCCGGCACCGGCACCGGTTCCGCCGCCTGAGGCGCCTCCGGTGACGCCGCCGCATCAGCCGCAGGAACTGCGCACGGACGAGATCCACTTCGAGCCAGGCTCGGCGCGCCTGACGAACATCGCGAAGGCGATTCTCGACGACGTCGCGCTGCGTATGAAGCAGGAGCCCAGCTCCACGGCGATCGTCATCGGCTACACGGACGACCGTGAAGCAACGGGAGCGAATGCGGATCTCGATCGCCGCCGGGCCGAGGCCGTGCGTGACTACCTCGTCACGCGCCACGGCATCGACGCCTCGCGCATCACGGTCGAAGGCCACGACGCTCGCGAGCCGGTCGCCGACAACAGCACGGCGGAAGGACGCCTGCGCAACCGTCGCGTGGTGATCCGGTTGATCATCCCGTAAGCGGCTTACCTCGATTTCCTATGCGCCCCCGCGGATCACCTCCCCGGGGGCGTTTCTTTTGCAGGGGAACGAAAAGCGAAATGGAGAATGCAGAATGCAAAATGCAA
>CAZKID010000204.1:0-593 GCA_964552405.1 uncultured Thermoanaerobaculia bacterium
CGCGTTGAAGCCAGACGGCGGGAACGGGCCGCGAGGGGACCGCGGTGTCAACAACGAGATCTCGGACACCGGGAACGCGGTGCCCGGGATCTTTGGCCTGGTGCGCAGGCAAACGCGTGGTGTCGGTTTGAGCGATCGGATCGCGCGTCTCCGGCAGCGGGAGTCGCAGCGTGAACGTGCTTCCCTTTCCGCGCACGCTCGTCAGTGTGATGTCGCCACCCATCAGGCGTGCGACATCGCGCGAGACCGCGAGTCCGAGGCCTGTGCCTTCTTTCGACTCGCGGCCGGCGGCGGCCTGTGCGAACGGCTGGAAGAGCATCGGCTGTTCGGTGTCATCGATGCCGGCTCCGGTGTCGATGACGTCGATCGTCGCCTCGCCGCTGCGCCAGCGGCCGCGGATCGTGACCGAGCCTTTCTCGGTGAACTTCACCGCATTGCCGGCGAGATTGAGCACGATCTGCCGCACGCGCAACGGATCGCCGAGCACGGCGCAGCGTCCGTCGCCGATGTCGAGCGTGAGCGCGATTGCCGCTTCCTGCGCGCGCGGCAGCAGCAAGCGATGGACGTCGTGCAGGAGCGCCCAGAGATCGAAG
>CAZKID010000204.1:603-6440 GCA_964552405.1 uncultured Thermoanaerobaculia bacterium
CGCTTCGATCTTCGAGAGCGAGAGAACGTCGTTGATCAGGTTGAGGAGGTGCTCGCCGCTCTTCATGATGATGCCGAGTCCCTCGCGGTCGTCGGCGTCGCGTTCCTTGCGGCGGTTGAGGAGCTGCGCGAATCCGAGGACGCCGTTGAGCGGCGTGCGGAGCTCGTGGCTCATGTTCGCGAGGAACGCGCTCTTCGCGCGGCTGGCGGCGAGTGCCTCGTCCGCGAGCTCGCGCATGCGCTGCTCCGACTTGAGCGAGGCCTCGCGGTAATACCAGGCGACGATGCCGAGTCCCGTGAAGACGACGAAGATGTTCACGTAGTGCGCGATCTCGACATACAGCGCGGAGGTCTGCGGCGTAGCGTGCTTCGTGATGAGGTAGAGGCCGATGTAGAGCGCGACGATCGCCCCGCCCTGCATCAGTGTCGTGATGCGATGCGGACGATTGTTGATCATCGTGAAGACGAGCATCGGCATCAGGTACGTTTGAAAGCTGCTGGCCCAGCCGAAGCACCACGTCGCGAGCGCGGCGTGCGCGATCACTTCCGCGGTGATGAGATTGACGGCGAAATCATGCTGGCCGTTGCGATTGAGGAGCCACCCGCCGGCCCACATCGCGATCGAGAGGAAGTTGAACCACGCGAGCAGCGGAACGCCGAGCCAGAAGAAGAGCGGGATGAAGCTGGCGTGCGCGAAGAAGCCGAGATAGCAGATCGAGTTCAGGACGCGGAAGACGCGATAGTTCTCGGGCTGCACTCGCACATAGCGAGGATAGGACAAATGGGTCCTATCACCCCCGCTCACCGCGCCAGGAATCCACCATCCACCGGATAAAAGCTCCCCGTCACAAACCCCGCAGCTTCACTCGAAAGCCACAACACCAACGCCGCGACTTCTTCCGCGCGTCCGATTCTGCCAAGCGCGTGCAGCGATGCCACCGACTTCCGCCGTTCCTCGGGCAAACGCTCGAGCATCGGCGTGTCGGTGTAGGAAGGTCCGACCGCGTTCACTCGAATGTTCTGCGCTCCGTACTCGAGCGCCGCGGTCTTCGTCAGTCCGACGACTCCATGCTTCGCCGCGACGTAGCCCGCGGCGTTCTTCGCGCCCGCTTCGCCGTAGATCGATGCGATGTTCACGATCGCGCCGCCGCCTGCTTCGATCATGCGAGGGATTTGTGCGCGCATCGCGTAGAAGACGCCGGAGAGGTTGATGTCGATCACGCGCTGCCAGCCTTCCAGCGACATGTCGGTAAGCGGGTTGACCTCGCCGCCGATGCCGGCGTTGTTGCAGGCGATGTGAAGTGAGCCGAAACGATCGATCGCGGCGCGCACGAGCGCTTCGTGATCGGCCGGCCTGGCGGCATCGCCGCGAACGAACATCGCGTTCGTGCCGCCGATCAGGCTCACGGTTTCCTGCCCGCTTTCTTCGATGATGTCGGAGACGACGACGTTTGCGCCGGCACTCGCATAGGCGAGTGCAACCGCGCGCCCGATTCCGGAGCCCGCTCCCGTAACCATGGCAGTGCGCCCGGCGAGAATAGTCATGGGATAATTTTCCAACATTGACAATTGCAGCGGGGCACCGTCTCGGACCCTACGAAATCGTCTCGCCGGCCGGCGCCGGGGGCATGGGAGAGGTGTGGAAGGCGCGTGACACGCGGCTGGGGCGTTCCGTCGCGATCAAGATCCTGCCGGCGGAGTACGCGAAGAACGAGCACCTCAGGCTTCGGCTCGAGCGCGAGGCGCGCGCCATCTCGCAGTTGAATCATCCGAACATCTGCACGCTGCACGACGTCGGCAGCGATGACGATGCGATGTATCTCGTCATGGAGTATGTCGAAGGGGAGTCGCTCGCCACGCGGCTGGAGCGTGGTGCGATGCCGATGAGCGATGTGCTGCGCTGCGGCGCACAGATCGCGGAGGCGCTCGACCGCGCGCATCGCAGTGAGATCGTGCATCGCGATCTCAAGCCGGCGAACATCATGCTCACCCGCACCGGCGTGAAACTGCTCGACTTCGGTCTCGCGAAAAGCGTCCGCGACGTGCCTCAGAAGGCGGGCCCGGACCAGGTCACGATGGTCAATCAGCCCCTGACCAGTGAGGGAATGGTCGTCGGGACATTGCAATACATGTCGCCGGAACAGATCGGCGGCGAGACGGTCGATCATCGCAGCGATCTCTTCGCCCTCGGGGCCGTGCTCTATGAGATGGCGACGGGACAACGTGCGTTCGCCGGCAGCAACAAGACTTCGATCGTCGCGGCGATCATCGGTGAGGAGCCGCGTCCGATGCGCGAGCTGCAGCCGCTGACGCCGGCGGCGTTCGAGCATGTCGTCGAGAAATGTCTGGCGAAGGACGCCGAGCAGCGCTGGCAGAGCGCGTTCGATGTGGCCGAAGAGCTGCGATGGATCGCGCAGCGGCCGTCGTCGTCGGGCGATGCGGTGTCCGCTGTCGCGCAGCCGCGCCGCCGCATGCCGGCGTTGCCGTGGGTGCTCGTCGCGATCGCGGGTGCAGTCGCTGGTTGGGGACTCTGGCGGTCAACGCGCGTGCCGCCCGCGCGCGTGACGAAGACGATCGTCAGCACGGAGCTCGATCCATCGTTCAACATGTCGCCGGTGATTTCACCCGATGGCCGTCATGTCGCGTATCCGGCGGGCCACGCGCTCTGGATCCGCAGTCTCGATGAGCTGGAGCCGGCACAGGTGCCGATCATCGGCACACCGCAGGCGATTCTCTTCTGGTCGCCGGACAGCAAATGGGTCGTGTTCGCGAGCGAGGGAAAACTGTGGAAGATGAGCCCCGGAGCGAAGGCGCCGGTCGTCATCGCGGTCATTCCTCCCGACGTCAGGTTCCACTCCGGTGCCTGGGGTGCGGACGATCGCATCGTCGTTGCGGAATACAAGGGCGGACTGTACGAGCTCTCGGCGCGCGGCGGCTCGCTGACGCGGCTCCTGGAGCGTGACGCGCTCCTTGTCGATTTTCACAGTCTCCTCTTCCTCCCCGATGGCAAAACGCTCCTTGCGATCCCGCACACGCTGACGAGCATGGCAACCGTTGAGCGGATCGACGGAGCGAAGAGGCACACCGTTCTGCAGGTACCGGATGCGACGTTGCGAGGAATCGCATGGTCGCCCACCGGACATCTTCTCGTCGGCCTCGGCGGCGTCAATGCGGGCGTGTGGGCGTTTCCGTTCTCGGAGAAGAGCCTGACGCAGGCGGGGAAACAGTTTCTCGTCGCGGCGAACGCCGGTGTCTGCACGGCTGGGTTGGACGGTTCACTGGTCTATGTCTCGAACGTCGACGCCGCGCCGCGCAAGATGGTGAGGGTCGATGCAAGAGGAGCCATCGCCGAAGCGATTGGTGATGTGGGTGACGGACTTACCAATCCGCTGATTTCGCCCGATGAGAGGCTTCTGGCGTATGCCTCACGGCGTGAAGACAATTCGATTGGTGTCGACGTCCTCGATCGCGCGAATGGCGGGGTTCGCCACCTCACGAACTCGACGGATGATATCCCCCTGGCATGGTCGCACAACAACAGGAACCTGCTCGTGCAGCGCAGGCCGGGGCTCAACTGGGCCGACCCGCGTTTCGGAATCTGGCTCGTGTCGGCGGATGGCACGAACGCACCACGCAGGGTGGTCGCAGGCTGGGGTGCGGAGTTCACGCCTGACGATCGAAACATCGTTTACTCCGCGGCGAATACGATGAGCGACAGCCGCGATCTCTGCGTGATGCCGGTCGACGGCGGTGCGCCGAAAACCGTCAAGCGCCTCGATGCGTCCGAATCGTTTGTGCTTTCACCGGATGGCCGTTTCCTTGCCTATTCGGATCGCGTTCAGGGTGTCATGTCCGTGTTTGTGATGCGTTTTCCTGCAGGGGACGAGACGTGGCGCGTCTCACCCGCGGGTGGAAATCGTCCCACGTGGAGTGCCGATGGCCACTCGATCTACTTCGTCTCGGGTAGCCGCCTGTTCGCCGTGCCGTTCAACGATGCGCCGGCCGTGAAAGTCGGCGATCCGGCACTCGTCTTCGACGCAACGCCCCTGAATATCACCTTCAATTCTGCCAACTACACTGTCCTGCGCGATCACAGTGTGATTGCGATGCAGAGTCTGCCGGCTGTGCGGCGGCAGGTCATGCTCGTGCAGAACTGGCTCGAAGAATTTCGGTGAGCGCGTCGCGCACCGCGCGAGGGTTCTCGATTGGGAGCATATGGGTCTCGCGCGGAATCACGATGGCGTTCTCGGCGATGTCGAAGAACTGGTCGTGTTCGCCGATGATGATCGACGCACGGGCGAGTGCGCCTCTGCCTCCATTGGAATCGCATTTCAGCGCGAGGCGCAACATGTGGATGACGTAAGCAGGATCGCTGATGAGTGGTCGTTTCAGCGCGAGCCGCACCCTTCCGAAAGTGCGCAGCAGGGGGCTGCGGAAGAGTGAGACGAACGGCGCTGCCATCGCGCGGACATCGCCGCGCTCGAGCGCAGTGATCTGCTGCTCGATTCGCGCGCGGCCTTCCGCGGAAAACCGCGGGCCGGAAGAGATCAGGATCGCCGGCCGCGATTCTGCGATGCGCAGAGCAAGCAAACCGCCGAACGAAATTCCAGCGATGACGGCCTCGCCGGGAATCGATGCCATGATCGATTCCGTCAAGTCGTCGAGCGAGCATCGCTCGTGCGGATATGCAATGAAGTGCAGTGAAACGTTAGCCGGAAAGAGCCGGGTGATGCGCTCCTTTCGCAGCTCGTCGAGCGGCTTGACGAACGCGTCCCCGCCGGGGATCACCGCGACCTTAAGGGAGGATGGCAAAGGCACGCGCCGGGAATCCGAATCCATGCTCGACCTTCGGCCACGTTACGACGATGACCGCGCCGATCGCTGGCACTTTGTCGAGATTCGCCATCGCCTCGATCTGAAAATGATTCTGTTTGAGGATCCAGGTCTCCGACTCCATCGCGTCCGTCGTGTCGGTGTCGAGCGCCTCGTGGCCGATGGCCGTGACCTTCCGTTCCTCGAACAGGAACTTGATCGCGGCGAGCGACCATGCCGGAAACGGTTGCCGTTTGAAGCGAGCCGGATCGCTGTCCCAATCCTTGCTCATGTCCGTGCGCAGCGCGGCAAACGCGCCGGCCGGCACCCCGCCATGTTCTTTCTCCCACGACTTGATGTCGTCGATGGTTAGAGCGTGATTCGGATCCTTGACGAGCAGCGGCGTGATGTCGAAGACGACGAGCGGAAGGATCATCTGCTTCAGCGGGATCTGATCCATCGTCATGCCGCCGGCGCTGAAGTGCGCCGGCGGATCGACGTGCGTGCCGTACTGCCCGACCATCGAATAGAACGTCGTCCGGAAGCCGTCTTTCTCGAGCGTGTATGGCATGTGCGACTTCGGATCGCACGCCGCGCTCATCGTCGCCTGTCCGAAGCCGAACCACACCGGCGTCGTCGGGCTGAAGGTGTGGGTCAGATCGACATACTCCTTGCTCTGGATGACTTTCAAGGCATCGGCGAGCGAGGGACTCCTGTCGGCGGCGGAGACGGTGAGTGCAAACAGGAAGAATGCGGGAAGCAGGCGATTCATGACGCGTATCCTAACTCCGCGTAAAGTATGCAGATGCCGAAACGCGATCCGCGCGTCGATGCCTACATCGATAAGGCCGCACCGTTTGCGAAGCCGATCCTCGAAGCGATCCGCGAAGCCGTTCATGCGGGATGCCCCGAAGCCGAAGAGACGATGAAGTGGAGCATGCCGTTCTTCGAATGGAATGGGATCATCTGCAACATGTCGGCGTTCAAGGCGCACTGCGCGATGCGATTCTGGAATCCTGCGGCAGC
>CAZKID010000204.1:6450-9561 GCA_964552405.1 uncultured Thermoanaerobaculia bacterium
GGGCGGGTATGGACGACTACCTCTCCAAACCGGTTTCGCGCGACGCGATGCGGTTGATGCTGGAAAGGTGGTGCCAAAAAACGTCCACCGAGGCGCCGGCCAATGAACCGCCAGCGAGCGCGCGCGGCCAGGGATTGTGCGAGAAGGCTCTTGGCATGCTGCGTGAACTCGAAAGCGACGAGGACCGAGGAATCCTGCGGCGGGGGGCGGCGCAGAGAACGACCAGCTAGGGCGCATAACATCGGCGGGCGACCTTCCGCCGAAGAAGCAGCTCGTGGCGCTGATTCGCGATGCCGCGAAGATGAATGCCGCGGGTCAGAAACCCGCGCGGCCGAAGCGTGCGGCGAAAGCGCCGCTCGAGATGCCGGATGATCTCGCGGGCGCGCTGGCGGAGAGCAGGAAGGCGAAGGCTGCCTTCGAAGCGTTTCCGCCGAGCCACAAGCGCGAGTACATCGAATGGATCACGAGCGCGAAGGGAGCGGACACGCGCGCGCGGCGCATCGCGCAGGCAGTCGAGTGGATCGCGGAAGGCAAGTCCCGCAACTGGAAGTACGAGCGAAGGTGAGGCAGGGTTGGCATATTCGACGACATGGTCGCCTGAGGGTGTGACTTGGAGGTATTGGGGCCAGGTCACGGGAGAGGAGTTACTGCAATCCAACCGCGAGGTGTACGGCGACGAACGGTTTCGCGGGATCCGCTATCAGGTCGTCGATCTCACGCAGGTGGAGCGCTTCGATGTGTCGGCGTACGACATGGCGATCCTGGCGAAAGAGGATCTCGCAGCGGCGCGCGCGAATCCGTCGGTGCGCGTCGCCGTCGCCGCGCCGAACGAGCTGATTCGCATGCTGTCGATCTACTACGAGTCCGAGTCGTCCGACTCGCCATGGGAGCAGCAGATCTTCGACTCGCTGAGCGTCGCCCAACTGTGGGCCAAGATGGGGTCAGGTCGAAAGTCGAAAGATTTCTCTACCTAACGTAGATTCTGAGAGGCCAGTAGTGCCTTGACCCCTTCATATCGTCAGTCTGCTCCGAGAATGCGCGGAATTCTCTACGTCTGGTGGAGTAAAGTTTCGACTTTCGACCTGACCCCATCTCTTCGCGGGAGGACGATGGAGAACTCGCTTCCTTTTCCTACCTCGCTCCGCAGCCGGATTGTGCCGTTCATGAGCAGCACGAGCCGGCTCACCAGCGCGAGGCCGAGGCCGGTGCCTTGCGGCCGCTTCGCATCGCGCTGCAACTGACGGAACTCCTCGAAGATGATCTGCCGATGTTCCGGCGCGATCCCCGGGCCGTGATCGATCACTGACATTTCGATCGACTCCTGATGCAGCGGCGACTGATTCGCAGTCAGCGCCCGCGCGCGCGTCAGCACCGTAGACCCCTCGGGCGAAAACTTCACGGCATTCGACAGCAGGTTGTACAGAATCTGTTTGAGCCGCACCGGATCGGCCCAGAGGTTTCCCAGCTCGAGCGGGATGTCGGTCCTGACCCCGTTCTTGGCGGGCAGGGCATTTCCCTTCGCGACCCGGAAGATTGCCTCGATCCTGTGGGCCGCATCGACGATCTCCGGCTCGATCGTCATCTTGCCCGCCTCGATCTTCGACAGATCGAGAATGTCATTGATGATGTGCAGCAGATATTCGCCCGAGACATTGATGTTCCGCAGGAAGCGAGCCTGCCTCTCCGCGAGCTTCTGCGAGAGCTGGGCATCGAGCACGGCGGAGAATCCGATGATCGCGTTCAGCGGAGTGCGCAGCTCGTGACTCATGATCGCTAGGAAGGCGCTCTTCGCTTTGTTTGCATCGTCCGCCGCTTCCTTCGCACGCGCCATCTCCTCCTCGGCTCTGATGCGCTCCTGCAGTTCTCGCTGCGCTTCGGTGTAAAGCCGTGCGTTCTCGACCGCGACTGCCGCCTGACGGCCGAACGCCGTTGCGATGCGCAGATCTTTCTCGGTGTAGCGCCCAGCCTTCGTACTGTCGAGCATCAACGCGCCGATGATCCGGTCGCGCGCCTTCATCGGGATTCCGATGTTGCAGCGGATCGGCTGGAGGAAATCGATGTTTGCGCGCCAGCTCGTCTCTTCTTCGCCGATCTCCAGAATGACCGGACGTTCGTCGTGCGCCAGCCTCTTGTTATAGGGATACTCGGCCAGCGGCCTGACACGTCCGATCTCGGTGTCCGGAACGCCGCGCACGGCGATGACGCGCATCGCATCGTGATCGAGCAGTTGAATGCTCGCCATGTCGTAGTCGATCACCTGCCGGATCTGATCGAGGATCGCGTGCAGCACGACATTCAGATCGAGGCTCTCGTTCAGGACCTGCGCGATCGATTGCAGCGCGGCGAGTTGCTCGGCGCGTCCTTCCGCGTCGACCCTCGCCTCGCGCAGCCTCTCCTCGATCTGTTTGAGATGCGTGACGTCGAGCATCAGGCCATGCGTCGCGCGCGGCTTTCCCTCGCCGAAGACGGTTCGCGACTGATTCTGAAACCAGAGCACGCGCCCGTCGCGGGCAACGAGCCGATGCGTGATGTCGAGATCCTTGCCCGTCTCATCCTTCTCGATCATCGCGTCGATGACCCACTGCCGGTCATCGGGATGAACGACCTTCCACCAGAGATCCGGATCGCTGAGCCACTCTTCCGGCGTGTATCCGAGGAGCGACTCGAGCTGCGGGCTGATGTAGCCGGTGTTCCTGTCGGAGACGGACCAGCGATACGTGATCGCCGGCAACTGCTCCACGAGCGTTTGATAGCTCTCCTCGGATTCATGCAGCTGTTCGGTGACGCGCTTGCGCTCGAGGCTCTCGTCGCGCGCCGAGGCATAGAGCCGCGCGTTCTCGATTGCGATCGCTGCCTGCGCGGCGAATGCGACCGCGAGCCGCGCGTGATTCGCGTCGTAAAAATCAGGCTGGTTCTTGTCGAGTGTGAGGAGACCGACGACGCGGTCGGCGGCGATGAGTGGGACGCCCATCCATGACCGCACGTGCGTCGCCGTCGGGCTGGCCCTTCGAAAGTCGTTGAATGGCAGAGTGTACTCGAGGATGAGCGGCTTGCGTTTGCGGACTACTTCGCCGGTGGGAAGTTCCCCGTTGGCCAAGTTAGAACGAAAAC
>CAZKID010000205.1:0-9506 GCA_964552405.1 uncultured Thermoanaerobaculia bacterium
CCGCGATGGAACGCGCCGGCTTCCTCATCGGACACGCCAGCGCGTACCTCCGCGAGCGCAACTGGATTCAGCTCGCCGCGATGGGCGAAGTCCCCCGCGCCGCGCTGCGGCAGGCCGTATCGGTGCTGGCGATGATCACCGATACAGCCAAACCCGCAGCAGCGAAACCAGCTGCTGTGCATCGATCGGCTTCGTGATGTAGTCGCTGGGGATCGTGAAGGCACGATGCCACGCGAGAAGCCCTCGATTGCTCCATTCGTCCTATCATCAGTGCACCCTGTCATGCTCGAACCCGGCGCGCGACTCGGGCCTTACGAGATCCTTGCCTTCATCGACAAGGGAGGGATGGGGCGCGTCTATCGCGCACACGATTCGCGTCTCGATCGCGACGTCGCGATCAAGATTCTGTCGGACGAGCTGGCGAATGACGATGCCGCGATCGGGCGCTTCGAGCGCGAGGCGAAGGCGATTGCAGCGCTGTCGCATCCGAACATCGTCTCGATCTTCGATTTCGGCAGCAACGCGGGCGTCACGTTCGCCGTGACGGAGTTGCTCGAGGGAGAGACGCTGCGTCAGGCGCTGATCCGCACGAAGCTCTCCTGGCGCCGCGCATGCGAGATGGGCATCGCGATCGCCGAGGCGCTGGCGGCGGCGCAGGCGCGCGGAATCGTGCATCGCGATCTCAAGCCTGAGAACATCTTCCTCGGCCGCGACGGTGTCGTGAAAGTGCTCGACTTCGGCTTGGCGCGCGTATCGTCGCCACTCGTTTACCGCGGCGATGATGCCGAGACGCTGCATCAAACGACGAATCCGGGAGAGCTGGTCGGCACGCCGGGCTACATGTCGCCGGAGCAATTGAAAGGAGAAGCAGCGCTGCCGACGAGCGATCTCTTCTCCTTCGGCTGCGTGCTCTACGAGATGGTGGCGGGTGAGCGCGCGTTCTTTCGCCCGACGCCGATCGAGACACTCGCGGCGATTCTCTCCGAGCGACCGAAGCCGCTCGCTGCGTGCGGCATCACCGCGCCGGTCGAGCTCGAACAACTCCTCCTGCACTGCCTCGCGAAGGACCCTGCTTCGCGTTATCAGTCTGCGCGCGATGTCGCGCTCACGCTGCGATCGCTGCTCGATACGACGCCGACGGAGTTCACGCAATCGCCGGCGACGCGAACGTTGTCCGGCTCGCGGCAATCCGCGGCGGAGATTCCGCTGACGCACTACGCGCGCAGCGGCGACGTGAACATCGCCTATCAAGTCGTGGGCAACGGCGCGATCGATCTCGTGTTCATCATGGGCTGGATCACGCATCTCGAGTACTTCTGGCAGGAGCCGTCGTTCGCGCGCTTTCTGCGGCGGCTCGCGTCGTTCTCGCGATTGATCCTCATCGACAAGCGCGGCACGGGCCTCTCCGATCGCGTACCGCTCGATCAATTGCCGACGCTCGAGCAGCGGATGGACGACGTGCGCGTGGTGATGGAAGCCGTCGGCTCATCGCGCGCGGCGCTGCTCGGCGTATCGGAAGGCGGGCCGATGTGCTCTCTCTTTGCTGCCACGTATCCCGAGCGGACCTCGGCACTCGTGATGATCGGCACGTATGCGAAGCGAATTCGCGATGAGGACTATCCGTGGGGACCGACGCTCGAGCAGCGGCAGGCGTTCTTCGACCTGATGCAGCGCGAGTGGGGCGGTCCGGTCGGCGTCGCGGAACGTGCGCCGTCGCGTGCCGGCGATCCGCAGTTTCGCGAGTGGTGGGCGAAGTACCTGCGCATGGGCGCGAGTCCGGGAGCCGCGGTCGCGCTGACGAAGATGAATGCGGAGATCGATGTGCGGCACGTGCTGCCGACGATCCGCGTGCCGTCGCTCGTGATTCATCGCAGCGGAGATTTGTGTCTGAAGGTGGAGGAAGGGCGCTACGTCGCCTCGAAGATTCCGAGTGCGCGCTACGTCGAGTTGCCGGGCAACGATCATCTGCCGTTCGTCGGCGATCAGGATTCGATTCTCGATGAGGTCGAGGAGTTCCTGACGGGAGTGCGGCATGCAGCGGAGCCGGATCGCGTGCTGGCGACGATTCTTCATCTGCGTACGGCAGGGAGTGAGTCGATGACTCCGTTTCGCAACGCGATCGAGCGCGAGCTGGAGTGGTTTCGCGGCCGTTTGATCGAGTTGGATGGCGGCACGCTGCGTGCGGCGTTCGATGGTCCGGCGCGCGCCGTGCGCTGCGGCGAGGCGCTCAACCGGACGATGCAGCGCGCTTCGCTCCCGGTCGCCGCGGGCTTGCACACCGGCGAATGCGATCTGGTGAACGAGACGATCGCCGGTCCGCCGCTGGAGATCGCCGCTGCGATCTCGCAGCGCGCGAATGCAGGCGAGGTGCTCGTCTCACGGACGGTGCGCGATCTCGTGGCGGGATCAGGGATCGCGTTCGAGGAGAGCGGAGAGTTGGGCGAGTGGCGGGTGTACCGCGCCGTGAGCGGGTGAGGACGAAGGATTGAATGCAGAAGGCGGTAGGGCGCTTCGCGCGGGCCCGCGGATACGCGGGCTCGCGGTGTATCTCCATGTCGCCTGCTCGCTTACCGCGAGCCCGCGAACCCCAAGATCCACGAGTTACCAGGGCGCCGCTCAATCCTCAGCACCCGTGTTACAATCTCTGCCCCCGAAAACGGCGCTACGCCACGCCGCACTTCAAAGGAGCATCCCCAATGTCAGGCCACAATAAATGGAGCACCATCAAGCACAAGAAGGGCGCGGCCGACGCCAAGCGCGGCAAGATTTTTACGCGCATTCTCAAGGAAATGACCGTTGCCGCACGTCTTGGCGGCGGCGATATCAACGGGAATCCCCGCCTTCGTGCGGCCGTCGCGGAAGCGAAGGCCAACAACATGCCGAAGGACAACATCGAGCGCGCGATCAAGCGCGGCACCGGTGAGCTCGAAGGGGCGACGTACGAAGAAGTGACGTACGAGGGGTACGGTCCGGGCGGTGTCGCACTCATCGTCGAGGCGATGACCGACAACGGCAACCGCACCACGCCTGAGATCCGCCACATGTTCGAAAAGCATGGCGGCAATCTCGGTACGCCCGGCTCGGTCCGCTTTCAGTTCGAGCGCAAGGGTGTGTTCGTGATCGAGAAGAGCGTCGTCAGCGAAGACAAGCTGATGGAAGTTGCCCTCGAAGCAGGCGCGGATGATCTGCAGACGGACGACCCGGAAACATTCGAGGTCTACACCTCGCCGGAGAGCTTCGAGAACGTGCGGCAAGCGCTCGAGAAGAACAACATCGCCACCGTCGAGGCGAAGCTCGGCCAGATCCCGTCGAACTACGTCAAGCTCGACGAAGGAAAGTCGAAGTCGATGATGCGTCTCATGGAGTCGCTCGACGATCACGATGACGTGCAGGCCGTCTGGACGAACTTCGACGTCCCCGAAGAGATGATGAACGAGTAGAGAGACGAGTTCTGAGTACTGAGTTCTGAGTTCTGAGTAGGAAGCTGGTCACGCACACTCAGAACTCAGTACTCAGAACTCAGAACTCGGTCCACTGTATCCTGACGGCGATGAGAAGAGCTCTCCTCGCCGTTTTCTTTTTCCTCTCCATTGCAGCCCTCGCCGAAACGCCGGCTAATCTCGTCAGCGAAGGCATTCCGAACTTTCCAGAGCAACTGACGCGCAAGGTCACTCCGTATCTGGAGGGACGTCCCGCGGGCATTTACGCGTGGCATCCGCAACTTGAGCAGATGCTCATCGGGACGCGTTTCGGTGAGACGGTGCAGCTCCATCTCGTGAAGTTCCCCGGTGGTGCGCGAACGCAGCTCACGTTCCTGAAGGAGCGAGTCGATGGCGGCGTGTTTCTACCGCACGATCCGAACTCGATCCTCTTCAGGAGCGACATCGGCGGCAGCGAGAACTATCAGCTCTACCGCCTCGATCGCACGACGGGCGAGACCACGCTGCTCACCGATGGGAAATCGCGAAATGTATCGACGGTGCTCTCCGACGATGGAACGTTGCTCGCGCTCAGTTCGAATCGGCGCAACGGCAACGACATGGATCTCTGGATCATGGATCCATCGAAGCCGGAGGGTGCGCGGATGCTGATGCAGTTCCAAGGGGGCGGATGGCGGCCAGGCGATTTCTCGCCGGATAACAAGCAGTTGGTCCTCGAGCATGGCATTTCCGCGAATGAGTCAGAGGTGTGGCTGCTCGATATTGCGAGTGGAACGAAGAAGCAGATTTCGCTGAAGAAAGCGACGAATGGCAACCCGGTGTTCGCGCGCGACGGCAAGAGCGTCTACTACGTTACCGATGACGAAGGGGAGTTCACGCAACTCGTGAATCAGCCGCTGGATGGCGGAGCACGGCGCGCGATCACCTCAGGGCAGTGGGACGTCGAGCATTACGCGCTGTCGTTCGACGGCGGCCTGCTTGCGTATTCGAAGAACGAAAATGGGCAGTCGGTGTTGCACGTCATCAACGCGAAGAGCGGTGCGACGGTCGTGACGCCGAAACTTCCGGCTGGCGTCCTGACGCATCTCGAATGGCATCGCAACAACCGTCTCCTTGGATTCAACTTCGCGTCGGCGAAATCGATCACGGACTGCTACTCGCTCGATGCGAAGAGCGGCGAGGTGAAGCGCTGGACGGAGAGTGAGACGGGCGGCGTCGACGCCTCGCGCTTCGTCGAGCCTCAGCTCGTCACCGTGAAGAGCTTCGATGGCACGCAGATCTCCGCCTTCGTCTATCGACCCGAACCGGCGAAGTTCCCGGGCAAACGGCCGGTGATTCTCGCGATTCACGGCGGACCCGAATCGCAATCGCGTGCCGGTTATCTCGGCCGCAACAACTTCTGGATCAACGAGCTCGGCATCGCCATCGTCCTTCCGAATGTGCGCGGCTCAACAGGTTATGGCAAGACGTTCCTCGCGCTCGATAACGGATTCAAACGCGAGGATTCCGTGCGCGACATCGGCGCGATTCTCGACTGGATCGCGAAGGATCCGGCCCTCGACGCTGCGCGCGTGGGCGTCTATGGCGGCAGCTATGGCGGCTACATGTCGCTGGCAACGATGACGCACTACAACGACCGGATGCGCGCAGGCATCGATGTCGTCGGCATCTCGAACTTCCTCACGTTCCTGCAGAACACATCGGGATATCGCCGCGACCTGCGCCGCGTGGAGTATGGCGACGAGCGCGAGCCGAAGATGCACGAGTTCCTCGAGAACGTCTCGCCGCAGAAGAGCGCCTCGAAGATCACGAAGCCGATGTTCATCATGGCCGGCTTCAACGATCCTCGCGTCCCGTGGACCGAAGGGGAACAGATGGTGAAGACGATCCGCGCGAACGGGGGACCGGCGTGGTGGCTGATGGCGAAAGACGAAGGCCACGGCTTCGCGAAGAAGCCGAACCTCGATTACCAGTTCCTGGCGATGATCGAGTTCTGGCAGGAGTACCTGCTGAAGTAGTTGGAGTGCGGACGCCTCGTCCGCACCCCCTGGACCTCATTTCACTTGCGTGAACTTCGCGACGAGCTGCTCGAGCTCCGCGAGGCGCTGTTCGAGCGCCGCGTCACGCTGCTGGAGCGTGTCGATCGTCTTCCTCTGCTGCTGTACCTCGTTGAGGAGCATCGGTGCGAGGAACTGATAGAGCACTCCGTCCGGCTCTCCGTTCGCGTCGCGCGTCACCAGCTCCGGATAGATCTCCGCGACCTCCTCGGCGACGAGCCCATATTGCAACGGTGCGTTAGTGCCGTGAATGTTGTAGCGAAACGTCACAGGCCGCAGCTGCATCAGATCGGTCGTCCGATCGCCCATGTCGGCAATGTCGTGTTTGAAGCGGCGCGACGAAGAGGTCGTCCCGAGCTGACCGTTGGAGTCGATCATGACCGCTCGGACATCGGAGCCGGCTGGGAGAACGCCGTGAATCCCGGAGATGAACGCGGACGCTTTCTGATGTCCAATCCGAATCGTGTTGTCCTCCGAATAGTTGCTGACGGCGGAACTCCATCCGATGTAGATGTTGCCCGAACCGCTCGAGACGAACGAGCCGGCATAAGAACCGATCGCGATGTTGTCGTTGCCGGAGGACAAACTATTCAGCGCGCTGTAGCCAAGCGCAGTGTTGAATAGGCCGGCTGGATTCGCGGACAGCGCTCCGAAACCCAAGGCGGTGTTTGCGGTACCGGTCGTGTTCACGGTCATTGCAAGAACGCCGACAGCAGTATTTTGGTTTCCCGATGAGTTGTTGTACAGAGAGCTGTAACCGAACGCTGAATTGTCGGCACCGCTACTGAACGATGCGCTCTGCAGAGCCTGATACCCGACGGCAGTGTTGTAGCTGCCACCCGAATTGGCGTTGAGAGCATTTCCTCCCACAGCGGTATTTTTTGTTCCGGTAGTGGCGTAGAGCGCGCCGTAGCCCAGGGCGGTATTGTCCGAAGTCGTGGAACTGCTGGCCAGCGCCTGATAGCCGAACGCCGTATTGTTCGAACCGGTCGTGTTCGCGTTCAATGCGAAGGCACCGCCGGCCGTGTTGTAATTTCCAGACGAGCTGCTGACCAGCGCGCCGAAGCCTATGCCCATCAGGAAGCTTCCCGTTGTCGCGGTATTTCCTGCGCTTTGACCGACAAACGCGTTGAATATGCCGGAATTGTGCAGGAAGGGGATGCCGCTGATGTCATAACGGGTGGCCGTATTGATCGGGCCCGCCACGTCGAGCTTGTAGTCGGGATTCGTGACGCCGATCGTGACGCCGGTCGAGCTCGTAGCGAATTGGCGCGCCGGGGTGAACGATGCTGCCCTTGCGCGCCGAGGGGGCGGTGCCAGGAGGGCCGCCGCGGACGTCGTCCGGAACCAGGCGCCGGGTGCAACGGATGGTTGGGGAAGAGGCGCAGGTCTCGCTTCGGCTGCCGCCGCCGTTCGGAGGACCGTGCCGTCCGCGAACTGGATCCCCTCCGTCGTCCGGATCATGCCGTTGACGTCGAGCGGCGCCTGCGGATGATCGGTGCCGATGCCGAGGAAGCCGCGCCGCGTCAGCCGCATGCGTTCGAGATCCTCGCGCTTGAAGACGTCGCCGAAGCGAAATTGCAGGTCGCCCTCCGTCGTCACGAGGGCGCCGCTCGTTGCGTCGTGCGTGAGGAGCGTGAGGACTCGCGAGCCATCGCGATCGATGTGGAAGGCGGCAGCGCGGACCGCCAACGGGATCTCCGTGGCCGTCAGTGCGTCATCCACGCCACGGGTCGTCACGCGTGCGCGATAGTCGCCATCGAGCGGAAGCAATGACGGCGCCCAGTCGTAGAGATTTCCCTCCTGCCAGCCCGAGTCGAAGACGAGCTCCTCGCTCTTCGAGAGGACCTCGAGACGGATCTGGCAGGTCTCGCCTGTCGAAAGCAGTCGGAGGGTCCGATCATCATTGGCCGTAGCGGCGACCGGCCGAAGCGGCGAAGCGGAAAGGGTCGAGGCGAAAAGCGACACGATGATCAACCGATGCACCCCGGTGAGCATGGCGGACTCCTTTTCCACTCATGCGCAAACCGTCGGGAAAAGACCTCACGCAGGTCGGGAAGAAATAGTGTACCTTGTACACTATGAACGGTTCGCTCGCCCTTCTCACGGACCTCTATCAGCTGACCATGGCCTATGGCTATTGGAAGAGCGGCAAGGAACGGGAAGAGGCGGCGTTTCATCTCTTCTTCCGCGAGAATCCGTTCCATGGCGGCTTCGCGATCTCTGCGGGATTGCAATCCGTCGTCGAGTATCTCGATGCGCTCAGCTTCACGACTGACGACCTTCGCTATCTGGGAAGCCTGCGCGGCGCGGATGCGCAGCCGCTGTTTCCGCCCGAGTTCATCGAGCATCTGCGCGCCTTCCGCTTCACCTGCGATGTCGATGCGATCCCGGAGGGGAGCGTAGTGTTTCCGCATGAGCCGCTGCTGCGCGTCTGCGGACCGATTGCACAGGCGCAGATCATCGAGAGCGCGCTGCTCAACTTCATCAACTTCCAGACGCTGATCGCGACGAAAGCGGCGCGGCTCGTGCTCGCTGCGAAAGGCGACCCCGTCATCGACTTCGGTCTGCGCCGCGCGCAGGGAATCGATGGCGCGCTCTCCGCGACGCGCGCGGCATTCATCGGCGGCGTCGGCTCGACCTCCAACGTCCTGGCCGGCGCACGCTTCGGAATTCCGGTGAAGGGAACACATGCGCACAGCTGGGTGATGTCCTTCGCCAGCGAGCTCGAGGCCTTCGAGAAATACGCCGAGGTGATGCCTAACAATTCGCTGCTGCTGGTCGATACGTACAACACGCTCGAAGGAGTTGCTCACGCGATCGAAACGGGAAAGAAATTACGCGATCGTGGGTACGAGCTTGCCGGCATCCGGCTCGACTCCGGCGATCTCGCGTATCTCTCGATCGAAGCGCGCAGGATGCTCGACGCGGCGGGATTCGAGCGGGCCGTGATCGCCGCGAGCAACGAGCTCGATGAGCAGGTCATCACGAGCCTCAAGGATCAGGGGGCCGCCATCAACGTCTGGGGCGTCGGCACGCGCCTCATCACCGCGTACGATCAGCCTGCGCTCGGCGGCGTCTACAAGCTCTCGGCCGTACGCAATCCGGGTGAGGCGTGGCGGCCGAAAGTGAAGTTGTCGGAGCAGACGATCAAGGTGTCGACGCCGGGTGTGCTGAACGTGCGGCGCTTCGAGCAGGATGGAGAAGCCGCGGGCGACATGATCTGGGACGAAGGCGATGTCGTCACGAACGAGATCGTCGATCCGCTCGATCTCACGCGTCGTAAACATTTCGGCGCCGGGATGACGGCGACGGATCTGCTCGTGCCTGTCTATCGCGGCGGGAAATGCGTTTACGAAGCGCCAGAGCTTCCGGCCATTCGCGCACGCGCCGTTGACCAGATGGGCAGGTTCCATCCCGGGATCAAGCGTTTCGTGAATCCTCATCGCTATCCGGTCGGCCTCGAGCAACAGCTCTTCGATCGCAAGACACGGCTCGTGCTCGAGGCGCGGGGACATCAGTCATGAAGCCAGGCCTCATTTTCTCGACAGTCGAATACGAGCTGCTCGCGCGTGAGCTGGCGGAGGGTGCAGGTCTCGAAGCAGGAGCGATCGAGCGGAGCATGTTTCCCGATGGGGAGCGTTATCTGCGCGTCGAGACCGATGTGAATGATCGCGATGTCGTACTCGTGGGCGGCACCACCTCCAACGATGCCACGCTCGAGCTCTACGACCTCGGCTCGACGATGGTGGACAACGGTGCGGCGACGCTGACGCTCATCGTGCCCTGGTTCGGCTACTCGACGATGGAGCGCGCTTCGAAACAGGGAGAGGCGGTCACCGCGAAGACGCGCGCGCGGCTTTTCTCCTCACTGCCACCATCGAAGCTCGGCAATCAGATCGTGCTGCTCGATCTCCACAGCGAGGGGATTCCGTACTACTTCGAGGGTGCACTGCATCCTGTGCATGTTTATGCGAAGCCGCTGATCGAGGAGCTCGCGCGCGAGCTC
>CAZKID010000206.1:0-9506 GCA_964552405.1 uncultured Thermoanaerobaculia bacterium
TTTGCTTTTTCAATGGCCGGGAGCCGCCCTCGTTTGGGAAGTCGCTTGGAGCTGTAAGCGTGGTTTTAACGGGCACGACGAAGGCGGATGACATGATCGTGCAGCGCGTGGGGAGCGGCCGGGGCTGGACTGTCGTGACTTCGGATCGTGCGGTCGCAACACGGGCGTGGGGACGTCATGTGAAGGTCGTTTCCGCGGACACGTTCGTCTCCGAATTGCGCGCAGCTCAGCGCGAAGAGCCCGCCGATCCGGCGGACTGGGCCGCATGGTTTTCCGATCCGAAAAACCGGCAGGATTTTTGATGTCGGCGCGCCGACATTTTTCATAACGCATTTAGCGACAACTATTTAACGGCGCAATTTTCCTGCAGCGAATCTGTTATCCTCCTTCGCGTGGAGCGGATCGGAGGACCGCGGCCCCGGAGTTTGTCGAAGGGGCCGAGGAAAGTCCGAACTCCTACGGGCAGCAGGCTGGCTAACGGCCAGGCGTGGCGACACGACGGAAAGTGCAACAGAAAACAAACCGCCAACCTGCGCGCGCAGAGCGTGCAGAGGTAAGGGTGAAACGGTGCGGTAAGAGCGCACCGCGTCCCGCGTGAGCGGCGACGGCACGGCAAACCCCCTGCGGAGCAAGACCAAATAGGGAAGCGAGGGACCGCCCGTTCCCTTCCGAGCTTCCGGGTAGGTTGCTTGACCACCGCGGTAACGCGCGTGGCAGATGAATGGTCCTCACCGGCAACGGAACAGAATTCGGCTTATAGATCCGCTCCACGCTTGTCCTTGCTTCGCGGCGCAATTGAAAATTGAAAATTGAAAATTGAAAATGGCTTCGTGATCACTTTGCGCAAGCCGCGACCTCTCACCACAAACTCCCACATCGCAGTCCTCGCAGCGTCCTCGCCGTCGGAGCTTTCTCGCATCGAGCTCGCCGCCGACAACCTGCGTGCGCGCGGGCTGCGCGTCACGCTCGCGCCGAACATCGCGCATCGTGATCGTTATCTCGCGGGCAGCGACGACGAGCGTGTTGCGGTCGTCAACCAGTTCCTTCGTTCGCCGGACTACGACGCCTACTTCTTTGCGCGTGGTGGCTACGGACTTCATCGCATTCTCGATCGTGTGGATTACGACGCGATCTCCTCGAACCCGCGTCCGATCATCGGCTTCAGCGATCTCACGGCACTCCATCAGGCGATCGCTCTGCACAGCGGTGTCGTTTCCTTTCACGGTCCGATGATGAACACCGACTGGCACGATGGGCTGTCGCCCGATCGCGAAGAGTGGTTTTGGTCGATCCTCAGCGGATCGACATCACAGTCGTGGCGCTTTGATCAGAATCAGGTCGTCTTCCCTGGTGAGGCAGAGGGTGTGCTCTTCGGCGGATGCCTTTCGCTGACGACGGCACTCACCGCAACTCCGTATGACTACTGGATCGACGATGGAATCTGGTTTTGGGAAGACATCGATGAAGCGGTTTATCGAGTCGACCGCATGTTGACGCACCTCAGGCTGGCGGGTAGACTGAAAAACATCCGAGGGGTCATCATTGGTGGGTTGAAAGGGTGTGGGAGCGATGCAGAAATGCTGGCATTTCTCCATGAATTTTTCGCTGCGATGCACATCCCGGTCATCCGCAATTTTCCATTGGGCCATCTCGGAGACAATCTCCTGATGCCGATCGGAATCCACGCTAGTCTCGCCACTGTCGAAGGCGTGCTCAGGATCACGGAGCCCGCCGTCGCAAACGAGTAAGATGAACGCAAATGAAGGCCGTCTTTAAAACCACGACCGGCGGTAGCAAGGATCCTGTGAAGGACAACAGTCAGATCTACGCGGCGGGCGATACGATCTTCACGCAGGGTGAGCTCGGCACCGACATGTTCATCATCCAGGATGGTGAAGTGAACATCGTCAAGCACATTGCCGGCGAGTCCCACGTCCTTTCCAAACTCGAGAAGGGCGATTTCTTCGGCGAGATGGCGGTGCTCGAAAGTGTCCCGCGCACCGCGGATGCCGTCGCCGTCACCGAGGTTCGCGTCGTCGTGATCAATGGCGCGCGCTTCGATGAGATGCTCCGCAAGAATCCTGAAGTCGCGGTTCGCATCATCCGCAAATACTCGAAGCGGCTGCGCGAAGCCAACTCACTGCTCGAACGGCTGGTGGGCAAGGAAGTCGACGTCGATCACTCCGCGCTCGATGAGACGCACATGGCGCAGGAGAAGACGACGCGTCATCGCCTCGTCGATGTCGCCACCGGCACTGCCTTCTTCTTCTCGTCCGGCGACGAGACCACCATCGGCCGCGCGGACCCCGTAACCGGAATCCTTCCCGATATCGATCTCACTGCGGTCGATCAGAATCGCTCGGTCTCGCGCCGCCACGCGAAGATCATCCGCTCCGGCACCGAGTATCACGTGCTGGAAGAGGTCGGTACGGTCAACGGCACATACGTCAATGATCAGCGCATCCCAACCGGCGTGCCCGTCACGATGCACAACGGCGATCTCGTGAAGATCGGGCTGATCTCGATGAAGGCCGTGTTCGACTAACGTCTACGGTTTGTAGAATCAGCGACAATCGTCAGCGTGAGTCCCGATACTCCCGTCAAGTTTCTCAAGGGCGTCGGCGAGGGACGGGCGAATGCGCTCGAGTCCGCCGGGATCGCGACCGTTCGCGACCTCATCTGGTTCTTCCCCTACCGCTACGAAGATCGCCGCCACCCCATTCGCATTGCCGACCTCGGCCGCCACGTCGAGTCCGCCGTGCTCATCCGCGGCCGCATTCTTTCGGCGAACGCGCGGGTGTCGCCAAGAAAGCGGATGAAGATCTTCGAGGCGGTGATCGAGGATGGGACGGGATCGATCAAGCTCGTCTGGTTCAATCAGCCCTATCTCGCCGAGCAGATCGCACGCGGCGATCGCCTCGCCGTCTACGGCACACCGCGCCTGACTTCCTACAGCCTGCAGATCGACAGCCCCGATTGGGAAAAGTTCGAAGGTGAGGGCGAAGACGAGGGATCGATCGTTTCGATCTATTCGAAGATCGGCACCATCGCACCGAAGACGCTGCGACAACTGGTTGGCCGCGCACTGGACGAAGTGCTGCCCGAGATCGATGAGCCGATGCCGGAAGAGATCCGGAAGGCGCTCGGTGTCATCGGGCTTCGGGAGGCGCTCATGGCGGTACATCGTCCGGAGGTTCTCGACGATCAGTTTCTGCGGCAACGTTCGCCCGCACACGTCCGGCTGATCCTGCAGGAGTTCTTCAGCTTCATGCTGGCGCTGCGCGTGCGGCGTTCCGCGGAGGAGGTGCAGAAGAAGCAGCGCCGAATCCAGATCGATGAGCCGCTCCGCGAGGAGGTTCGCAAGATCCTTCCGTTCAAACTGACGGACGCGCAGAAGCGCGTCGTGAAGGAGATCGCGGATGATCTCTGCGCGTCGACGCCGATGTACCGGCTGTTGCAGGGCGACGTCGGGAGCGGCAAGACGATCGTTGCGCTGATCGCGGCGATCATCATGATTCGCAACGGGCATCAGGTCGCGTTACTCGCGCCGACGGAGATTCTCGCCGAGCAGCACTTTCAGCGGATTAGTCAACTAGTTGACGGTGTAGGACAGGCGCCCTCGCCTGTCCGCATCGCAAAAGGCACCGGCTCGATGTCTGCCGGCGAACGTCGTACGCTGCAATCGGGACTGCGCGAAGGATTCATCCAGCTCGTCGTCGGGACTCATGCAATCCTCGAGGAGAAGATTCGCTTCAAGTCGCTCGCTCTGGCGATCGTCGACGAACAGCATCGCTTCGGTGTCGAGCAGCGGCAGGCGCTTTTCGAAAAAGGAGAGACGCCGGACATCCTCGTCATGACCGCCACGCCGATTCCGCGGTCACTTGCACTGGCGATGTACGGCGATCTCGAGTTGTCGGTGATCGACGAGCTGCCCCCGGGGCGGCAACAGGTGAAGACCGTACTCCGGACCGCGGCACAGCTCGAGCGTGTCTGGAAGTTCATCGATGAAGAGATCGACGCTGGCGCACAGAGCTATGTCGTCTATCCGATCATCGAGGAATCCGAGAAGCTCAATCTGAAGCCCCTCACCGCCGGCTTCGAAGCGATGAAGCAGCGTTTTCCGAAGCGGCGCGTCGAGATGCTGCATGGACGCATGCCGGCGGCAGCGAAAGAAGAAACGATGGCGAGGTTCAAGATGGGGGAGATCGACATCCTCGTCTCGACGACGGTCATCGAGGTCGGCATCGATGTTCCCAACGCGTCGATGATGGTGATCCTCGACGCCGATCGCTTCGGACTCTCGCAACTGCATCAGCTGCGCGGCCGCGTCGGCCGCGGCGAGCGTAAGTCGTATTTCGTGATCGTCTGCGAAGAGAAGGCGAACCCTGACGCGGTTGCTAGATTGAAGACGGTCGAGCAGACGAAGGATGGATTCGACGTCGCCGAGCGCGATCTCGAGATTCGCGGACCCGGCGAATTCCTTGGGACCCGGCAGAGCGGTGTCGCACGATTCCGCTTCGGCAACATCCTTCGCGATCACACGCTGCTCGAGAAAGCGCAGCGTGTGGCGATCGAGCTCATCGAGCGAGACGGGCTCGAGCGCGCGAAGGACCTGCTCGGCCGATTGCTTGGAGTGACGATCGCGAGTGCGGCGCGGGACTAGCTCTCGCGGAGGCCCGGAGAACGCGGGGAATCGACCGCGAGCTAGCGAGCCCGCGTATCCCCGAAACCTCTGCTAAACTGCGCCGCCTTGAACCGGCAATTCGTCCTCAGCGGACTGCGGCCTACAGGCCGCGTTCATCTCGGCAACTACTTCGGCGCCGTGCGCAATTGGGTGCGCCTGCAGGAGTCGTATCGTTGCTACTACTTCGTGGCCGACTGGCATGCGCTGACCTCCGACTATGCGGATCCGGCGCGTGTCCGTCAGGCGACGTACGACGCGGTCGCGGACTGGATCGCGGCAGGACTCGATCCCGAGCGCTCCACGATCTTCGTGCAGTCGGAAGTGAAGGAGCACGCCGAGCTCCACCTCCTTCTATCGATGGTGACGCCGCTGCCGTGGCTGGAACGCGTGCCGACCTTCAAGGATCAGCAGGAGCAGCTGAAGGAGAAGGATCTCAATACCTACGGCTTCCTCGGTTATCCGCTGCTGCAGACGGCCGACATCATCGTCTATCGCGCGAACTTCGTTCCGGTCGGGGAGGATCAGGCATCGCATCTCGAGTTGTCGCGCGAGATCGTCCGCCGCTTCAACAATTTTTACGGCGAGGTTTTCCCGGAGCCGCAGCCGCTCTTCACCGAGACGCCGAAGGTGCCCGGTCTCGACGCGCGCAAGATGTCGAAGTCGTACAACAACACGATCGGACTGACCGCGAGCGCCGACGAGATCCGTTCACTGGTCTCGACCATGTTCACGGATCCGGAGCGTCTGCGGCGCAAGGATCCGGGCCGTCCCGACGTCTGCAATCTCTTCCAGTTCCACAAGCTCTTTTCCGACGCCGAAACGATCACGCGCGTCGATCACGAATGCCGCACGGCGCAGATCGGATGCGTGGATGACAAGAAGCTGCTGACCGAGATCATGATCGAGAAGCTGCGCCCGATTCGCGAGAAGCGCGAACAGCTCGACGCGAATCCTTCGTACGTCTGGGATGTTCTCCGCGAAGGCAACCGCCAGGCGCGGGAGCGCGCGGCCGAGACGCTCGAGCTCGTGCGCCAGGCGATGAAGATCGATTACCCCGAGTTCCGATGACCGACGAAACCAATGATCCAGGACAGGCGCCCACGGCTGTCCCAGTGACGCATGCGGCAGGCGAGGCGCCTGTCGTACACGATGAAGCGACGCCGGAAGAAGAGTCGTCCGCGTACAAGATCACGCTGCCGAGTTTTCATGGCCCCCTCGATCTGCTGCTGCACGTCATCAAGCAGCACAAGGTCGACATCTTCGACATCCCGATCACGCTGATCACCGAGCAGTACAACACGTATCTCGACGCGATGGAGGAGCTCGACCTCGAAGTCGCCGCCGACTATGTCTACATGGCGGCACTCCTGATTCACATCAAGTCGAAGATGCTGCTGCCGCGCGACGAGAACGCGCCGGAGGAAGTCGAAGATCCGCGCAAAGAGCTCGTCGACCGCCTGCTCGAGTACCAACGCTTCAAGGCAGTGGCGGAATCATTCGCTGAGCTCGACGTCGTTCGGATGGGTATGTGGGCGCGCCCTCAGGCACCACTGCCCGGCACTGACGCATCGGAGATCGACATGAGCGAGGTCTCGCTTTTCGATCTGATCGACGCGTTCCGCACGGCACTCAATCGCTACAAACAGAATCATCCCCAGGCGCTGCAGCTCAAGCACACCGAGCACAAAGTCTCGGACAAGATGGCGGAGCTCTATGCAAAGCTGAAGGAGAAATCTCCGATTCGTCTTCAGTGGTTCCTCGAAGGCCGCGATCGTCACGAACTGATCGCCATCTTCCTCGGCACCCTGGAGCTGGTGCGTCTCGGCGGCATCAGCCTGCAACAGAGCGAGACCTTCGGAGAAATTTTGCTGGCGAAGACGGAGAGCGAGATCGACGAGACGCGCTTCTCGCTCTTCGACAATGGATAAGACAGTGACGATGGAAGGTACTGAACTACGTGCAGCAATCGAAGCGATTCTCTTTGTGAGTCATGAGCCGGTAGCGCTCGATGATCTCGTGGATGCGTTTTCGGAAGAGGGACGCGACGCGGTCGTCGCGCAGCTCGATGAGATCAAGCGGATCTTCGAGGCGAACATCGGCGGCTTCACGCTGGAGCAGACCGCGGGCGGCTGGCGCCTGGCGACGCGCGCCGAGCACGATCCCGTGCTCAAGAAATACTTCTCGAAGAAGGGGGAGTCGCGGTTGTCGATCGCGGCGCTGGAGACGCTGGCGATCATCGCCTATCGCCAACCAGTCACTGCACCCGAGGTATCGGAGATTCGCGGAGTCAATTCGAATGGCGTCATTCGCACGCTGCTGGAGCGGCGCATGATTCGCGTCGCGGGACGCAAGAATGTCGTCGGCAGTCCGTTTCTCTATCGCACGACGAAAGAATTTCTCGTCCACTTCGGGCTCAACGACATCCGCGATCTGCCGCGTCTCGAAGAATTCGGCGATCTGATTGGCGACAACATCGGCGATGATCTGATCGAAGCGATCGCCGCATCGGAACAGGCTTCTCCTGCTGCAGAAGCTGCGGCGCTCGAAGTGCCAGTGACCGACGAAGCGGCAGCAACGGCGGAAGCGGAAGCGGAGCTCGCACGAAACGAAGAGTCGTCCGGCGCTTCTCACGATGTAGAATCATCGAGCGAAGTACAGCGAGAGTGATGGAACTGGAGCGACTGCAGAAGATCATCGCCCACGCAGGGTTCGCGTCACGGCGCGAAGCGGAGACGATGATCCGGGAGGGGCGGGTCACGGTCAACGGCCGTGTCGTCACCGAGCTCGGTTCGCGCGCGAACGCGACGCGCGATCACATCAAAGTCGACGGCAAGCTGATCACGCGTGCCGAGACGCATCGCTACATCCTTCTCTACAAGCCGAAGGAAGTGATGACGACCGTCGAAGATCCGCAGGGTCGTCGCACGGTCATCGATCTCGTTCGCGGTATTCGTGAGCGGATCTATCCTGTCGGCCGTCTCGACTATCACTCCGAAGGGCTCGTACTGCTGACCAACGATGGCGAGCTTGCCTTCAAGGTCTCTCATCCGACGAACGGCTCCGTGAAGACCTATCACGTGAAAGTACGGGGCGTTCCGGAGCAGCGGCTCATCGACAAGCTGCAGCGCGGCATCACGCTCGATGGCAAGCGCACGCTGCCCTGCGAGATCAAGCGCGTGAAGACGACGGGCCGCACCGATGACGAAGGCAATAGCTGGTTCGAGGTGAAGTTGCGTGAAGGACGCACGCAGCAGATCCGCAAGATGTTCCAGGCCGTCGGTCATCCGGTCTCGAAGCTGAGGCGCGTTGCGATCGGACCGATCTCCGATCCGAAACTGACTCCCGGCGTGTGGCGCGAGTTGTCCAAGCAGGAAGTCAAGATGTTGTCGACCATGAAGGAGCCGAAGCCGGTCAAACCACGGCGCACGACCGCTCGTCCGGCAACACGCGCGAAGACGACTACGCGCGCGAAGACCACGACGAAGAGCAAACCGGCCGCGAAGAAGAAACCTGCTGCCGCGACTCGCAGCAAGAGCGCCGCACGGAGAGGCTGATGCCGCCGCTCATCGTGGCCATCGACGGTCCGTCCGGAGTAGGCAAGACGACCGTCAGCCGACTCGTCGCGCGTGAGCTCAACATTCCTCAGATCGACACTGGCGCGATGTACCGCGCCATCGGACTTGCGGCAACGCGCAATGGCGTCGATGTGAAAGACGAGCCGCGCGTCGCCGCCCTCGCCGCGAACGCGAAGATCGAATTCATCCCCGGGGAGAAGCCCAGGACGATTCTCGACGGCGAAGACATCACCGATCTCATTCGCACGCCAGAGATCAGCATGGCCGCGAGCCACGTCTCCGCCGTCCCCGCGGTTCGGCGCGCGCTCGTCAAGCTGCAGCAGGAGATGGGGCATCGCACGGGCGGCGTGCTGGAAGGACGCGACATCGGAACGAAAGTCTTTCCCGAGACGCCGTACAAGTTTTTCCTCACGGCTCGGCCCGAGGTGAGAGCGACACGCCGGCATCGCGAGCTGATGGCGAAGGGGCAAGTCGTCGACTACGAGAAGATTCTCGCCGAGACGATTCAACGCGACACCCAGGACTCGACGCGCGCTGACTCACCGCTCACTTACGATGACAGCTATCAAGTGATCGATACGTCCGATCTTCGGATCGACGACGTCGTGCTTTCGATCGTTGATGGGATCAGGTCGCGAGCGGCGCATTGACACCACGCGCCGTCGGGATTTCGAACGCTCGAGCGAACATCGAACGGCCCGGTGACCCGCGTTCTCCGGTCAAAAACAAAGGTAAGTATTTGTGCGCTGAATCACTTCGCGTACAAGCGTGACTGCGGCATGCTGCTCGCCAATAGAGCGAGTCATGCACAGCAATGACGAAGCCGTTCAACCACTCCTCAGAATTGCGCCATTCGTAGCCGTCATCGGCGTCGTTTCGCTCACGCTACTCATCTTCTGGGGACAGTGGTAGGGGGACGAGTACTGAGTGCTGAGTTCTGAGTGCTGAGTCAAAACGAACCTCTACTCAGAACTCAGCACGCAGAACTCAGTACTCGTCTTCAGTTGACTCGCTTCAGTTGCGACCGCTAAACTCCTCATTCCGGCGTGTATCAACAACTTACAGTTGACTTTACGCCGCGGAGACAGACCGCGGGACGCTCTCGTTTTTGAGCGCGTCACCGCCCCAATCGTCGAGGGAGGTTCCCCAGTTCATGGCATCGAAGCAGGACCCAAAGAAACCCCAGCAGCAGACGCCCCGCGCGGAGAACGGCGGCGAGCTGGAATCCCTCGGCATGGATCAGTTGC
>CAZKID010000207.1:0-9424 GCA_964552405.1 uncultured Thermoanaerobaculia bacterium
AAACGCTGCGACATCGGGATCGCCCAAATTGAAAATTAAAAATTGAAAATTGAAATGGTTCGTCACCAGCTCGTTTTCAATTTTCAATTCACTTCACGCCCTCGGCGACATACAACTCGCTCTGCATCCGCAGCGCGTCATACACGTACGAGTTGCCGTCGGGCGTGATGATCACCGGATTGATCTTGTAGACGCCGGCCGGATCTGCAGGGGTGAACGTCTTCCATTCTTCGCGCGCGCCCGTCGCCAGGGTGATGCGTGCGATGTGCGCCGGTACCGCGGTCGGACGATAGACGTAGAGCAGAGTGCCATCGGCGGAGAAGGTGATCGGAATCTCACCGGCCACTGCACCCGGCACCGGTGTGGCCTGCATGCTGCCGTCGATCGAATAGAGCGCGATCGTCTGCTGCGCGGTCATTCCGGCAACGAGCCGTCCATCGGTCGAGACCGCAAAGGGGCGGGCGGCATCACTCCAGATTCCTTCCGGTGTGATCGGCTTCGCCGTTTCATCGAGGGTATCGATGAGATGCAGTTGATAGTCTTTTTTCTCGACGCTGCCGCCTACGATCACACGCCGCGAGTCCGGCAGCCATGCGGCGCCATTGTCGAACTGACCGTTGATCTTCAGCTCACGAGCCTCGCCGGTTCCCGTCGGCAGTAACACGAGCTTCCCGCCGTTGTGGCAGATCACCCACTTGCCATCGGGCGAGAGACCGTCGCTGATTCCATCGCCGATGCGCACGGGGGTCGATGCGTCGACACGGCGGACGTACATGCCATTCTTGTCGCCGCCGCCTTCGCGCGTCTCGTTGAAGAGGATCGTCTTGCCGTCGGGCGAGAGATCGGTCGCGATCGACCAGTCGAGCCACGACACGTCGTGCTCCATGGTTTCTCCGGGCGCCTGATACTCGAGTGCCGCGCGCCACATGCCATTCGAGAGCAGCACGCGTCCCGCATTCGAGACGTCGTACACCCGCATGAGTCCCGTGAGGCGGCCGGCGAGATGAACGTCGCCCTTGAGCGTGATCGAGTAGAGCGCAGGTGGAGCGCCGCTGTCCGTGCCAGCGAGGAATACCGATCTGCCATCGGCGCCCCAGGCGATGCCTGTGACCCCGTGACTCCATCCCATCGCGATCGGGTCGGTCTTCTTGTTGTCGAGAATCGTGAGGATGTTCTTGCCGTTGACCGCTTCCACGAATGCGATGCGTCCGTCGGGGGCGACGCGCATTTCGAGAATCTGATGGGGTGTCTCGTATTGCACCGTGCCGGCCGGCGCCTCGATCCGATACTTGCTGTTGACGATGCGCACCGCGGCGAGTCCGCCGTCGGGCATCCAGTCCGCGCGCGATGTCGCGTCGGACACTTCGCGGGGCATGCCGCCGGCCAGAGGAATGCGTGCAAGAGTGCCGACCCCTGTGATGCGATCGCGGCGCAACATGATCGCGAGCTCGGACGACTTCGAGACTGCGAGCAGCTCGGCATCGTTGATCCCGAGCGGTCGCGCTTCCGTGCTCTGACGCGTTGCCACGAAGAGAGCGGATGGCTGTCCTTCCCACGCTGCGCTGTACACGATCGTGTCGCCATCCGGCGTGAAGCGCGCACCGCGGATTTCGCCCCGGCGGAACGTGATGCGGCGATACGAGACGTCCGGTTGTTCTCCCGCGCCATGCAACGCGAACCACCAGCCGCCGAAGCCGGCGCCTGCAACCGCGACGATGAAGAGCAGCGTGAGGAGTAGTGGAGAGACGCGCGGTTTTGGTTTCGTCAGCACGGTGCGTGGCCGTGCCATGGTCTTGTTCTCTGCCGGATGCGCGGTGGTCGCCGAGGTCATCGGCTGCCGATGAGCGGTCGGTGTGGCGGTTCGGATCGTCGGCGTGTAGCTCGCCTGGGAGGGCGGCGACGTGGCCGCCAATCCCGCGTTGTGCGGCATCGGCTGCGACAGCGTTGCTGGCATCGCCATCCCCGACATCGTCTCGAGGTTGAAGGCCAGGTCGCGCGCGGACTGGAAGCGGAGCTCGCGATCTTTTTCGAGGCAGCGCCGCACCAGTCTCTCCAGCGGCGGCGGAATGTTCGGCAGTACATCGGTCAAATCGCGCGGCTCTTCTTTCAAAATCGCGCTCAGTGTTTCGATCGATGAGCCGCGTTTGAATGCGCGCTCACCGGTCAGCATCTCGTAGAGGATCGTGCCGAACGAGAAGATGTCGGAACGTTGATCGACGATCTCGCCGCGCACCTGTTCCGGCGACATGTAGCCGACGGTGCCGAGCACCATGCCGGGCTCTGTGGCGGCGACTTGAAACGTCGGGCCATCCGCACCGCTCTTCGGATTCAGCTTCGCGATGCCGAAGTCGAGAATCTTCACCCGCCCTTCGCGCGAGATGTGAATATTGTCGGGCTTGAGATCGCGGTGTACGACTCCTTTGTCGTGTGCGGCCGCGAGCCCCTCGGCCATGTGTGCCGCGATCTCGACCGCCTTCCGCGCCGGGATCGGACCCTTCGTGAGCCGTGAATGCAGCGTCTCCCCTTCGAGCAACTCGCTGACGAGGTACGGTGTCCCGTTGTGATTGCCGACGTCGAAGATCGTCAGCAGGTTGGGATGGTTGAGCATCCCCGTCGCACGCGCTTCCTGTTCGAACCGCGCCAGACGCTCCTGATCATCGAGGGTGATCGCCGTCAGAACTTTGATCGCGACATCGCGATGGAGGCGCGTGTCGCGCGCGCGATAAACCGCGCCCATGCCTCCTTCGCCGAGAAGGCCCACGATCTTGTAGGGCCCGAGCATCTCGTCGGGCTGGAGTGGCATGGTGTTAATGGTAACAGGGTGCTCCAGTTTATCCCGAGCGGAGCGAGGGATCAGCGGCTACACCGGCAGGATCATTCGTATGAACCCGACTCGCTCGACTGCTCCGCTGATCTCTCGCTACGCTCGGGATAAACTCAACCACCAAACCGCTTCCCGAAAAAATCTCCATCGATCCACCGCGGTTTTTCCACCGCGTTCGCTACGCTCCACGCCAGCAGGAAATTCATCTGCGTGTAGCGCACTCCGGTCGGCCAGTCGAAGTGCTGATTCATGTCGTCGTGGACGGAGTGATAGATCGTGCGCAGCCATTCGCGCGTGACTTTGTCTCCGTCGATTGCCGGATCCGAGCTGTGGATCCCCGTCTTGATGCTGATCGACGGGATGCCGCTCTTTACGAAGGAGTACTGATCGCTCCGGATGAACCGCACTTCTTCCGGCATCGGATCGGGATTGACTTCGAACCCCATCGTCTCCGCCGCCGCTTGCGCGAGCGGGCCGAGTGACGTGTGCTCGGCGCCGAGCAGGATCACATCTTTCGTGGGGAAGAGCATGAGGAACATGTCCATGTTGATGTCGGCGACGATCGAGCCGCGCTCGAGCGGCGGATGGGCGGCGATGTACTCCGAGCCCTGCTCGCCTTTCTCTTCGCCCGTCAGTGCGACGAAGAGGATCGATCGCGCTGGTGCCTGTGGCAGCGCGGCAAACGCTCGGGCGATTTCCAACAGCGCAGCGGAGCCCGAAGCGTTGTCGTAGGCGCCGTTGTAGATCCGGTCTTCCGTCGTACCGCGATCGCCGAGGTGATCGAGGTGGGCGGAGATGACGACGTATTGATCGCGTCGCGCCGGATCGGAACCGGGGAGGATCGCGGCTACGTTTTCGCTGTCGGCAACGGAGAGTGTCGCTGCCGTGTGAATCGTGGCACTGATGTTGAGCGCGAATGGACGCGGCGGCTCCTTCTCCGCCGCGTTGAGAATCTCGGCCAGGCTCTTCGGCGCATGTACGAAGAGACGTGCAGCTGCCGCGCGATTCAGCAAGCCATTCGCGCGAATACGTTGGGGTGAGTCTGCAACGTCGCCTTCTGCCGTCAGATAGCGCATGGATGGGAGCTCGCTCTGCGCGGCGATCCGTTCGAACGATGTGCGCGCATCATCCGTGTTGCTTCGGATGGTAATGATTCCCACCGCGCCTCTTGCCGCCGCGTTCTCCGACTTGACGAGCCCGCCCGAGTGATACGCACGCTGGTCGTTGGGGAAGCGCGCCGGTGCACCGCTGATGACGACGACGATCTTTCCGCGGACGTCGATGGACGCGTAGTCGTCCTCGCCGAGCTCAGGAGCGGAGATCCCGTAGCCTGCGAAAACGAATGGTGCAGTGATCTCGTCGGTTTCGATGCGGAGACCGGGCCGCAGGATGTAGTCGGTCATCGCGTTGAGACGGACGTCATCTATACCGTCATGCAGCACGAAGCTGCAGTGTGGATAGTTGATGCGGCCCGTGCGGAAGTGAACGCGCTGGAACCATGAGCCGTCTCCGCCGCCCGGCGCGAGGCCGAGTGCATCGAATTGTGAGGCGACGTAGCGCGCAGCGATCTCGAAGCCGCGGCTTCCGGTCTCGCGTCCTTCGAGAAGATCGTCCGCGAGGAAACGGATGTGCGACGCGAGACCCGCCGGGCGGATGGTGTCGCGCGCGGTCGCAACGTCCGGCGGGACGGCGAGCGAAGCAGCGGAGAGCGGCGTCGACAGGAGGAGGAGCAGGGGCACCGATTTCATGGGCGGTAGAGTGTAGCGCTATCATCGCCCGCGCTTTGACCCGTCCTCACACACTGCTCCTCATCTGGATCGCCGTCGTCGCCCTCGCCCTCCTGGCCAACCTCGGCTCGACTCCGCTGTACGACGCCGATGAAGGGCGCAACGGCGAAGTCGGACGCGAGATGGCGGAGACGAACGACTATGTGATGCCGCGCATCGACGGCATGCCGTATCTCGACAAGCCGGTCGTCTACTTCGCAGCCGAGGCGCTGGCGATGGAGGTGCTGGGGCCGACCGAGCTTGCGGCGCGGCTGCCTGCGTATCTGTTCACGCTTGCGACCGCGGCGGTGCTCTTCTGGTTTGCGCGGCGCGTGTGGGATTTCGAGGCGGCGTGCGTGGCGGTGATCGCGTTTCTCTCGATGCCGCTGGTGCTGGCGTTTTCGCGAACGGTGATCTTTGATTCGGCACTTTCGTTCTTTGTCGTGGTGGCGATCGTTGCGTTTTATGAGGCGATTGGGCGGGACACCGCAACGAGCGCAAGTGCCATCGCCTGGGCGGCGATCGGGTTTGGTGTCATCACCAAGGGGCCTGTCGCAATTCTGCTTCCGCTCATCATCGCGATTCCGTTTGCGATCAAGGAGAAGCGATTTCGCGCGCTCTGGTCGTGGTGGGGGCTCGCCGCATTCGTCGTGATCGTCGCGCCATGGGTGTACGGCGTGACGCGGGTCGTTCCGGACTTTCTTCACTACGTGATCGTTACCGAGACCGCGCAACGGCTCGCGACGAAGGCGCTCAAGCGCACCGGGCCGCCGTGGTACTTCATCCCGTATCTGATCGGCGGCGCGTTGCCATGGGCCATTGCGGCGATCGCCGGCATCAAGTCGCGCTGGACGGAGCGCGATCGGGCGACGCTCTACGCGTTTCTCTGGATCGCGATCCCGTTTCTCTTCTTCTCGATCTCGCAGTCCAAGCGGCCGCAGTACATTCTGCCGGTGATGCCCGCCGTCGCGTTGCTCATCGCGCGAGCGACGAAGGGCTTTCGCGCGGCAGCAATCACCTGGATCGTGGCCGGTGCGGTGCTCATCGGCGCTCCACCGTTCCTGAAGATGCGCTCCGAGCTTCTAGGGCCGGCGAAGACTTCAGCGATCGCGCTGGGGATCGTGGCCCTGGTCGCGGGAATCATTGCGATCCTCGTGAAGCGCCGCGAGCTGGTGATCGTGGCGCTGTCGCTTCCCGTGATCGTGATGCCGATTGCCGCGAATCCGCTGCTGACAGCGATCGGCGAGCGGCGGTCCGCGCATCTGTTCGCCGAGCAGTTGAGGCCGTACGTGCGGCCGTCGACGGAGATCGTCGGCGTCGAGGCCTATACCGGCTCCCTGCAGTTCTATCTGCGCAAGCCGATCGTGGTCGTGACGCCCGATGCGGAAGAGTTCACGAGCAACTACATCATCAGGCACTACGACGCATTCGCAGGAGGGGAGTGGAATGTCCGGCGCCCTCCAGCCGATATGCAGTGCTGTCCCGACCGGATTTATGTCGTGAGGAACGACGATCGGGCGAATCGTGCACTCCTCGAGGCCCGCGGCCACAAGCTCATCGCCTCGGCAGCGCACTTCGCGGGGTACAAGTGAGTAAGAAAGTGACGAGTGGTGAGTGACGAGTCGTGAGGACGAGTGGTGAGTGACGAGCGGTGAGTGACGAGTCGTGAGACACGAGTAGAAGGTAGACTCGTTACTCGTTACTCGTTACTCGTCACTCGTCACTCGTCACTCATCACTCGTCACTCTTTTAGCCCATGTGCGGAATCTACGGAATGATCTCGGAGGGTGGGACCGCGTTGCGGTTTCCCGACCTCGCCATGCAGATGAGCGAGGCCCTCGCGCATCGCGGGCCGGATGGCCACGCGATGTTCACGAACCCGCACGCCATCATCGGTACGGCGCGGCTGCGCATCATCGATCTGCATGAGCGTGCAGACCAACCATTCGCTGCACCCGGCTCGCAGGTCTGGCTCGAGTGCAACGGTGAGATCTACAACGCGGCGTCGATCCGCGCGAAGTATCCCGACTATCCCTTCCGCTCGAATTCCGACGTCGAGTCGATCCTGCCGCTCTATCTCGAGCATGGCACCGGCGCGATCTCGCAGCTCGACGGCATGTTCGGCCTCTGCATCTGGGACAACCGGACGCGCACGCTGATCCTCGCGCGCGACCGCGCGGGCGAGAAGCCGCTCTTCTACACGCGAGCCGGCCGCGAGATCCTCTTCGCGTCCGAGCTGCAGTGCATCCTGAAGCATCCGGAGATCTCGAAAGAGCTCGACCCCATCGCGATCTCTGAATACCTCCGCCTCGGCTACGTCCCCGAGCCGCGGACGATGTTCAAGGCGATTCGCCGCGTCGAAGCGGGGACGTACATCCGCTTCAGCGAAGTGGGGCAGCATGTCGTTCGCTATTGGGATCCCGCAGCGTTCCAGATCGTCGATCGCTCACCGTCGGAAGCCGTCGCCGAGTTGCAGCGGCTCTTCGAGAACGCGGTGACGAAGCAGGTGATGAGCGATGTCCCGGTCGGCGTCTTCATCAGCGGCGGGCTCGATTCATCGCTGCTCGCGACGCTCGCATCGCGCGCGATTGGCGTCGACAAAGTGCACACGTTTTCGGCGCAGTTCGCCGAGGCGTCGTATGACGAGAGTCAGGAGGCGGCGGTGCTCGCGGCGTGGATGCGCACGAAACACATCCCGGTGCGCATCGACGAAGAAACGCTGCTCGAGGCGTTGCAGCGCGTGACGTCGGGAGTCGCGGAGCCGATCGCAGATCCAGCAGTGTTGCCCACGTTTCTGCTCGCGCGCGAAGCGCGGAAGCACGTGAAGGTGATCCTCAGCGGCGAAGGTGCCGACGAGCTGTTCGGCGGCTATCCGACCTACATCGGCCACAAGATCGCGCCGGCGTACGATGCGCTGCCGTCGTTTGTTCGCTCGGCGTTTCGCGGGGGTGTTGCGAAGCTTCCGAGCTCGGGGAAGAAAGTCACGCTCGAGTTCCTGCTCAAGCGATTTGTCTCCGATGCGGAGAAGCCGTGGGTCGAGCGTCACCTGTCGTGGTTCGGCACAGGATTGCCGGCGGACATCGCGGCGAATACGGAAATGCCCGAGCTGCCCGATGCGGGGCCGTATCGCGATGAGCCTCTCCTCGGTGCGATGCTGCTCGACTATCGCAGTTACCTGCGCGACAACCTCCTGGTGAAAGTCGATCGCGCGACGATGCTCTCCTCGGTCGAAGCGCGCGCGCCGTATCTCGATCACTTCCTCACGTCGTTCGCGATGTCTCTGCCCGCGAAGTTGCGCGTGCGCGGCTTCGAAACGAAGTGGGTGCTGAAGAAGGCCGCGGAGAAGTGGCTGCCGAAGGATGTGATTTATCGGCGCAAGCGCGGCCTGTCGGTGCCGATCGCGTCGTGGATCAATCACGGACTGCGCGGCGAAGTGGATCGGCTGCTCGCCCCCGAGCGGCTCGGACTCCTCAACGCATCGCGCGTGCGCGCGCTGCTCGATGAACATCGCAGCGGCAAGGCGAATCACGCGAAGGCACTTTGGGCGGTGGTGATGCTGCAGTACTGGCTGGAGACGTGGGGCGTCGCCGCGGGATAGGAAGTCAGGGGCGAGAAAGTCAAAGGCCGGGCCCGAGCCCGGTTTTTGGTTGGAGAGAGCCGAGTCCCGCCTCCCCACTCAGCACTCAGAACTCAGCACTCAGAACTCGTTCTCCAGGCTCTCTTCGATCCTGATTTCCGATGTCAGCGTCTTGTAGACCGGACAACGGCGCGCGATTCCGATGAGTGTCGTGCGTTGTTCCGGAGTGAGGTCGCCGAGCAGTCTAAGTTTCACGTCGAAGCGATGGATGTAGCCGCTGGTGGTCACGCAATCGGCGCAGTCCTTCGCGTGCATGCGGTCATTGGTGATCACTGCTTCGACGCCCTGGAGAGGAATCTTCTCGCGTTTGGCATAGAAGTGAAGCGTCATCGCCGTGCACGCGCCGAGCGCGGACGCGAGGAGATCGTACGGCGTGGGACCTTCATCATTTCCGCCGGCTGACTTTGGTTCGTCGGCGATGATCGTGTGGTTGCCCGCATCGATCTCAGTCCGAAACGAGGTCTGACTACGGATGGTGATCGGTTCGCTCATCGCGTGTTACTCCTCGTGCAGGTCGAGAGGCAGCACGATGCCGATGGCCCACGCGCCGTTGTGCTCGGCGACGGGAATCCAGTACCACTGCGGCGCCTGCCCGCCGACCGACATGCGCGCGAAGAGACCGGACTCGCCGCGCGTGAATGGATTCACGAACGGAGCGGAGAACTCGACGATCAGCGTCTCGTGGTCTCGTGTCTTGTCGAACTTTTCGACCGGACGCCAGTTGCAGTTGCCGCCGGGCGTGACTGCCAGGGGAAGCGGCTGCAACGAAGAGTTGAGGACGTCGGCCATCATCGCCGAGTTGCCCTGTTTGCCGAAGGAAGCGCCGAGCGCGCCGAGCGAGTTCGCGCTGATCAGAGGCCGGGTCGTCTTCAACACGGAAAGCAGCGACTCGTGCGAGACGCCTTCTCCTCGAATCTTTGCGCAGAACGCGTTGAGGATCGGCGCCGGGACTTCGGTCCAACGCGGCGGCGTCGCGGAAGGAGCCGATGCGCATGCGGCAACGAGGAAGAGTGCAGGCAGCAGAGTCTTCATGTGTGGGGATTGAGGATAGCTGAGAACCAAGTTCTGAGTTCTGAGTTCTGAGTATCGTTGCCCCACTCAGACATCAGAACCCATCACTCAGTACTCGGTTATCACTACACGCAACCCCATCTGGGGCGTCGCTTTCGCCTCTAACACATGCTGCAGGCCAGCCTC
>CAZKID010000208.1:0-9398 GCA_964552405.1 uncultured Thermoanaerobaculia bacterium
TTCTTTGGCAAGAAGTTCTACGACTCGCTGCTCAACGACTACTTCGACAACAGCAGGACGATCGTCGTCAGCACGCATCAGGTCGAAGAGATCGAGCACGTGCTCACGGACGTGGTGTTCATCGATCGCGGACGCAAGGTGTTCGAGTGCAGCATGGACGAGATCGAATCGCGATATGCCGAGGTGATGGTGAAGCCGGAGAATGCGCAGGCGGCGCGGGAGCTGAAGCCGATGCAGGAGCGCCAGTTGCTCGGGCGCAGCGCGTTTCTCTATGGCGGCGTCGATCGGCAACGCCTCGCGGCGTTGGGCGAGGTGCGCACGCCATCGATCGCCGACCTGTTCGTCGCCGTTCTGGGAGGGATGCGATGAACGCTATCTACTGGCAGTTGCGCCGCGAGTTCTGGGAGAACCGCTCGCTCTATCTTGCGCCGCTCGGCGCGTGTGTCGTGTTCATGCTCGGCTTCGTCGTTCCGCTCTCGCAGCTGCCAGGGAAGATGCGAGCGCTTCATGCGACGCCTCAGCCCTCGATCACGTGGACGTACGACGTGCTCAGTGGCTTGCAGATGCTCGTACTGATGCTGGTCGCCGCCTTTTATTGTCTCGATGCGCTCTATGGCGAACGGCGCGACCGCAGTTCGCTGTTCTGGAAGTCGCTGCCTGTCTCGGATCTGACGACGGTACTCGCCAAGGCCGCCATTCCGATTCTCATCCTGCCCGTGCTGACGTGGCTCATCACGCTCGTGGCGTGGGCCTGCATGCTGGCGATGAGCACGCTCGTCCTTTCACCGCATCCTGCGAACGTCGCGCTGTTGTGGGACACGATCGCGCCGTTTTCGCGCTCGCTGCTCCTGCTCTATCACCTGATGACGGTGCACGCGCTCTACATCGCGCCGATCTACGGCTGGCTCTTCTTCGTCTCCGCGTGGGCGCGTCGTGCGCCATTCCTCTGGGCGATCGTGCCCCTGGTGGTCATCGGATTCATGGAGAGGATCGTCTTCGGCACCTCGGCGTTCGCGCAACTCCTTGGAGAACGCCTCGGCGGGAATGGCATGGACGCTGTCGTCATGCAAGGCAGATTTCCGACGGATCCGCACACACACATCACGCCGTTTCGCTTTCTCATGAGTCCCGGATTGATTGGCGGACTCGTGATCTTCGCGTTGTTCGTCTGGGCTGCCGCGCGATTGCGCCGCGATCGCGCGATGTGATGGCGCGCCACGCTTTCGCCACAATCATTCCTTCGTCCTGATCCAACTCGGCCTCCGCAGCTTCGAGATCCGAACGCTTACTGAATGGTGTTCGGAAGGAGAAACCGTGCGCCGAGTCCTGTTCCTCATGGTTGTTCTCGTTGCCGCGACTGCGGCGAGTTCTCAGAACCTCTACAAACTGGAAGACGTGCAGAGCGGCATGCTGCTCGTCAAGACGACGCCGCCCGGCATCTACGCCGAGGCGGAGCCGGTCAACACCGATGTCCGATTGACCGTCGAGGGGATGATTCTCCGCGGCGAAGTCACGCAACGCTTTCACAACAGCGCACCGATGTGCGTTGAAGCGATCTACGCCTTTCCGTTGCCTGAGAACTCTGCGGTCGATCGTCTGCGAATGACGATCGGCAGCCGCGTCGTTGAAGGTCAGCTCAGGGTCCGTGAAGAAGCGGAGCGTGTGTACGAAGAGGCGAAGAGCGAAGGGAAGCATGCGTCGCTGATGACGCAGGAGCGCCCGAATCTCTTCACCGTGACGATCGCGAACATCGCCTCGAACGAAGAGGTCGTCGTCACGATCGACTATCAACAGACGGTCGAGTATCGAGACGGTGCCTTCCGCGCGCGCTTTCCGCTGACGATCGGCCAGCGCTACGAGCCGCCTTCAGTGGAGGACAGGCGCCCTCGCCTGTCCAACCCTCCGGTCGACCCAAATCGCCGCAACCGCGTCTCCCTCGTCGCGGACATCGACGCCGGTCTCTCGCTCAGCGAGATCACGAGCACCTACCACGCGATCGACAAGCGCGCCCTCTCCGGCTCGCGTTATGAAGTGACGCTCGCGGGCGGATCCGTCGCCGGCGATCACGACTTCGAGCTCACCTGGAAGCCCATCCTCGGCAGCGAGCCGAAGGCCGCGACGTTCGTGCAGTCGAGCGGTAACGATCGCTATGCGCTGATCATGCTGATGCCTCCGGCCGCGGCGAACCAGGTGCGCCTGCCGCGCGAGTCGATCTTCATCATCGACACGTCGGGCTCGATGTCGGGTACTTCGATCAACGAAGCGAAGAGCGCCTTGAAGTTCGCGCTTTCGCGTCTCGCGTCGAGCGATCGCTTCAACGTGATCGAGTTCAACTCTGTGATGCACTCGCTGTTCACCGAGCCGAGGCCGGCGACGCTCGACGCCATCAACCAGGCGACTGGCTGGGTTGACGGTCTCGAGGCGGATGGCGGCACCGAGATGCGGCCCGCGCTCGAGGCGGCGCTGCGCGACGATCGCGCCGAGGAGACGACGACGGTGCGGCAAGTCGTCTTCATGACGGACGGACAGGTGAGTAACGAAGACGAGCTGTTCGCATTGATCTCTTCCAGACTGGGCCGCAGCCGGCTCTTCACCGTCGGAATCGGCGCCGCGCCCAATTCGCACTTCATGAGCAGTGCCGCGCGCTTCGGCCGCGGAACGTTCACCTACATCGGCGGTGTGAGCGAAGTCGAAGAGAAGATGACGTCGCTCTTCACGAAGCTCGAGAGCCCCGTGCTCACGAATGTCGCAGTGCGTGTCGATGACGAAACGGCGGAGGTGTGGCCGGCGCGCGTGCCGGACCTCTATGCGGGAGAGCCGGTGATCCTCGTGGCGCGGATGTCGCGCCGCGGCGGACGCGCAGTGGTGACGGGAAGCGTCGGGACGCGGCCGTGGAGCGATGCGCAATCGCTCGGAGCGGGGAGTGTCGATTCCGGCATCGACAAGCTGTGGGCGCGTCAGAAGATCGAGTCGCTCATGGATTCGCTGGTCGCCGCGGAGAACAGCGACGTGAAGCACGAGGTGATCGAGCTCGCGCTGGCGCACCATCTCGTGTCGCAGTTCACGAGTCTGGTCGCGGTCGATGTGACCCCGGCCGGCGTGCCGGCCGAGCCGTGTCAGACGCAACGCCTACCGGTGAATCTCCCAGAGGGTGCGGAGAATGAGGATGGCTCGCTTCCTTCCACGGCGACGCCCGCGCCGCTGTTCCTGCTTCTCGGTTCGCTCTTCTTCGTCGCGGCAGCAGTGATGGCGAGACGATCATGAAACCAAGGCTAACCATCAGCTGCATCCTTGCACTCATGGGCGCGATCTTCTTTGGCGATGCGGTGCGCATCTACGCGAAAGGCGTGGTCGGTCAGGCGCTGCTGCAGCGCGCGTGGGACCGTACGTTGCGCGGCGAGCGCGATGTCAAGCCGTGGCGCTGGGCCGACACCACTCCCATCGCGAAGATCGAGTTCCCGCGCCTCGGCTACGCCTACGTCGTGCTGGCGGGTGCGAGCGGCCGGACGCTCGCCTGGGGACCGGGTCATGTCGATGGCACCGCGCTGCCCGGTCAGCGCGGCAACTGCGTGATCTCCGCGCATCGCGACACGCAGTTCTCCCTGCTGCGCGACGTGCGAATCGGCGATGAGATCGTGCTGCAGACCTCAAAAGGAAAGTTGATCCGCTATCGCGTGACGGCGAAGCGCATCGCGACGGATCGCGACACGTTCCTGCTCGCGCCGACGGCGCCGCAGCAGCTCACCCTGATCACCTGCTATCCGTTCGATGCCGTGCGGCCGGGGACGCATCAGCGGTATGTGGTGATGGCGAAGGCCATCACGCTCTGAGGAACCATGCTGGCAGCGGGCCTTTGCCTTTGACGGGAATCAAGCCGCGAGGCTCGAAATCGAAATCGTCGCGGAGCAGTTCGTATACGGATTCGGTTACTTGAATGCGATCCGCACAGCCGGTGCTCTGCATGCGGCTGGCAACGTTCACCGCATCGCCCCAGACGTCGTAGCCGAATTTCTTCTGACCGATGACGCCAGCGACCACGCGGCCGCAGTGCAGACCGATGCGGATATGAACGGGCTCGCCGTCGGGATAGTGAACGTGCTTCACGGACTGCAGGAGGTGCAGCGCAAAGTGAGCCATGTCGCGGGCTGCGAGGCGGCCACGCGCTCCGCTCGTGCCGGTGATCGCCATGTACTCGTCGCCGATCGTCTTGATCTTCTCGACGCCATACCGGTCGCAGAGATCGTCGAACAGAACGAAGACCTCACGCAAAACGGCGACGACGCGCTCCGGCGGGAAGCGGCTTGCGAAGGGGGTGAAGCCGACGATGTCCGCGAACAGCAGCGTCACGTCGTCGAGCATCTCCGAAACGGTCTCGTCGCCCGCGCGCAGACGCTCGGCGATCCGCGCCGGCATTACATTCAGGAGCAGCGTCTCCGACTTCTGCTTCTCCTGCAGGATCTGTTGATACATCTGGCCCTTTTCCACGACGATCGACAGATGGCCGGCAATGAGCCGGAAGAGATCGACATGGACGTTCTGGTAGACGTTCGTGCCGCGGCTGGAGAAGAAGATGAAGCCGATCGCGTTGCCGGACGAGATGAGAGGGCAGGTGAGGCTCGAATGAATCCCTTCCATCACCATCATCCGCGTGGAGACGGAGCCGGGATGCTCGTCGAGGTATTGATCGAGATCGTTGAGGATGCGCGGCTCGCCGGTTTGCAGAATCGTTTCGAGACTGCTGCCTTCCAGCCGCGCGCTGTAATTGCGGCCGAGGAGGATGCGCATGCCGTCGGAGCGAGCCCAGCACGCGCGCGCGGTGGCTCCGTCGTCTTCGATGAGCGCAACACCGAGGCGGTCGTAGGGAATCACGGTGCGCAGAACGTCGTAGGCCTTGTCGAGCACCTGCTCGAACAGCATGCCGCGATTGATCTCGCGCGTGACCTCGAGGATTGCATGGAGCTCGCGGAACCGCGCGTCGAGCATCGCTGGCAACTCGTTCAGCGCGTGTGACAGCGCGGCGAGATCGTCGGTCTCTTCCGCCGGTCTGGAGCCGCTGCTCACGGTCTCCTGGACGTCGTCCACGATGTGACGCAGCCGGCTGATTTCGCGGCCTTCTTCTTTCAGATGGCGCGCGACCTCGAGCTCGCGGCTCGCGACGAAGCCGAATCCGCTGAAGAGCAGCACGATGATCGCGCGCATCCAGAGCTCATTGGGATCGCGCGCGCAGACGAGCATCTGGCGAAAGAAGCCCGTGTGGAAGACGAACGTGTGGAGCAGAGACTCCAGAAACCAGTAGCCGATGCCGAGCGCAAACCCGAGCCAGCGCAGGCGCATGAGAAGAGGTTAGGAGTGCGCCGGGCGAAATGCGGTACCGCGTGCCACGACGGTGTGTGATCGTGGAGTCGTTGGTGGAGGCGGCGGGAATTGAAGTTCCTGCCTAACCCTCGTCCTGTCTGAAGGTTGCACGTCCTGCGCAACCTAAATACCCCGGTGGCTACCCCATCACAATCTAAAAGCGGGTCGTGACCACGCCGGCAGACGTCAGTCTGATGGGGCGATCCGTGGTGCATTCGATAGTTAGCCACCGACTCGACTCGGACATTTTCGCGAGAAATACACGTCCGATTTCATGTCCGCATCGCGTAGCTTTTTGAATGTCGCGTTGCGACACTCCGTTAGCGATTGCACAGCGTTCCACGAAACGCCTAGCGCCAACAAGGAGGTCGCGAATGTTTCTCAGACTTGCAGATGTACAGAAAGCTCAGGCAAACAAATCGGTCTCGCTGATCTACCGGGAAATGAGCGAGGGACTCTTCCCGCCATCGATCAAGCTCGGCCGGCGGTTCGCTGCCTGGCTTTCGGAAGAAATCGAGGCCGTGAACGCAGCGCGTGTGCGCGGCGCTTCCGACGACGACATCAAGAAGCTCGTCACCGACCTCGTGGCCGCTCGTCATCAGAAGGTGGCCGCCTAATCGAACGTATGGGCGCGCCTAACGCAAAGCTGCAACAGCGACCGCAGATGTTCGTGCTCTCGCTCTTCTCATCGTTGGAGATGACGAAGCCCACGTGCATCGAGAGGTCGTGGCCTCAGATCTCCACGGCGTTGCGTGCTCACAAGGAAAACGCTCGCAAAGAGGACGCTCAACTATTTTCGCCGGCGCAATTCGTTGCCGGGGGTAGCCGCAACAAGTCCGACGTGGCCTTGGTCGGTTTGTGTGTCTTCGACATCGACTGCGGCAGCGACCTAAGAGCCGCCGCAGATGCTCTCGAGAAGATGGGCTATCCCGTCGTCCTCTACACCACACACAGCCACTCGCCCGACGAGATCAGATACCGCCTCGTGTTCCCGCTCACTCGGCCCGTGAGGGGTATTGATTGGCCGGCCTTTCACGCGGCGGCGACGAACATGGTCGAGACGACTTTCCGACGATTCGGTGTCGAGCTCGTAGTTGATCAGAAGTGCAAAGACGCGGGCCGCGCGTACTTCTTTCCGTCGCACGCGCCTGGCGCGGATTTCTTCGCTGAGGTCTACAACGAATGGAATGAGATGCTCGATCCGAAGATCGTCACCTCGCAATTCGGATCAAAGCCGCGGATCGACAACATGACACCGGTCATTGAGCCGATCGAGAGCGATTACGTCAACGCTGCGATCGACGACGAGATCGCGAAGCTCTCAACCGCACGTCCGGGTGAGCAATCAGACCAGCTGAACAAATCGTCTTTCAATCTCGGATCACTGCTCGCTGGCGCTCGTCGCACGGATCGGAAGCGTGAGATCTGGGAGCGGATTCTCGAAGCGGTACATCGATGGGAGTGCTCACGAGGACCCTGGACGGAGGTTGAGATCGACCGAACGTTCAACTCGGGCTGGAATTCTGGTGTTGCACAACCGCGCGATCTTTCACATGTTCGGGCGGGTCGTGCACAACATCGGCAACACCATGATCGGCATCACGAAAGCCGCTCTGATGACGGAGACCCGGAACCCGCTTCGCGGGTCATCGCCGGCAACTTCCCCTCCTCACCGAAAATCGACATCAAGGAGCCGAAGTTCATCGGCGGGCTCGACGAACCCGAACCGCAACGCTGGGTAGTTCCGGGCTGGATTCCGCGCGGCTTTGTGACAACGCTGTTCGCACACGGCGGATCCTCCAAGTCTTTCGTCGCTTCCCACATCGCCACACAGGTCGCGCGTCGAGGCCAGCTCTTCGGCATCCCGATCGATGAGTTCGGACCCGCGCTGTACGCCGACGGCGAGTTGAATCAATCGGCGTGGCTGTCCCGGATGTTCGCGATCAGCCGCGGCCTCGGGATCGATTCGCCACCGCCGAACGTCGCGTACTTCGAAGTTACGAAGTCGCTCCTGGACCCGAGGACGCACGAGATGCTCGCGAACTGGATACAGAAGCACCAACCCGCGCTCACCGTCATCGACTCGTTCACTGCGTGCCTGCCGGGTGAAGACTCGAACAGCAACGACGACGTCGCGCTCAGGATGAAGAGCCTGGGCGACTTCGGCACGGTCCTCTTGATCGATCACACGCCGAAGGCCGCGGCGATCGATGTCGCTTCACCGCTCGGCTCGGTCGCGAAACAGAACCTCTCCCGTTCGATTATTCAGATCGCGAGCTCGTCCGCCGGCGGCTCGGTCCTTCGCCACGTCAAGAACACCTTCGGTCCGCTGCAGGACGCGATCACCTTCGCTATGACGTTCTCCGGCAACTCCGTCGAGTTTAACCGCATCGGGAGCGACGATGAGCGCCTTGAGGGGGTTGAGACTGTCCTTCCGGCGAAGAGCCGCATCACAGCTCTGTTCACGCCGGGCGGAGAGTACTTCATGCGTGGCGCCACGGCTCGCGAGATCGCCGAGACGACAGGCCTGCCGCTCAAGACGGTGAAGAACAGCCTCACCGTACTCAAGCGGCGGGGCGACGTCTTCACCGACGGACAGACGTGGCGAGCGGCGCGGTCTGGCGCTCAGGAGGAGTCATGAGTCCCGAGTCCCGGTCCCTAAAGAAAGAAAGTAGTTGGAACTCGGGACAGGACACCTTGAGTGGTGTGTCCTTGTCCCGGTCCCTGTCCCGCGAGTCCCAAGGGACCGAGGGTTGGGACTCGGTATTGGGACTGCTTTCGAAAGCCATGGAGGGCGCCACAAAGAGAGAGGCTGAGTGGGATGACGTTCGGGTGGCGTCCCGTGTTGAGCGCATCACCAGAGCCCGTGATCGGAAAGCGAACCTAGATTCACTAATCGACAAGCTGCGCGCCGAGGGCGTGATTCGCGGCCGTCTGACGCCGGAAAGTTACCCGCTCATCGTTGGTGCAAGCGCATGGCGCGACAACTCGCTCCGGCTGGCCGTAGTCGCTTCGGAGCTCGCCGCAGAACATAACCCGATCACACTGCGCGGCCTCTTCTATCGGGTCGTGTCGGCGGGCTTCCTGCCGAGTACCGCGAAGCCGCACTACCAGACTCTCATGCGCATCGTGACGACACTACGTGAGGCGCGGGTGATGCCGTTCAGCTGGATCGTCGACAACATCCGTGACACGGAGAAGCCGACATCGTGGTCTGGCCTGGCTGACTTCGCCGAGACCACGCGGGACGCCTACCGCCTCGACTTCTGGCACTCGCTGCCGGAGTACGCGCACATCTTCTGCGAGAAGGACGCGATGAGCGGGATCATCGCTCCGGTAACCCGCGAGTACGACGTTCCCTTGTCGGTCATTCGGGGTTACACGTCGGTCTCATACGCCGCGCACATAGCGGAGCAGTGGGAAGCGATCGAGAAGCCGATACGGGCGTACTACCTCGGCGATCTGGATCCGAGCGGGCTCGATCTCGAGCGCGATCTCCGAGAGAAATTGGAGCGCTACTGCAGACGGCCGTTCACATGGACGAGGCTCGGCGTATCGGATGGCGATCCTGAGCAGTTCGATCTCATTCCGCTCGCCGTGAAGGACTCCGATCGGAGAGCTGCGTCTTATCGCGCCACGGGGCGCACTCAATGCTATGAGCTGGATGCAATTCCGCCCCGGGACCTGCGCAATCGTCTTGAGAATGCGATCCGCAATCACATTCCGACAGAGCAGTGGGATCGACTACTCGCCGTCGAAGAAGCTGAGCGTGAGAGTTGGTCGAAACACGTACTCGCTTTCAAAGGCGGCATTGCATGAATACCCCCCGCCCCATCAAACAGAACACGCTCGTGATCTACGCGGTTCTCGCATCGAAGGCGATCAATTCACTGCTCGCCGACGCGAAGGATGACGACACGCAGGACGCCCTTCTGCTGATTGCCCTCCTGCTGGTCCGCAAGGAAAGGAATCACTGATGGGCTTCGACTACATCGCATTCAACCGCTCGATTTTGGCCACGCCGCAACCGTCAACCCAGGAGG
>CAZKID010000209.1:0-7246 GCA_964552405.1 uncultured Thermoanaerobaculia bacterium
TTTCTCTTACTCAGTCGCGTCGCGCAGCGACGTCGCCCGCTCGGGATGACGGAGAGCTCATCTGCGTAGGGATCTAGTTGGACGAGAAAGTGCGCGATCTACAAAAGCACTACGGCCGACTGCGTCTGCGACGATTGTTTCGCCCGCCGGGAGCGCCTGTGCCGGCGGGGCGGCTCGTTCCTGCCGGTGTGCCGTGCCCTTCGCGCGGTGGCTCGCTCCGGCGCGCGGGCTGCGTCCGCGGTTGATGTTTCGCAGGACTCGGCCGCGAAGGTGCTGCGGCCTGGGCGGCGGCGCGCCGCTCCGCCTTCGCTTTCGCGCGCGCACGCTCTTCTGCTTTTCTCGCGCGGATTGCAGCGATGCGATCCTTGATCGGGATCTCCAGCTGTTCCGCCGGTTTCTGCGTGTAATCGAAATCGGGGACCAGCACGCGCGGCAGACGTTTGCCGATCGCGCGCTCGATTGCACGCAGATCGTTTTCCTCATCCGGTGCGACGAAGGTGATGGCGTCGCCGGTCATCTCCGCACGCGCCGTCCGTCCCACGCGATGGATGTAATCCTCGGGCATCCCCGGCACGTCGAAGTTCACGACGTGCGAGAGCGCCTCGACGTCGATGCCGCGCGCAGCGATGTCGGTCGCGACCAGAATCCGGTAGCGGCCGTTCTTGAAGCCGGCCAGCGCGTCGGTCCGCTGAAGCTGGCTGCGGTTGCCGTGAATCCGGGCCACGCTCACCTTGGCGCGCTCGAGCTGTTCGTAAACGCGATTCGCGCGATGCTTCGTCCGCGTGAAGACGATCGCCGTTTGAATCTCGCCGCGCCGCAGCAGCGCGCGCAGTAATTCGAGCTTGAGATCCTGCGATACCGGAAAGACGGTTTGCGTGATGCCGGTCGCGGGAGCCGCTTTGCGCTCGACGGCGATCGTGGCGGGATTCTTCAGCATCTCGCGCGACAACTCGACGATGGCCGGCGGCATCGTCGCCGAAAAGAACAACGTCTGCCGTTTCAGCGGCAGATGTTGGAGGACGCGGCGAAGGTCGGGGAGGAATCCCATGTCCAGCATCCGGTCCGCTTCGTCGAGCACGAGGATCTCCAGACCGGCCAGCTTCGCATAGGGATGCTGAAAGTGATCGAGCAGGCGGCCCGGCGTGGCGATGATGACGTCGACGCCGCTGCGGAAGGCATGCTCCTGCGGTCCCATTCCGACGCCGCCGAAGACGGCCGCGCCGGAGAGCGGCGTGTGGACTGCGAGATCGCGAAGATGCTCGTCGATCTGCGCTGCCAGCTCGCGCGTCGGAGTCAGGATCAGCGCGCGGGTCGTCCCGCGTTTCTTCGCGATCAGGCGGTTGAGGATCGGCAGCAGAAATGCCGCGCTCTTGCCGCTGCCGGTCATCGCGCAGGCAAGGACATCTTTTCCGGAGAGCGCATGCGGGATCGCTTCCGTTTGAATCGGTGTGGGTCGCTGGAATCCGAGCTCTTTGATTCCGCGCAGAAGGTCGGGATCTAGACCAAAGGATGAAAAGTTCATCGATGAACCTGGCTTTCTCGTGATGATCTTATGCCGCGCCGTTCCGACGGCAGGCATAGAGCGGGAAGTCGGATGGTCTCACAACTTTGTCGTCACGAGGGTCACCACCGGCGTGAGCGGGTGCTCGGCGATGCGAGCATCGCCGACCCGTTCTAGATGACGCGAACTTCGCCGGTTTCATTCATCCGATGAGGAGGAAGACGATGACACCAGCGTTCGGCGGCCGCGGCCCCCATGACGAACTCGATGGCGCGGCCGTGTGTGCGCACGCGCAGGACTGCGCCATGCGCAATTCCCCCCGTCACGAGATCGGAGCCGTACTCGACCTCATCGATCAGCTTGACCGGGATCGAGGCGTCGAAATCCGCATTCTCGTAGGTGATTTGCGTCGCGTCGAGCGACAGCGCTACAGAAATGTGATTCGCGCCATCGATCAACTGTGCCCTGGACGAGATCATGGATGTCGAAGAGCGGCGCGAAGTGATCGCCGACATGGCGTCGTCGGCGCGGAGACGCCGGTACCACCAAAGCAGCGCAGCAACAACGATTGCGGCGCCGACGAACGTCAGTAGATAGTTCATTTGTGAATTCTCCTGCGCGGGTCTTCCGCGCTTTGCGCTACTCGGCTTCGACGATGCTCGACCACGGCAGCGCCCGGACGGCGAGAACTTTCTCGTCGAGCTCTTCCTGGGTCGCAGAGGCACCCAGGACTCGCTGTACGTAGAAGATTTCCGTGGAGACGAGACGGGTGCCGAGCAGCCGCGACGCGGCCTTCCGCATGTTCGCCTCGGACACCGCGACTTTGGCGCGCACATCACGTTTGACAATCATTCGATTCATTGCTGACTCCTCCATGCTCGATGTGCTCTACGCGCCTGATGACTGCCGCGCCGATGCACTCTTGCGGGGGCGGGCTTCGCCGAGTTTCAGCACCTGGCCTGCGACTTCGCGTCCGTTCATGCCTGCGATCACTGCCTGCGCCTCGTCGTTCGTCGCGAATTCCGCGAATGCATAACCTTTCGAAAGACCGTCTGAACCTTTGACGAGCTCCAAAGAGGACGATGGGGCGATCGCCGTGATCATGTCCTTCAGTTCTGCCTCGGTGACGCTCGTGGCGAGATTTCCAATATGCAGTTTCATTCGCTGTCCTTCCGTTTGGCCGGCAAGAAGCGAAAAGCAGAGCAGTAGTGAGCCCTGTTCTGAGTGCCGGTCGAACCTGTTGGCTAAGGTGGGTGAAGCCAGGGCGGAGGACTTAGTTCGACCGTGCTGGAAGCAGAGGAGAGTTCCTCAGCAACGTGAGTATACGCTGGTCATAAGGGCCTTTCGGCTTTGGTCTTTCCCGCATGGCTCAGGAAGGCTGGTCGACGAGCCATTTGTCGTCGGGCATTTCTCCGCGGCGCACGGCTTCTTCATAGTCCTGTGTGAGCGTGCGGATCGCGCGGCGCAGCGCTTCGTTCTCCGTGGCCGCACCGGTCTCATTTGACGGGAGACCGCAAGGGTCCGCCGTCGTCATGATCGCAGAGATCTCACATGTGTAGGGCTCGGTTTCGCGCGCCTTGTAGTAGATGCGGACCGTCACGGGTTTGGAGAGCACTCCGATGCGCACGCGTACTTCGCGCACGAGCACGGCAACGTCGCTGACGGTCGCCGAATGGACTCCGGCCAGGAGGTCCTCGAATGGTTTCATGAGCGTTCTGAGCTGGAGGTGACGCTGATCCAGGTCTGGTTCAGGTCGAGAGTTGATTGGTCGGCCGGCCACGCTGAAGAGGATAGATAGTAGTAGCCGTCTCCGAGGCGTCGCGAATTCGCGCCGAGCGCGGTCACGCTGCGGCAGATCCCACGCCAGCCGCGTACCCCTTCGCGAGTGAGTTGTTTGCCGGTGCGTTCGGCGATGCCGCCGAAGACATGAATCTCATCGTACGAATCGGGCAAGTGTGTTCCCTCCATGGCTTGCCCTTCACGATCCGCGCCGCTTTGGATTTTTTTCTCAGTATGGTTGCGCTTCCACCCAGTTTCGCCCGTCGTGGACCAGCCATCTGCCGGTGTTCGTGTCGACCGTCCAATAGCGGCCGTGCGCATCCTGCACCATTAGATTCTTCATCGCAGCTTCGAACTGCGCCTGCGAGATCCGGCCCGCGGACAACTGTCCCTTCAAGCGAAAGTAGTCGTCTTCCGCTTTGCGGAACGCGTTGCCGGCTTGCGCAGGAGGCGCTGGCGCGCCTTGCGTCTGCTCTGCCGCGCGCCGGCGCAACAGGAAGACGATCAGGATCAACAAGGCGATGACGCAAACGATGATGACCGCGAGAAGAATCAGAAGGAGGTAGGGAACGCCGCTCGGTATGGTGACTTTGCCTGGTTCTGTCGTGACCAGTACTTCGGCGTGCGTGCCGCTCTCCCACGCTTTGCAGTTGTCAGGGGTCAGCGCCGTTGTCGTTCCTGACTTGCCTGTGACTTTGAAGCGCGCAATCGCCAGCGGTCCGTCGCCTTTGATCGGATCGAGCGTCGCAATGCCGATTAATAAGCGGCCGGGATCGGCGCCATTGAAATCCACGAGCGCGTTGCTACCGGCAAGGGTTCCTCGATTGACTGTATCGGGCGTGACTACCGCCGGGTCATACGTCAATTCGAGATGGATTGCGCTGAGTCCCGGAGCGGCAACCGCTGTAATCGGGACATCCACCGTGTCTCCGGCTTTGCCCTCGACACTTGCAACGCGCAGCGTGACGGATGCGGAGAACGCAGGTTGTGTAAGAAGCGCGATTCCAACGATCGAGATCGCAAATGGAATTCGAAGGCGTCGTGGCATTTTCATCGAGCTCTCCGCGATCACTTCTTCAGCGCGCGTTGGAGGATGAGCACGGCATCGCGCGAATCGACGGCGCCACTGCGATCGATATCGAGATTCGAATTCGGCGAGCGGAGACGAACCGAGATCTCCAGGGCGCAGACGGCATCCAACTCCGTCAATGAGCCATCGCCATCGCAATCACCCAATACGATGTTCGGCGGCGGCGTTGTCGTTCCGCCTCCCGTGGGAGGCGGCTTCGGGAACGAGCCGTTCTTGTCGTAGAGCCAGACCTCCCCGGGGATGCGATCGATCGCCGGCTTGTTGCCGCTCGGATCGTTGATCGCCGTCACGGTGACGCCGAGTGGGGTTCGGTCGCCCGGCTTTCCGACTGCGCGGAAGGGGATATTGAGAATCGTGCCGGTACCAGACAATCCGCGCGTTTGCGCAAATCCGCTGAAGATCGTTCCCGGCTGATTCGGATTGACGCTGAAGATCGCATTGTCCAGCAGGTTCCCGCGCGTCAGCGTTCCTTCCGGCCGGACAACTCCTGGATCATAGGAAATTTGGAAATTGATATTCGCGACGTTCGTGGCCTTGATGAGCCGGACAGGAACGAGGACGAGATCGCCGGCAATGACCTGCCGCCGCGCCGCTTGAATGGTCATGCCGGAGACGCCGCCAGGCGTTGTCGTGCCGCCCGTGTTGGTCGTCGGACCACCGCTGCCGGTGAACGTCGTTGAGTTGTCACCAACGCCCCACGACGATGAGAGCGACTTGCAATCTGCACCCATCGTGATGCGGATGCTTCCGCTGTCTCTGCTGTTGGACCACTTTCCGGTCAACACATTGCCGGAAACAGTTCCCGTAAGGCGCCAGCTTGGATCGGTGATTCCGGTGCCGGTGACTTGTGCGCCGTTCTGCACGAACGAGAAATTCTCGTGATTGACGGTCCAGTTGCCGGTCCAATTGCAATTGGACGATCCGGTCGTCGTCCCGCCGGTCGTCGTCGTCCCGCCAGTGGTCGTAGGCGGTGAGCTCGCAGACGTGACCCTGTAGTGATACTTGAAACCGGGACCCCAGAAGACTCCGATCACCAGCCAATAGTCGCCCGTTGCATTCTTAGGCGGCTTGACCGTGACGGTGAGATTGCCGCTCATGGGATTTGGAGTGCCGATCGGAATGTCCGTCTTCGGCGGGTCGACCACGAGGCCGCCTCCATTCAGGTTGAGACCTGTGGCGTTCGAATGATCGGGCGGGTTGTGCTCGACGACGCTCATGGAAACCGTAAAGCCGTCGGGACCGAATTGGTCCGGCGGGCGGCTCCACTGATAGTCGGTGTCGTACCAGTTGATCTGGCCGCCATTCGGATCGCACGACTTGATGTTTCCCCAGGTCGAACAGGGTGGGTCGGCTTTGACCTCGATGAGCTGCAAGGTTTGCGATCGTGCGAATTGGGGCAGTAAAGCGAGAACGCCGATCCAGGCCGCTGCCAACAATGAAGTAGGTTTCATGCGAGTCATGGGACCCCCTTCAAGGAACGTCGCGTTGGATGTTCGCTGCATCAATGCATCAGATTTTCTTCCACGACGACTTCCTCGGGTGTTTCTTCCTGAGGCTCCGCCTCGCGATTCGCGCGCCTTTCGGCTTTGCGCTGCTGGCGTTCGCGTTTCGCTTGCTCCCTCAGACGTTTCGTCGCGGTTGCGCGTGGTTTTGGCATTTCTTCTCCTGGCTGGAATCGCAGGGTTCGCAGCGGTGGGTTTCTCGCTGCCTGAGAGATGAACCCGGCGTTGATCGACACCATACGCGCGCGCGTTCTCAATGTCACGAGTTGCGTTGGAATTCAAACCCGGTAGTTCCGGTTAGCGTCCGAGAATAGTGATTTGCCAGCTCGAGGATGAACTCAGATTGATCTCCGAAGGCAGCACAGAAAGGAGATACACCCAATGAGGACATCTGGAAACGTCAAGTGGTTCAACGACGCCAAGGGCTTCGGCTTCATCACGAGCGAGAACGGTGACGACGTGTTCGTCCACTTCTCGGCGATTCAGGCAAACGGCTTCCGTTCGCTGCCTGAAGGCGCGGCCGTCGAGTTCGATGTGACGCAGGGCCCGAAAGGCCTGCAGGCTTCGAACGTCACGGTCGTCTAACCGACACCCTGCGTAAGATTCGGAAAGGGACAGGAGCGATCCTGTCCCTTTTCATTTGCCCGGCGGCCCCTGCCTCTGCCGGACGGCTGCCGAGGCTCACCGCCTAGCCGCGCCGGACTTGAGGGCCGCGTAGATACGCGATCAGATCGACCACGTTTCGAGCGCTGATTGGTTGCCTGGCTCGCACTCGTCACGGTCCAGGAAATGGTCTGCGTCTCGCCTCTGATGTCGTACCTTGCGGAGTGCAGGCCATTGCAAAACAGGTTGATGCAATCTTCATCGCCCCTTCCTTGCTGTATGTCCGCGAACAAGTGTGACCGTTGAACCACGATGGCACCCAAGCTCGTGTCAGAGCACGTGGTGCTTGAGCACGTCGTCGCGGTTCCGGCCCATCACGATGAGAAGGAACGCGATCGCTGGGATCGCCCACTTCCAGGGCGGCAACGCGGGGACGTTCTGAGTTATCAGCGCTTCCGTCACGAAAGCGATTGGCAGGAGAAAGAAGATCGACCAACCGATCCAGAACATGGTTCTTCGCATAAAGAGCTCCTGCTTGACACGTTGTGCCTCTCCTGATTCAACTGTCCGTGCCGTACGTCCGTGAGCGCGTGTGACGGTTGAACCATTACGAAGGTCGAGGAGAAGAACGAGCGTGATACGAGCGCGGCACGCTCGGCCCGCGATGCGAGGCCGACCGCGCAATGTCTGGCCGCCGAGCAGAGCCTCGGTCGGGAGTTGCCCCAGATTCCGGAACGAGGAAGACGACCGCGGTGAAGCGCTCCTAAGGAA
>CAZKID010000209.1:7256-9337 GCA_964552405.1 uncultured Thermoanaerobaculia bacterium
CGCAAGAGCGCCTCGCGCTAATCGTGCCGGCGCCGCTCATCCTCATCCCGCTGCGGGTTCTCAGCGATCATCGCGTTCCGACGCAATCTCGATACGTGTCCATTCATCGACGTGGCGATCTCACGCAACTCCTCCATTACTGCATTCCCTCGCCGGATCAGGCTATCAAGAGTGCTGCGGTCCTCCAGCTTCCGACGGGTTCTCACGGTTGCCTCCTCGGGCGACGTGCCAGGCATTGGCGGCCGGAGGAGGCGTTTTCGTCCGCGAAATTGCGGAGAGGGCGGCAACCGACTGTTTACATCGTGGAAGTAGTTTACGCGCGAGGTGCATTTTTTCGGTAATTCTTTTTCGATCGCTGGAAACGCGCGGCAGGAGGATCTTGTCGACGACCTTCGTCACCCAGTACCGAAGCTTTCGGGCGGCGATGCAATACGCGGCCGCGCAGCATTCATCGATCTGCGTTGCCACGTCACCCGAGGCGGTTGCCTGGAGGATCACTACGAGGACGAGGCTCGATCCCGATACGATCTATGAGACGCCGATGGCTGAATCAGCGTCCGCGATGACCGATCAGCAACTCGTCGATCTCGTTGCGTATCTCCGCAATCCTCGCGCCGGCCGATGACGATCGTCAGCCGGGATCACGTCGATTCTCTTCGTGCTCAGCGTCGTTGCCGCGCGCTGGAAGCACCTCGCGTAGCGAACGACACGCCTGCGTTGTGATCGGTGAACTATCAGCGAGTCTCACTCGGGACCAAATTGTTCATCAGGGAGGTGCGCGATGTGGAAGTACTTCGCAGCTCTGATGGCCGTCACGTTGTTTTTCGCCCTGCCGTCCGTAGCGGCCGCGCCGTCTTACGATCGGTCGACCGAGATCACGCTGAGCGGAAGCGTGTTGTACGCCGGCGAAGGACCACTCGGTGTCTACGTCATCATGAAGGACCGGCTGGAAGCGAATGGTCAGGTGAACGAGGTCATGGTGCACCTCGCGCCAAGGCAGGTGCTCTCCGAAGGTGGCCTCGAGATCGTCGCGGGCGACAAGATCAGAGTGATCGGCAGCCGTACGAATTGGAATGGTTCCGAGATCATCCTTGCGCGCGAGGTGAGCAAGCAGGGCGTAACCGTTGCGCTGCGCGAGAGGAAGTGAGCCCATGAAGAGCGGGGATGCGTTCGTCGATCGCATTCAGGACGATGCGCCGGCGCTGCGACGGCTCGGGATTCTTCTGGAACGTGCGGAACAGGATGAGGCGGCCGGAACGATTCATGACCGGTTCTCGGCAATCAGCGCGATCGTCGACCGGATGCGAAAGGCCGTTGCTGCCGGTATGACGCCGGCGATCAACGATGCCGTTCATCTCCGCCGGCTGGTGACGCGGCTGCCGAAAAACACCTCGCGTCCGCGCTCGGCCTCGGAAATCGCACGCTGGTGCGCGATCAGCGAGCTGCGGGAGTTTTTTGCCCGATAAGCGCCACATCAATTCTGAATTCTGCATTTTGATTCTGCATTCAGCATTTCGCTTTTGACCCAGCCTCTCAGGATGACGGACCCGCCAGTGCCTTGATGGCCCGCGCCTCGCTCGCACTTCTTGCCTTGGCGACGAACGGCACGGTGAACACAGGCATGCGTGCGAAGCGAACGATCTGTTCGGTGGTCGTCCCGATCGTCGTGACATCGTGGAACATCTTGTGTTTCGCTCCGATCACGATGAGATCTGCGCCGAGGTCGTCGGCACAGTCGAGCACGCGCTCCGCTGCTCCTCCGCGAAGGACGAGCTGGCGTACCGTGCAGCGATCCTGAATCGATGAATCGATCCAGCCGCGGATGTCTTCCTCGACCACCGCGGCGCGCATCCGATCGGCCTCTTCGACTACATGGACGACTGTGAGCTCGCAGTCGAACGACTCCGCGAGATCAACGGCGCGATCGAGCGCGTCACGTGACACATCGGTGAAGTTGATCGGACAGAGAATCCTCGTCACGCTGACCGGCTCACGCGACCGATCCTCCGGCCGGCTCACGCTGAGCACCGGGACATTTCCCTGATGCAGAACGCCCTCCGTGACTGAGCCAAAGACCGCAC
>CAZKID010000210.1:0-9273 GCA_964552405.1 uncultured Thermoanaerobaculia bacterium
GGAGGCCCCCGGCCAGCATGGGGACGAGGCGTCCGCACCCCAAAGATCCCTTCTGTCTGCTGCCTGCTGCCTTCTCTGTTATCCTTTCGGACTATTCCAGCAAATCCCGGGGGTCCGCTTCACATCATGGCCGCGAAGAACAAGCCGTACGAACAGTTCGGTCAGTACATTCTCTTCAAGAAACTCGAGACCGATCCTCTGGGCGAGCTGTGGAGAGCCGCGCGCATCGACGGCAGTCAGCTCGGGCCGGTGGTCGCGCTGCGCCGGCTCACAGGCGGTGACCGGGCCGCACTCACGGCCAACGTCACGATCGCGCATGCCATCGTTCCACAGCTGACCGGCGTGACGTTCGTGCGCAACCAGGTCATCGACGTCGCTGGCGAGATTCCCTATCTCGCTCACGACTATGCAGGCGGCCGCTCGCTTCGCCACATCATGAACCGTGCACGCGGTGGACAAGGTGTGACACCGAATCCGCTGCCGCTCGATCAAGCGATCGTGATCGCCGAAAAAGTCTCGTTGTCGCTGGCGACCACCGCGGAACTGCGCAACGGAGAAGGTGCGCGCCTCAGTCACGGCGCTCTCATTCCTCAGTTCGTGTGGATCGACGATGGCGGAGAGATTCGCGTTGCGGGGCAGCAACTCGGGCGCGGCATCATCGCGTCATTCAAGGATGCAAAGGTATCGAACGACATCGGCCGTTACTTTCCTCCCGAGTATCGCAATTCGGGAGAACCGGCGAAGACCACCGATGTTTTCTCGATGGGCGCAATCCTCTATCTGCTCGTGACGGGCGTGGAGCCACCTGACGCGGTCACGAGCAGCGCGTTTGCGCAAACCGTCGGAGCGGCGCGCACGGCAAGCGGCTCACCGCTTCCTGATGACATCCGCGCGATTCTGACGAAGTCTCTCGATCCCGATCCGAATGGCCGCTACGCATCGATGAACGACATGAAGCAGGCCATCGCCGCGCTTGCCGGCAGCGGCAAGTATTCCGCGACGACCTTCAACCTCGCCTTCTATCTCAGCAATCTTCTGAAGAAGGAGATGGAGAGCGAAGCGCTCGATCGCGACAAGGAATCGAAGGTCAACATCGGCGCGTACGTCGAGGTCCCAGCGGCACCCCAGACCCGCGCCAACGTACCTGTTGCGGAACCCGCCGCGATCGCGACACCGATGTTCGGCGCGATGACCGAGGAGCCGAAGAAGAGCAAGGCGCCGCTGGCAATTGCTGCCGCTGTCCTGGTCGCCGGAGGAATCGGGGCCGGGGTCTACATGATGAACCAGAAGACGACGCCTGCACCGGCGAAACCGGTCCAGGCGGCAGCGGTTCCGGTTCCGCAGAAACCGAAGATCGAGCTCCAGCCGGTGGTCGCACAGGCATCGACATCCACGGCACCTGCAACCTCCACAGCGGATCAGCAGAAGGCGTTCGAGGACGCGGTGAAGGCGAAGTATCAGGAAGAGCTGATGAAGTTGCAGGCCGACTACACCAAGCACCTGCAGCAGTCGCAGTCGAAGAACGCCCCGCTCCCAGCGGCAGCGGCTTCGGCACCGGCAACAGCACCAGCATCTGCGACGCCGGAAGAGAGGCCGCCGTCGGCGGCTGCCCTCGATTCGCAGCGTCAGCCGGCACCGCAGCCTGCTGCGGCCCAACCTGCTGCCCAACCAGCCGTTGCAGCAGCCCAGCCAGCCGTTGCAGCTCCGGCACCGGCACAGGTTTCCGCGGTCCGTGAGGGCGACGTCATCGATGTCAACGACCTCGACGCCGTGCCGCGCGCGATCAGCGCAGTTCGCCCCGCTTACTCTCCGATCGCGCAAAGACAGCGCGTCGAGGGCACGGTACTTCTTACAGCATTGATTTCCGAGACGGGTCAGGTCATGGACGTGAAAGTGCTGAAAGGCGTCGGCTTCGGACTCGACGAAGCAGCGACGAGAGCCATGCGCAGCACGCGCTTTTCACCCGGCATGAAGGATGGGAAGCACGTGAAGACCTGGTTCCCTCAGTCGTTCACGTTCAAGTTGTAATGACGGTGACGAGTGGCGAGTCATGAGTGACGAGTCCGTGGTCCTCTTACTCGTCACTTTCTACTCGTCACTCATCACTGAATCTACCGGCATTCGAGACCATTCAGACGCAGACCGAGCTCGCGCGGATCGTTCCCGTTCCGCACGACGCGATCGGTTTCGATCACGACTTCATGCGCGCCATGAAACGCATACGTCCTAGGAAACTCCGAGGACGCGGAGAGCCGATCAAGTGGTCTTCCATCCGCAAAAATCATGATCGTCGCTCGCGAATCCGGAGCATAGAAATCAATCGATAGCGAGCGGCACGGTGCGCTCACCACGATGCGCGACCTGGACTTCATCCAGCGCCACACCTCCGGGCCGTTCGATTCGGCCTCGTACCAGCCATCCTCGAACTGAAACGGCGATACGGCAGGCGAGACAGAAACGTCGAAGTAGCGCTGCCGCACGAGTCTCCAGAGATGTCCGTGCTCGCGCGAAAACGTGATCGCGCCGCGCCCTTCGCGCAGAAGCACGTCGTCATGGCCTGCACTCCACACTCCTGTTCGCAGGGTTCTGTCCGGAATCAACGCGCCGGCAAATGCAGAGACATCGGGATCGACGTAGACGACCCCTTTCGCATGCTCGCGCACCCAGTTGGCGGCAGCGACGGAAGGGGAAACCGTCGTGTGTACGATCTGCAACGCGGGCCACGTCCAGAGGATCATCAGCGCCACGTAGATCGCTGCACCTGCCGCGCGGATCCGGGTGCCGAGCACCGCGAGCCCATCCGCAGCCAGGATCGCGAAGAGCGGCGCATAACCGATCGAAAAACGACTCGCACTGAAACGATCGAGCATCAGCCATGCGATGAGGCAGAACGGTACAAATGACGCGAGCGCGACGAGAGTCGATCGCCGGCGCCTGACGATCGCGGCCAGCGCGAGCAGTGTCGTCACGATGTTGATGACCTGCGCGCGATACGGTCTGATGAAGAAGTCATCGACGAGATGCGTCAACGGTGGCCGCGCCGGGCTCGTCCAGGCATCGGTGCTCGCGAGGTAGGCCTGATGCCTCCGCAACGCTGCCAGAAAGATCCCCCAACCACCCGTTGCAGCAATCGCTGCTCCGTAACTCGCTGCCACGATCCCCGCGGCAACAACGAGCGGTCCGATCGCTTGCATTCGCTCTCGAACGATCGCCATAACGAAAGGCACGGCCACAATCACGAGATTCTGCGGACGAACTCCGATCGCGATCGCCGCCGCGATCGCGCCGCCGTACATCGCAAGGCTTCCTCCGCGCAAGAGCAACCCGACTGCCGCGACCACCGCGGTCATCGACGGAACATCGCTGAGCGCTGTGCCTCCGTAAAACCAGACATTGGGAAAGAACGCGAGAACGATTGCAGCCGTGAGCGCGGTTGTGAATTCCGCTCCAGCGGCGAGTGCGAATAGCGTCATCACCGGTACGATCAACACGGACGCGACGAGACCGATCGACTGCAACGCGTGAAATGCATCCAGTCCCGCCATCTGCAACAGCTTCGCAGCACCGATGAACAACGGGAACCCCGGCGGATGCGGATGATGCGCGGCGATGTCGTAATGCCGCAGTGCAAGGACGAATTGAGCCTCATCCCAATCCCAAAGCGTGAGTGACAGTGCAAACCACCGCGTCACGGCGACGATCGCCGTCGCGACCGCCACCATCGCACGCTGCCGGCTCGTCACTTCGGTCCTGCCTGCCGCCACGAGAGCGAGTGCAGCCGGAGACCGAGGTCGCGCGGGTCGGTGCCGCGGTGAAGTGCAATTGGATTCACCACTTCATCGACCTCGACGATCAGTTCGTTGGGCCCACCGTTCTTCGACGCGACCGTCCACCGCCTCTCCATCGTCTCCTCGGACTGAAAGCGGTCGATGACCGTGCCATTGAAGACGACGGTCACGATCGGCTTTCTCGGCTCCGCATCGAGCGGCACATCGAAGCTCATCCCGAGGACGCCCTCTCCCGTCATGGAGGGGAGATACGTGGTCGATTGGCCGCCCATCCAACGCCACACGGAGTTCCCTCCGCTCTCTTCTCCGTACCAACCACGTCCATAACTCACGGAAGATGCAAGCGGACAAACGAACGCTTCGAAATATCGCTTTCGTGAAATCGCGTAGATTTCACGGCTGCGAGGACGGACGAATGTCACTCCGTCCGAGGCAGTCGTCATGCCGTCACTCAAGAACCAGCAATCGCGCACGTTGCTGACTGATGCGGCCGAGAAATCATCCGGGACATCGACTCGCCGGTAGTCGCCGAGCAGATACTCGGCGAGCGGTTGCAATCCGCTCTGGACGTAGAGCGTGATCTTCTGCGGATCGAGATGCCTGCGGACCCAGCGGGCAGCTTCGATCGGAGGTGAATCATGGCGGCGCGCTTCGCGTAAGGCGGGCATCGTCCATGAAATCAATCGCGTAAGGATCACTCCCGCGATCACGCACTGCGCTCCGATGGCAAACGCAGGCGAACGCCGGTCGACGGGCGCGCTGATCCAGCGGATGCCCTCGGCGCAACAAATCATCAGCAACGGCATCGATGCCGTCGAATAGCGGCCGCCGACATCCGGATTCAGCATGAACAACGAGAAGATGACGAACGGCGCGAAGATCGCGAGCGCTTCACGCGCGGGACGTCTGAATCGCAACGCGCCGAGCAGGGCGAATGCAGCGATGACCCTCGACACCTTCTCTGCGCCGTAAGGATCAACGAGCATGACTCCAACGGTGCGGTACCAGGGAACTCGATACGGATTCTGATACGAATCCACACTCATCACATACGCGCTCTGCGCCTTCAGCGCTGCGCGAAATGCATCGAAGCCTGTGAAGTACGCAGCGCCGAGGAAGAATGCTCCAACGAACGACACGAGGAGCACTCCTCCGAGGATTGGATCGAGCTTCCGTTCTTTCCAGCGCGGCCACGAGCTCACGAGCCATGGGTACGCGCCAAACAGCGCGTTTTGCGGCCGCATCACGCATGCTGCCGCCATGATCAGGCACCCTGCGAAATATGCGGCGCGGCTGGTTCGTCCGCGAAGGAGCAGCGCCGCGCCAAAAAGCAGCAGCGCAAGGGCGGGAATGTCTGTGAATGCCGTACCGCCGTAGAACCAGACATTCGGCGCGAAACAGGTGAGCACCGCGGCGAGCATCGCCGGCACGACTTCCATGCGCAGTTCGCGCGCAAGCAAGTACATACCGGGGAAGATCAACATCGAGCAGAGGAGATTGATCGTTCGCAACGCGCGAAAATCGTCCGCCACGAACAAACGGAAGAAGCGTCCGAGCACGACGTAAAGCGGATATCCCGGCGGGTGCGGATGATGCGCCGCGACATTGAAGTCGCGCAGCGAGTGGCAGAAAAGAACCTCATCCCATTCCCAAAGGCTGTGCGCCACCGCCATCAGGCGGGTAAGGGCAATGCTGAGGCCGAGAGCGATGAGCAGGAATCGAAGCTGGCGTGAGGACAAGCGGCACCATTCTCGCAAAATTGCCCCCCGTCATGCCTGCTAAGGGAGTGCGGCGGCGCTGGTATCTCGACCTGCATGGAATCCGCCGCGAAGGATCAAAGGAATCAGGGTTCACCTATCGCTTTGCCGATGAGCGGCCCCTCGCCGATGGGAAGGTCCTCGCACGCATTCACAAGCTCCGTATTCCACCCGCCTGGCGAAACGTACGCATCGCACGCGGCGAGCGTGCCCCGCTCCAGGCGGTCGGAATCGACAGCAAGGGCCGCACACAGTATCTCTATCACCCGCGATTCCGCGCACAGCGCGAGGAAGCGAAGTTCCGGCACGTCGTCGAATTCGGCGAGCATCTGCCGAGATTGCGAGCACGCGTACGCGCGGATCTCCAGCGCGACGCCCTCGACCGCGAGCGCGTCCTCGCTTCGATGATCCGGCTCATCGATCAGGGTTTCTTTCGCATCGGCAACGACAAGAGCGCGGCGCAGGAGTCCACATTCGGATTGACCACGGTCCTCGGGTGTCATGTCGAGATCGACGGCGACGTGCTTCGCTTCGACTACATCGGGAAGTGGCGCAAGCAGCAGAAGCGTGTGATTCGCGACGCCGAAGTCGCGAAAGTCGCCTCCGCCCTGAAAAGGATGAAGGGCGACGAGCTGTTCAAGTTCATCAGCAACGATCGCATCGTCGATGTGAAAGACCGTCACGTGAACGACTACATCCAGTCCATCATCGGACCAGAGTTCACGGCAAAAGACTTCCGCACGTGGGCCGGCACGCTCCTTTGCTCCATCGCACTCGCGATGCAGGGTGACGGAACGTCGAAGACGGATCGCAAGCGCAAGGTTCGCAAGGCGATCACCGCAACTGCCGAGCAACTCGGCAACACGCCCGCCGTCTGCCGCAAGTCATACGTTTGCCCTCGGCTCCTCGACGACTACATGGAAGGCCGCACATTCGAGTCTCTGCGCAGGACGCGGCACGGGAGTCCGGTCGTCAGAGTGGGCTTGTCCAAAGAAGAGAAAGCGCTGCTGAAGTTTCTCAGGGAGACGATCGCGGATCGGCGCCACTCACAGTCTATCCTGAGGAGCGCAGCGACGAAGGATCTACGGCGACACAACGACGCAGAAGCCTCGTGAGCTGCCGGCGCCACCGCAGATCCTTCGCTTCGCTCAGGATAAACTCACGACGAACTAGAACGTCTCTCCGATCCAGAACTCCGTTCTCGTCTTCCCCACGGTGTGCTTGCCGTCGAACCGGCGCGCGAAATCCCAGTGCAGTTCGAGCCCCAGGAAGTTGAACGAGAAGCCGTAGCCGAGCGAGGCCTTGCCGTCGACGAGCCGATGATTCTGGGCGAAGTTGAACGGCTGCCCCTTGAAGTTCGCCGCGCCGATGTCGAAGAACAGATTTCCACGCACCTGCTGAAAAACGAGAACCGGCGTCGCGAGCACATCGACCAGAGGGAAACGGTATTCGAGATTCGCAAACGCCGCACGCGTTCCAATCAGCGAACGGAAGTCATAGCCGCGCAGGGTGTTCAATCCGCCGAAGTAATAGAAGTTCGGGAAACTGCCCGTCGAGTATCCGGCGAACAAGCGCGCTGCCAGCAGCGAGCGAGACGTCACCTGCATGTACTTGCGTGCATCGATCGTGATGTCCTGAGACAACGTCCCGTGATTCTTCGTATCGGGAGCGTAGGTGAACGAAAGGTCGTAGCGATGTCCGGAGATCGGGCCGAACTGGCGGAAGATCGACGTGTCGCCGCTGAAATCGGAGGTGACGATCGGGAAGTTGTCGCGGCGGTTGAAGATTGCGAGGCCGATCGAGCCATCCGATTGCGGGACCAGCGTCGGATAGTTGATCTCGCGGCTTTCGTATCCGCCGCCGAAGTCGACACGGTGATAGCGCGTAAACGGATAGCTGATGAGACCGATCGCGCCCGTCTCGCGATAGAGCTGATGTCTGTCGAGCGTGAATGAGGTTTCCTGCGACGTCGAGTAGAACGAGCGGTTGTCGAAGACGCGGACGCCCCAGTTCATCCGGTGCTGCAGATCGAAATAGAGGAAGTCGAAGTTCGAGAACGACGACACTGAATCGAGCGACGCGATGAAGCGGCGTCCGCCCAGCATGTCGCTCATGTAGATGACCGAACGCGACACGATCAACTGATCCGAGCTGATTCCGGCATTGACCTCGACGTCGTCGACGAACAGCTTGCGGCTGCGCGCCGCTTCGATCTTTTCAGGATCGATCGCGACCTCTACCGGGGGCTGGAACGACGACCGCGCCTCGGCCTGCAGCGGCGCAGAGGGCAGCGCGATCTTCTCCGCCGCGTGCAACGGCCTGTCGGTCGGCGTGGAGAACAACTGCCAGCGGTGCTTGTAGTACGAGGAGAAAACCATTTTCTCCTTGTTGTTGGTCCCGGTGAAGACGACCGGCGTGAAGCAACCGCCGACGACATCCGTGTACTGAATGACCTCACCGTTCTCGAGATTGAGCGAGTAGATGTTGTAGGCGGCGAAGTTCGTCGGATCCGGCGGCGGCGTATCGCCCTGCCGCTTGGCCTTGTCTTCGGCGGCCTCGAGGATCTTCGATGCTTCCTCGATGTTTCTTCCCGTCTGCTTGTCGGACGAGAAGAAGATACGCTTGCCGTCGGGTGTGAAATACGCGTCGATGTCGTTCCACTGTCCCGTCGTCAGCTGATAGCGCTCCGCCGGATTCTCGAGATTCATCTTGAACAACTTCGCGTATCCATCGACGACCGAGGAGTAGACGAGCCACTTGCCATCGCGCGAGAACACCGGCGCCGCATCGAAGAACTTGTCGTTCGTCAGATTCGTCAGCGCACCGCTGTCGATGTCGAAGAGGAAGATGTCGGGCTGATTGCCCAGGAATCCGGAGAACGCGATCTTGCGGCCGTCCGGTGAGTAGGTCGGGCTGAGCTGCTGTTCCACTTTCATCGGAATCGATTTGATGATCGCGCCCGTGAATGGATGCATGATCAGGAGATTCCGGCCGCGCTCTTTCTTCGCGAAGACCGCGATCTGATCGCCGTTCGGCGCCCACGCGATGTCACGTCCCATCACCGGGCCGACAGTGAATGCCTGGACGATCGGATATTCGTAACGGCTCGTGAATCCCGGTGTGAGGTTCTTGAGCAGCTTTCTCTCAGGGATGTTGAAGACGGCGATGTCGATATCGTCGTTGTAGTCGGTGAACCCTGCGAGGAGATCGCCCGACGGAGACGGCACAGGCGAGATCTCGTCGCTTCGGACCTCGGGCCGGATCTTGAACGGATCGCCATACTCGATGGGCTCGCCCTTCGCGACGAGCGCCGGGAGGTACTGCTTGCGCAGCCATGTGCGGAAGTGGGTGTCGAAATCATCCGGTGTGACGTCGAACGCGCGCTTCAGTGCCTTGTCGACCGAGCTCCCGAGCGTGTTGCGATACTCGTAAATGAAATCGCGAATGCCTTCCCATCCGTATTTCGACTGGATGTACTTGAAGACCGCGTGGCCGAAGCGATACGCGAAATAGCCCTGCGGATTCTTGGTGATCGCCGGGATGTCGTCGTTGACGACAGCGTCGCGCAGGACCATCCGGTCCTTCGAGTCCTCGTCGCTCGCCATGAACGACGCAAGACCTTCCATCAGCCATGTCGGCGGATTGGCGTTCAGGTTCCTACCGAGCTTTCCCTGGACAACAATTCCGTTCCCGAAGGTGGTGGTCCGCTCGAGCTAAAGGCCCGGCGC
>CAZKID010000211.1:0-9238 GCA_964552405.1 uncultured Thermoanaerobaculia bacterium
GGTGTGAATCGTCTCACCCTCCGCGAACTCGACCTCGAGCTCCAGGGTGTCGATCGCGACGCGTTGCGCTCCGCGGCTGACGAGATGCATCTCGATCCGCCCCAACTGTTCATCGTAAAACGCGCGATGTGCAAACGATGCGAGCTCGAAATGCCCTCCAAGCTCGCGATTGATGCGGCCCAGCAGATTCAGATTGAACGATGCCGTGACGCCGAGGGGATCGTCATACGCAGGCTCGAGCACTGCTTTCGATTTCCGCAAATCGGCGCCGAGGAAGAGGGCGTCGCCTGGCGACAACGACGAGCCGAGATCGCGCAGCATCGCCACGGCTCCTTCCGGATCGAGATTGCCGATCGTCGATCCGAGGAAGAGGACGACGGTTCGCAGCGATGCGCGATGCGGCAGCGCGCGCACGGCCTGGCGGAAGTCGCCGCAGATCGCCGTTACGCGCAGCGACTCGTACTCCTGCAGGAGCGCCTCGCTGCTCTTCGTGAGGATCGACGCATCGACATCGATCGGCACGTACTCGAGGTCCGGCTGCACTGCCGTGATCGCATCGAGGAGATAGCGCGTCTTTCGTGCGCTGCCGCTGCCGAGCTCCACGAGCCGGATCGGAGATCCGAATGCTGAAGCGATCTCGCGCGCATGCGTCGTCAGAATCTCCGACTCCGCGCGCGTCGGGTAGTACTCCGGTAGCTCACAGATCGCGTCGAAGAGCGCGGAGCCGAGCGCATCGTAAAAATACTGCGGCAGAAGAAACTTGCGCTGGGCGGTGAGCCCGCGCCGCACGTCCGCCGCGAAGTCGCTTGCCGTTCCTCCGGCATGGAGCATCGCAAAACGCGGCCGATGCGGCGAACGGGCAACAGCGATGGGGGAGTCCACGGTGGGATTGTACAATTGTGATGCTTCCGCAAAATGAGCGAAGAGGACCAGGAGACACTCCGCGTCTCGCATGAGGTCGTCCCGATTTCGACGCCGTCCGGTGCGATCGATCACGGCCGCTTCGTTCCGGGCGCGCTCCTCGGCAGCCGCTATCGCATCGTTGCGCTCCTTGGCAAAGGCGGAATGGGCGAGGTGTATCGCGCCGATGACCTGCTCCTCGGCCAGCCGGTCGCGCTGAAGTTTCTGCCGCAACGCGTGAGCGGCAATGCCAATGCACTCGCGAGACTCCTCAGCGAAGTCCGCATCGCGCGGCAGATCTCGCATCCGAACGTCTGCCGCGTGTATGACGTCGGTCAGCTCGACGGCGAGCACTTCATCTCGATGGAGTATGTGCAGGGCGAAGACCTGCGATCGCTACTGCATCGCATCGGCCGTTTCGGACCGGAGAAAGGCGTCGCGATTGCGCGGCAGATCTGTGCAGGACTCGCAGCCGCGCACGACCGCGGTGTCCTGCACCGCGACCTCAAGCCGGCGAACGTGATGATCGACGAGCGCGGCGTCGCGCGCATCACCGACTTCGGGCTCGCGGTCCTTGCGGATAGCGCGGAGGCGCAGAGGCGCGAGGGAACGCCGGCCTACATGTCGCCTGAGCAGCTGGAGGGAACGGAGCTGACGACGCTGAGCGATATCTACTCGCTCGGTCTCGTGCTCTACGAGATTTTCAGCGGACGGATGTTGTTCGAGGCGAAAACGATCACGGAACTGCTGGAGTTGCGGCGAAGCACGACCGCGAAATCGGTGCGGCTGACGAACGACATCGATCCGGTGATCGAGCGTGTGATTCAGCGATGTCTCGCCGCGAGTCCGGCGCTGAGGCCGAAGAATGCAGCGCTGGTTGCCGCAGCGTTGCCGGGAGGAGATCCTCTCGCTGCCGCGCTGGCCGCGGGCGAGACGCCATCACCGGAGCTCGTTGCGGCTGCTGGAGAACATCAGGGGATCAGCGCACGTGCCGCGCTGCTTTCATTGCTTGCGATCGCGGTGCTCATGGTCGCGCTGATCGTTGTGAAGTCGCGGCTGGACGTGGCGAGCGTCGCCGGCATCCACGATCCCCCCGATGCGATGGCGCTGCGTGCGCGCGATCTGCTTGCGCGGTTTGGTTACCGGGATGGGCCCGGGGATTGCGCCTGGTCGTATAAGGCCGACAGGCGAGAGTCATCGGTTTATTTCTGGTATCGCGAAAGTGGGGACGCGATCGTGCCGGTCTCGTTTTTTCGGCGCGATGTGTATGTCGCGCGTTCCGGCAGTGTGTCGGAAGCCCAGCCGGCGATCGGCGATCCGGGCGATGTTGCAATCCGGATGGATCCGGATGGGCGACTGCTGCAATTGCGAGTCGTGCCGTCGCGCGCACAACAACCTGGACCAGCATTCGATTGGAATCAATTGCTGGAGGCAGCGCAGTTCGATCGTTCGACGCTTCGCGACGTTCCTCCGGCGGCGACCGTCGTTCCGTTCGATCATCGCGCCGCGTGGATCCTTCGCGATGCGAAGTCCGGTCGCGAGCAACGTGTGGAGGCGGCATCGCTCGGCGGCCGGCCTGTCTCATTCGAGATCGGCGAGCCACAGCCCGTGCGAGGCCGTCCGGGCGCTTGGGTCGGGCTCGTATTTCTCCTCACCACACTCAGCATCGTGGCAATTCTGGCGCGGCGGAACCTGCGCAGCGGGCGAATCGACTCGCTCGGTGCGAAGCGCACTGCCACGGTCGGTGCTCTTGCAATTTTTCTGACGTGGCTCCTGGGAGCCGACCATGTCACCACCACCTCAGAGATCGGCCTGCTGATCGAAGCGATCGCATGGGCCAGCATGGTGTGGCTCGTTCTCTTCTGCGGCTACATCGCGATCGAGCCCACGCTGCGCCGCCGCTGGCCTCATTCGCTCGTGAGCTGGACGAGACTGCTGCGGGGCGAATGGCGCGATCCGATCGTGGGACGCGACATCCTCGTCGGCATCATCGGCGGATGCGTCAACGTCCTTCTCGATGTCGAACTGCCGGGAGTCTTCGCCGCGCATCCCCGCCCTTACGCCATCAGTGAGCTCGTGATGTTGAACGGACCTCGGCAGGCAGTCGGCGAACTCCTCAGCGTCGTGCCGAGATCGATCATGGATTCGATGGCGATGCTGATCACCATCATCGTGATCTGGATGCTCGTTCGCCGGTTGTGGCTGGCCGGAGCGATTTTCTTTGTGATCCAGACCGTGCGCTTCGGACTCACGTCGATCTCGGTTTCGAGCGCGCTCACCGGCGTGGCCTTTTCGGCGTTGATGATCTTTCTTCCACGCCGTTTCGGGTATCTGGCGCTCGCCGTCACGTTCTTGACGGATGCGATTCTGCAAATCACGCCTGTGCTGTTACCACCGTTGGCATGGCACACGACGGTGGCAGTCCTCGGTTTCGGTCTCGTCGCAGCGTTCGCCGTTGGCAGCGCCATCGTATCGCTCGCGGGGAAGCCGCTCATCAGCGCCGACTTTCTCGAATCCTGACGCGGCAGCCTGAGACGGCGCAGGCGGGGCGCCCCGTGCTCCACTATCATTCCCCCTCGAGGTGACACGAATGCGCCATCGCGCTCTTCTCCTTACGCTACTGATCACGCTCCCGCTCTTCGGCGCGGCGGTCAACAAGTTGACCATCCCGCCGATCGACTACAAACACCGCACCCTCTCCAACGGCCTCAAGCTCTACTCGATCGAGGATCACTCGACGCCCACGGTCGCCATCCGGATCTCATACCGAGTCGGTTCGAAGAACGACCCCGACGGCCGCAGCGGCTTCGCGCATCTCTTCGAGCACATCATGTTCAAGAGCACGAAGCATATGAAGGCGGAGATGATGGACCGCCTCACGGAAGACGTCGGCGGCGAGAACAACGCGAATACCGGCGACGACTCCACGAACTATTTCGAAATCATTCCCTCGAATTATCTCGAGACGTTGTTGTGGGCGGAGGGCGAGCGGCTCGGCGCACTTACGGTGGACGATGCAGCGTTCAAGTCCGAGCGCGACGTCGTGAAGGAAGAGTTCCGCTTTCGCGTCCTCTCCCCGCCGTACGGCCGCTTCTACTACGACATCGACAAGGACTCGTTCGCCGTTCATCCCTACAAGCGCCCCGGCATCGGATCGATCGAAGATCTGGACGCCGCGACGATCACGGACGTTCAGCAATTTCATTCGACGTACTACCGCCCCGACAATGCTGTTCTGATCATCGCGGGCGACTTTGATCCGGCGCAGATGAACGCCTGGGTCGACAAATACCTTGGCGTCATCGCGAAGCCGGGCACGCCGATTCCGCGCGTCACCGTCAATGAGCCGCCGCGTGCTGACGCGAAGCGCCTCGACGAACATGCGCCGAATGTCCCGCTTCCCGCAGTCTGTATCAACTGGCTCACGCCCTCGGCATCGAGCGAGGATGCCGCCGCGCTCGTCGTCGCCGCCGCGATCCTCGGCCGCGGCGAGTCGTCGCGCACTTATCGCACGATGGTGTATCGCGACAAGATCGCGCAGGAAGTCGAAGTCGATGCCGACCTTCGCGAAGACCTCGGGCTGTTCGATGTGGCCACCACGCTGGCCAGCGGTCACACCGTCGACGAAGCGATCAAAGCGACGATGCGCGAGATCGAATTGCTGGAGAAGAATGCTCCATCGCCCTCAGAAGTCGAGAAGGCGAAGAATCAGCTCCTCACCGATGAACTACGGCAGCGCGAGACGAATCTCGGTAAGGCGGCGGCCCTCGGTTCCTCGATCGTGCTCGAGCATGACGCCGCGGCCGTGAACAAGGACCTCGCGCGGCTGCAGGCAGTGACCGCTGCCGATGTGCAGCGCGTGATGCAGAAGTACATCGCAGGATCGAAGCCGGTCACGATCACGTACACGGCAGAAGGAGGCGCGAAGTGAAGCACTTCATCGCCGCACTTGCTCTACTCACGTTGCCGCTCAGCGCGCAGGTTGCCGATCAGGCGACTCCTCCCGCGCCCTCCGCACCGCGGCAGCCGCACATTCCATCGGCATCCGAAAAGACGCTGGCGAACGGTCTGCGCGTCATCGTCGTCGAGACGCACAACGTGCCGCTCGTTTCGGCACGCCTGATGATCAAGACCGGCGCCGCCGCGGATGCTGCGGATCGCGCCGGACTGGCCGATATGACCGCCTCGCTGCTGACGAAGGGAACGACGACGAAATCGGCCGAGGAGATCGCGCGCGGAGTCGAGGCGCTGGGCGCGTCGCTCGATAGTTCTGCGGGCTTCGACTCGTCGAGTGTCGATCTCAATGTGATGGCGCCGCGGCTCGGCGAGGCGCTTGGCTACGTGGCGGATGTCGCGCGGCATCCGACGTTCAAGCAGGAAGAGATCGACCGCTACAAGGCCGAGACACTCGATGCGATCGAAGTCGATCTGCACGAGCCGCGTTCACTCGCGATGTTTGCGTTGTCACGTGTCCTTTTCGGCGAGACTCCGTACGGACACAACCTCGCTGGCACTCCGCAGTCGCTTCCGAAGATTACGCGGGAGGAGATTGCGCAATTTCATCGCCGCTATTACCGGCCCGACAACGCGGTGCTCATCATGGCGGGGGAGGTCAAGGCGGCCGATGCCTTCGCCCTCGCACAGAAGATGTTCGGAGGATGGAAGGGTGTGGGGCCGAAGCCCGAGGCGCTGAAGCCGGCAACGTTGCCCGCGAAACCGCGAGTGGTCGTCATCGACATGCCGGATGCGGGACAGGCTGCGGTCTATGTCGCGCGTGCGGGTTTGCGGCGCGCAGATCCCGCGTACTACGCGGCGCAGGTTGCGAATGCGGTGCTCGGCGGCGGCTATTCATCGCGCTTGAATGAAGAAGTGCGCATTAAGCGGGGACTCAGTTATGGCGCGGGAAGCAACTTCGAATTCCGGCGCGACGTCGGACCTTTCAGCGCGGGCGCGCAGACGAAGAACGAGTCGGCGGCGGAAGTCGCGGGGATTCTGGCGGACGAGTTGAATCGCATGGCGTCGGAGCCGGTGGTTGATGTGGAGCTGACGCCGCGCAAGGCGACGCTGATCGGCGACTACGCGCGCAGCATCGAGACGAGTCGTGGACTCGTGCAGCGATTGTCATCGCTCGCGTTGCACGGCCTGCCACTGGCCGAGGTGAGCAGCTACATCACCGCGGTGCAGCAAACCGATGCGGCGCAGGTGCAATCGGTGTCGAAGGCGCACATCGCTGGAGCGCCGTCCGTGATCATCGTCGGCGACGCGAAGAAATTCATCGAGCCGTTGAAGGCGCGCTTCAAGGATGTGGAAGTGATTCCGTACGGAGAGCTGGACTTGAATACGGCGAGCTTGCGGAAGTCAGGTATGTAATCCACGCTAACGTTGCGGTGCACCAATCCGTCATCCCATCTCGACTTCGCTGCCAAGAAACTTCCAGTGTTTATGCGGGTTTGAGCCGACCAGTCCCTTCTCCCCCGCACGGGGGAGAAGGTGCCGAAGGCGGATGAGGGGCTCTTGTTCGCGCGTTGCACGAACCCCTCATCCGCGCTTCGCGCACCTTCTCCCCTCGCGGAGGGGAGAAGGAACTGATGGCCCGAGCACCGCGAGGACGTCGCCCGCTCGGGATGACGGAGACCCGGACGCGATCGCTCATCGGGGGAGCGTCATTCCGAACAACACGGTGGAGCGACCTTCGGTTCGCATGCCGCGTAGTACCGGCTTCGCATGCACTGGCGCCGCCGGCTGGCCAGTCCCGTTGGGAATCACGACGAGCGTGTGGCCGTTGAATGTGTACACCGCGGTCGGTCCATTGAATGGATCGCGATCGATCCACTTCTCGAAACGGCAATAGAACGACTGCTTTGCAGCGAGCGTTCGCTGGCCGCAGTCGTAAACACGCGTTTCCGAGGCAGCATCGTGGGCGACACCACAGTCTCTCGCTCCGCTGCCCGCAAACGTGTATGCCTCATACCAGGCCTGACCACTGTCGCGTGCGATCGATAATGCACGCACCTCGGTCTCGACTGCTTCCATTGCGTGGGGGCCAAAGCGCCGAGCGATCTCCGCATCGATGACCTCGTTGTAGGCATTCCAGCCTGCCATTTGTGACGAAGAGACGACGCATCCTGCAACGGTGTCGAGTTTGACGCCAAGGCGTTTCTCGGTGACTTCCGCATACGTGTAATAGTTGAGAGCAGGGAGTCCCCATGTCTTCAGTGTGAGATGACCGTTGCGGATATCGGCTTGTGCGTCCGAACGGCCCCGGATCGCTGCGAAGATCGCTTTGCACTTTTCCGCCGGCGCGGTGATCGGGACGGTGCTCGATGCCTTCCATCCCGTGGTGAGGGCCTGCACGTTCGCGATGCCGAATGCCATCAGCAGCGCAAGAGGAACTGCGAGCATTGACCATTGGCGATTCATGGCGATGTTCTTACCGGCGCCGGGACGACGCCCAGTCCATCACCGTACGCCTTTTCCAGCGCCTGGCGACCATGGCGCCGCGCGATCTCCTCGGTCATCACCTCGTTGTACGCGAAGTAGTTACCGAATCGCTCCGTTGAGGACATCGAGCCCGGAACGGATACGATCGTGACACCCAGCCGCGTCCGGAACAGGTCTTCAAATGCTTTTTTGTCGAGAGCTGGAACGGCGGCCATCTTGAGGCGAAGGTAACCTGCAGCGAGATCGTGCCTGGCTTCGGAATATCCTTCGAATGCGCCCCGAGCTGCCGCGATGCGATCGAGTGACCTGTTGAGCGGCGCATCCCTTGCGACTGTCCATGCGATCGCGATCGCATTGCGATTCGGTATCGCGATCGCCAGGCCGATCACCACCACCGCGAGCGCTGCAAACCATGGCAGCAGCCGAGTCGTCAACGGAGACCTCGCTCGGTCGTCAGATAGACGGCGAACGATCCGAGCCAGTGGCCTCCTTCATAGTGCTCGCCCGTCACTGCCTCGAGTCCTGCTTCGCGATGTGCCGCGGCCGCCGCCCGTAGCGCTTCGATCCGCGGATCGCCGCTCATCAATCCCGACGCGATTCCTTCCAGCATCCAGGCACGGCTCAGGTTCAGTCCGTCGAGATGCGCGAGCTTCGGATCGCTGCGGTCGGTCACGACGGCCGGCTGCAGCCAGTTGTTAGACCCATCGATTGGGATGCCGGGGAGGAACGACCCGAGCCAGACGCTGTACCAGAGTCCTGGCAGTACGCGGCGCATCACATCCGCCTCGGCCAGACATGGAGAGAGAAAATCTTCGCCGCCGGGCTCCCACGAGAGCGGACAGTTCTTGTCCTTCATGTAGTAGTCCTGCGCGCGTTTGGTCAACAGGTTGACGAATGCCTCGTCGCCTTCGATGCGCGCGGCGTCGATCATGAGGCCGAGGGAGAACGCGGTTTGCGTGTGCTCGCCGATGCGGACGGGATTCGTCATCTTCGGGAGCCACGTCGCGATGTGCTTCTTCGCCGAGGCTTCCAGTGGCGCGAGGTTTCCCGCGAGCTCCTTCGCGAGCGGGTCATCCCACTCGTGCAGCTCCGCGCCGAGCTGCAGCAGCCATGCGAGGCCATAGGGACGCTCGAAACTCGCACGGCCCTCGCCGTCGAGGTACTTCACTTCCGCCGCGATGTTTTCCTTCGAGAGATCGCGACGAAGTACTTCGCGCGCCGGCTTGGCGAACGGCGCGTCGGGGAACGTGCGCGCCAGCCGTGCCAGCAGCCAGTGTCCATGCACGGACGAATGCCAGTCGTAGCAGCCGTAGAACGCGGGCGTGAGTTTGCGTGGCGGTGCCACGTCGTTGTCCGAGCTCAGATTGTGCGAGATCTTGTTGGGGTACTCCTTGTTCACGCACGCGAGGGCGAGATTTGCGAAGCGCTGCGCGGCATTCTGATCGAACGTGGCCAGGAAGAGAGCGAGCAGCACGCTGTGCATGGTGACATTGTGTCAGACGTATCCCGTGGGCCGACAGACGCCTCGCCTGTCGGCTCGGTGCACAGGCGAGGGCGCCTGTGCCCCCACTCGAGGCTACCCGAGCTCTCGCGACGTCCAGATGAATATTGGCACCGCGAGGCAGCTCAATCCCGCCGCACAGAGAAACGCGGTGCCGAGGCCGTAACGGCTGCCGATCGCGCCGATGAGGAGCGAGCCGCTCCCGATTCCTGTGTCGAACGCCCAGACGATGCTGCCGAACGTGCGCGCGCGGCGCTGCGGATCCGTTGGGCCGAGGATGAACCCCGCGAACGCAGGGTAGGCGCTGCCGAGACCGGCCCCAAAGATGTTCGCGGAGCGGGCCCGCTCTCCCCCCGTTTGCGCCTAGGGGCGCAGCGCGAAGTCGCGCCGGCACGA
>CAZKID010000212.1:0-9237 GCA_964552405.1 uncultured Thermoanaerobaculia bacterium
AGGTTCGTTTCACCTTCACCGCCGAGCTGAACTACCTCCAGGAGGCGCGCAACATGGATCTGATGCGCACGAATCTGAAGGAGTTCGGCGGCATCTACATCCCCACAGTGCTTCACGACCTGAGCTCGGCGCGGGTCCTCACGACGGAGCTGATCCGCGGACGCAAGGTCTCGAAGCTCACACCGCTGATGCTCGTCGATCACGACTACGCCGAGCTGGCGCGAGTCCTCATCCATGCCTATCTGAAGCAGATCTGCATCGATGGCTTCTGGCACAGCGATCCGCATCCGGGCAACGTCTTCGTACGCGAGGATCAGATCGTACTGCTCGACTTCGGTATGACGAGCCGCATCACGAAAGAGACGCAGGACGAGATCGTAAAGCTTCTTCTCGCCATCTCCTCGAACAACGGCATCGAAGTCGCGGAGTGCTGCGTGCGTATGTCGGAAGTGCTGGACCAGTTCGACGTCACGCGTTTCCATCGTGAAGTCGCGACGCTCATCAGCGCATTTCACGAAGCAAACATGCAGGAAGTCAACACGGGCCAGGTGCTCTTCCAGATCATCGCTCTCGCGAACAGAAACGAGTTGCGGAGCCCGCCCGAGCTGGCGATGCTCGCGAAGACGCTGCTGAATCTCGACTCGATCACGCGGCGGCTCGATCCAGAGTTCGCTCCTCAACAGACGATTCGCGACTACGCTCAGAAACTGATGTCGCAGAAGCTGCAGCAGAAGTTCGAACCGCAGAACTTCTATCCCGCACTGCTCGATCTCAATCAACTCGTGCTCGACCTCCCCCATCGCGCGCGCGAGATCCTCGATCTCACCGCAGGCGGAAAGCTGACGCTCGGCGTGAAGCTGACGCAGGCCGAGCAATTCCTCAGCGGCATCCACAAGATCGCGAATCGCATCACGGTAGGACTCGTCATCGCGGCGCTGCTCGTCGCCTCTTCGCTGATGATGCGCGTACCCGCGTCGTGGAGGCTCTTCGGCTATCCCGCGATCGCGATTCTGGGCTACCTGCTCGCGGCGATCGCCGGGGTCTATGTCGTCGCGTCGATTCTCCTGCGAGATCGAAAAGACCGCGAACGCGCCGGCTATAAGTAGCGGCCGCCGAGCGGCGAACAGGACGCCCGCCTCCCGCGGAACGTACTGTTCTCGACATGCCTCTCGTCTCCGTCGCGATCTGCATGCACAACGGCGGTGCTTACATCGTCGAAGCGCTCGAAAGTGTGTTCGCGCAGACCTGTCAGGACTTTGAGATCGTCCTGATCGACGACGGCTCGACCGACGGCTCCGCCGATGAAGTGGAGCGGCGATTCCCCGACCCGCGATTGAGAATCTTCCGCCAGCCGCAACAGACGCTGCGCGGGGCGCGTCCTGCGGCCGTGAGTCACGCGCGCGGCGGCCTCATTGCGTTTCTCGATCACGACGACCTCTGGATGCCGGATAAGCTCGAACGGCAGCTCACACTCGCGCGGGACACGCAAGCGGCGCTCCTGTTCTCCGACTGTCTGTTGATCAACCCTGCAGGCCGGACGATCGCCCGGATGTCCGATCAGTTCGACCTTGCATCGATCGATCTCGACCATCCGCATCGCGCCCTGCTCCAGAATGGAAACTTCATCGCGTACTCGACGGCACTCGTGCGCAGCGACACGCTGCGCGAGCTCGGCGGCTTCGACCGGCGCTACCAATATGTGAGCGACTACGACCTCTGGCTTCGGATCGCGCGCCGCCATCGCGTGGCCTGTTCGCACGAATCCCTGGCCCAGTATCGGATTCACCCATCGCAGTTCACGCAGAAAAACGCGGACATCACGCTCGCGGAGCACAACGCTCTGCTGCACCCGATCACGAAGACCGCCTCCTATCCCCGCCCCCTTCGCGTCGCTACCGGCGATCTCCTCCTCGGCCAACACCGTCTGGCGTTCGGACACTTGCGGCGGCAACATCGCTATCGGGCAGCGCTCACCGCGATCGTGGGGATGCTGCGGCACCCGACACGACTGCGGGACTACGTCCGGCATCGAGTCGCTCCGCAAGCGATCGAGACCGCGATCAGCGCACTGCGCTCTCTCGGGCAGCGCGTGCGGCGAAGAGTCCGGCGCGCACGCTACGGCAGGGAATCGCACATCTGGTTCGACGGCACCGCACTCGGCGGCGCGCAGAACGGCTACTTCAACTTGAGCGTCGAGTTGATCCGGCGTCTGGCGGAATGCGGCGTGCTTCATGTCAGCACGGACGCTCGCGGCCGGCATGCGCTGACTGCCCGGATCGGCCCGCTCGCAGCGCGGATTCGTTTTCATCGCGTGAAAGCTCGCTACCGGCCGCGAGGTCACGCCCCGGCGAATCGCACGACCGAGGTGCTCTTCTGGCGCGGCACATTCCGCTGGCGCGATTCGCGCCGCATTGCGATCGTGCAGGACGTCACCACGAAGGTAAATCCCGAGTGGCACACGGCCACGAACGTCGCGGAGTTCGACGAGTACCTGGGCTATGTACGGCTACACGCGCACGCAATTGCAACGATCTCCGAACAGAGCCGCCGCGACATCATCGATCACGTCGCGGTCGATCCGGAAAGCATCGCGATTCTTCCGATGCCGATCCATCCTCAGTACCGCACACCGCGCCTCGATCCCTCCTTTGCGTTTGCGAAGCCCTATGTGCTCTGCGCCGGCACGATCGAGCCGCGGAAGAATCTCCGGCGCCTTGTGGCCGCGTTCGAAAGCATCGCGACAAGTCAGATACTGGTGCTCGCGGGACCCGCGGGCTGGGACCCCGAATTTCTGGCCGAGCTTCGCTCTGAGCGCGTCCACTACGCCGGTTTCGTCGAGCTCGAACGAATGCCGTCGCTCTATCACTTCGCTTCCGCGGTCATCTACCCGAGCCTCTATGAGGGATTCGGGTTGCCGCTGTTCGAGGCGATGTGCTCGTCGGCCGCCGTGCTCTCATCGAACACGAGCTCCATGCCGGAGGTCGTTGGCCGGGACCTCATCACCTTCGATCCGCATCAGCCGGAGGAGATCGCGAACGCCCTGCGCCGCGCACTGGCGATGTCCCTCGAAGAGAGTGCTGCATATCGGCGCCGCTGTCGTGCACGTGCCGAGCTCCTTCTCGAGCGGTTCGATGCACAGCCGCCGCTGCCGGGCATCCGATGAAGATCACGATCACCCTGCCGTTCATCAACCTGACGGGCGGGATCCGGGTCATGCTCGACTACGCAAACTGGCTGCATGCTGCAGGGCATCAAGTCACCGTCGTCTACCCGGCGTGGCCATACCGGTTTCAGTGGACGCGGCGGCAGCGATGGGTCGAGTTTCGAAAGACGGTTGCAGCCGAAGTTCGCGTGCCGTGGCTAACTGTTCGTTGCACCTTGCGCCGCCTTCCGTCGCTGTGCTGGCCGTTCGTTCCGCGCGCCGACATGATTCTGGCAACGGCCTGGCCCACCGTGCATGACGTTGCGGCGCTCCCGCGACCGTGTGGAACGAAGGTCCACATCGTGATGCATCACGAGAGTGGCAGCGGCGATGAGCAGCGGATTCGCGCGATCTACCGCCTTCCGTTCCGCCGCATCGCATTCTCCGAATTCGTGCGTGACAGCATCGAAGAGCGATTCGGATGCAATATCGACGCGGTGGTCCCGAACGGTGTCGATACGACGCTGTTCTTCCCCGAGGACAAGGCACGATCGAAGCGCGTGCTGTTCCTCTTTCATCCCGATCCGCGGAAAGGTGCGGACGACGGCATCGCCGCGCTGAGCCTCGTGCGCGAAGAGATGCGCGAGGTGGACATTCGAGTCGCTGGTACAGTCAGACCAGAACGGCTTTTCGATTGGATGCCCTTCGAGTTTCATCCATCCGACGCGGCTCTTCGACGCCACTACTCGTCATCGACGGTGCTGTTGTATTCAAGCCGCTATGAGGGTTTCGGGCTTCCTCCGCTCGAAGCCATGGCCTGCGGTTGTCCTTCCGTCACGACGAACGCCGGAGCGATTCCCGAATACGCGGCGCATGAACGCGACGCTTTGATCGTGAATGCGGGCGACATCGGCGCGATGGCCAATTCGCTCCTTCGTGTTCTGAGAGATGAAGATCTTCGAGCGCGATTGTCCTGCGAGGGCTTGAAGACAGCCGAACGTTGGTCGTTAGCACGTGTCGCACCATCGTTCTGCGCGGCACTGGAGGCGTTCGCCCAGGAGTCTGCGAGGCGGAAAGATTGAGGCCCTCGATGAGAACGAAAAGCGAAATTCAGAATGCAGAATATGCAGAATTCAGAATGCAGAATTATGCAGAATTCGAAATTGATGTGGCGCTTCGCGCGTCATTCTGAATTCTGTGATTCTGAATTCTGCATTTCGCTTCTACCCCCGTGAATCGTCGAGGAGCTAGAACAGCGCCGACCAAAGTCCCATCGCATCTGCGACTCTCGCGAAATACCCCGTGGGGCTCGGGACGTCCGGGTGCTGCGAGGGAAAGAGGCGCAGCCTCTCTGCGATCGCGAGGAACGCTCCGCGCACATCGAGGCCGTGCGGAAGCTGCGCGTCGAGTATGAAATCCCACAACCGCTCATGGATTTGAATCCCGAGTGCTTCGCGCCGCAAATTCACGAACGGATTCGACCTTCGCACATGACGCACGAACGGCTCGCCGCTCGTCGCGTACCACCCCATGTAATCGAGCACACGCTTGAGAATCAGTCCGCTCCAGATGTCATCGAATCGATCGAAGCCTTCTGTCTCGAATCCCATCAGCAGGTTGTACGCAGCGGGGATCACGTCACGGCGATAACAAACATTCATTGCGCACAACGGTAAGGCCATGCCGGGCGGCACGACTTCGTGCGCGCGTGGCAGGATCGGTGAACGCGGCTCGCGAATGCGCATGAGCGACGTCGGCCCATCGAGATCCGGCGACTCCGACCAGAGCCCATGATTCAACGCGACCGGCAACTGGCCGAGCCGCTCGTACGGCAGGCCGCGCGGCGAGTCGCCGGCGATCGTGCGAAACCAGCGGTCGCGTCGAAAACTCTCGAGATGCCGTTCGATGAAGTCGTCTGCTTCCGGATAGCAGTCATCATCGAGCGTAATGATGAAATCGCAGCCCTCGCGCCACGCGAGATACATCGGGAATGAACGGCATGCACCCGATCCATGCGGAATGATCCACGCGGAATCACCGAGTCCGCGTCGAATGTCTTCGTGAGTGGTGTGCCGCAGGCGCGAGGAAGCCGTCTCGAACGATCTCGTTGCACGATCTTCGTGAACGAAGAGCCGGACTTCTTCGCGATCGAAATGCGAACGCCATGCTTCGAGAAACGACGCGATCGATTCCTCTCGCGCGGTGGGTACGCAGATGCCGGTCAGCACGCGATTGATACGAAGGCAACGCGCGAGACGCCTATGCGGCTGGTGACCCCGAGAGGACTCGAACCTCCGACCAAGAGTTTAGGAAACTCCTGCTCTATCCTGCTGAGCTACGGGGTCTTAGCGCCGCGGAAGGCTACCATCCTGGCCCTGCTTTCGCAATTCGAAACAAGTGTGAGACGCGCGATTCTGATTGCCTGCATGCTCTTCAGCTCACCACTCTTCGGCCAGCAGAAACCCTGCCCCTGGTATCGCTTCGGCCTGTGCAACGAGTTCGACATCGAAGGACTTCCACCCGAGGCTCCGCGGCAGGGCGTCGTGATCACGATCGATGTCGGAACGAATCAGGCGTATCTCTTCAAAGATGGGCAACTCGTCAAACGCTCGAAGGCTGCGACGGGCAGCGAGAAGTCCCTCATCGTGGGCGACGATGAGTGGTTGTTTCACACACCGCGCGGCCACATGAAAGTCCTGCGCAAGATCACCGATCCGATCTGGCGCAAGCCCGACTGGGCGTATCTCGAAAACAATGAACCGGTGCCTCCGAAGGATTCGCCCAGGCGCAACGTCAAAGGAAAGCTCGGCAAGTACGCTCTCGACCTCGGCGAAGGCATTCTGATTCACGGCACTGACGATGCGGCATCGATTGGACGCAAGGTCTCGCACGGCTGCATTCGGCTGCCGAACGGGATGTTGAAGTCGGTGTACGAGAGCGCGAGTGTGGGAACGGATGTGTTCGTGTTCGACAGCGGAGAGTGACGCCGCCCTACTGCGAGCTGATCGTGCGCAGCAACTCGCTCATGTCGTACGGCTTCATGATCGTCGTCACCGAGCCACTCAGCTTTCCGAGCGCACGCGCGTCGGCGTGACCGGTCGAGAGAATCACGCGCATCGATGGCCAGCGCTCAATCAACTGTTCGTAGACCTCGAGTCCGCTCACGTCGGGAAGATTGACATCCAGCAGCACGAGATCCGGAACGAACTGGCGCACGACGTCAACGGTCTCGCGGCCCGTCGTAATCAGTTGCACGTCGAATCCTTCATCGATGAGCAGGACACGCAGACCTTCGGCTACCGAGTCGTCATCTTCGACGAGGAGAATCTTCTTCACTTCCGGCCGTAACTCGCCATCGCGGAACAGCGGCGAGGATGCCGCCGGCAGCACGATCGTGAATGTCGATCCGTCGCCTTCGCGCGTGGCAACGCGCAGCGAGCCTCCCATCTGCGTCATCGCCTGATGCGCGATCGACAGGCCAAGCCCGGTGCCGCGCGGCTTCGTGGTGAAGAGCGGATCGAAGATATGATCGACGACGTGCTCGGGGATTCCACTTCCCGTATCGCTGAGTGCGATCTCGATCTCCCCTGTCGCCGTGCGAGTGACACGAATCTTGAACTCGCCGCCTGATGGCATGGCATCGCGCGCGTTCACGACGATATTTGTCGCCACCTGCATCAGCAACGCAAGATCCGCACGTGCGGTGAGATCTTCACTGTCGTCGATCTCCGTGATCACGCTGAACGCCGGGCCTAGTGTGTTCCGCGCTTCGTTGGCGAGATTGGACGCCCAGCGTCCAATCTCGATCGGAACCAGGGAAACGGAGTTGACCGGCCGCGCGAGCCGCTGAATCTCCTGCGAAATCTGCCGTCCGCGGCGCACCGCCTGGAAAATGTGATCCGTGGCGAGCACGACCTTCTCATCGTCCTTGTGTCTGCGCCTCAGCAGCTCGGCGAACGGCAGGATGCTCATCAGCACGTTATTGAATTCGTGTGCAACCGAAGCTGCGAGCTGGCCGAGGCTGGCCAGGCGTTTCTCGCGCTCGTTCTCGCGCGACGTGGTGGAGACAGGTTGCGCGATGCCGTGGACCGCTCGCCCAACCCGTTTCGCTTTGATCCGGAGGACGCGTTCGAAGCCGTCGTTGCGATGAACGCGGATCTCCGTATCGATCGGCGTTCCTTCCGAAGCGGCGCGGCGAATGGCGTCGACGATGGCGCTTCGATCGCGAGCCCGAACCAGCGTCGAGACTTCTTCCAGTCGTGGCGGTTCTTTCCCCAACCAGCCGGCCAGCCGCTGCAGGGCCCTTGACGCAACGAACGAATCCGCTGCCGAGTCCCACTCCCACCACTCAGTCCCTGCAAGGCGCAGCGCGGCGACACTACGCCTGGACGGCAATGCTTCTTTACTCACGGCATTAGCTCCACAGACAAACTCGATGCCAACCGGAGGAGCGAAACAAACTCAATTGCTTGAACGAATTATAAGATTGATGGGCCGCAGGCACTCCGTCTGGAATCCAAATTCCGTTCGGAATTGCGACGGATCACGATTTCTTCTTGAGCCGAGCGTAGAGCGTCGACGGGCTGATCTGCAGCTGACGCGCAGCCTTGCGAACATTACCACCCATCGCATTCACCGAGGCCTCCACGTAGTCCGCAATCAGATCATCGAGAGGCCGCACTTCCCACTCCTCGCTCGGCATCATCGATGACGACGCGGAAGCCACGGCCGTCGGCGCTGACTCGAGCATCAGATCCTCGCTGTGAATCTCGTTGCCGTCCAGAGTCAACAGTGCTCGCTCCAGCACGTTGCGCAGCTCGCGCACGTTGCCCGGCCACGAGTACGACGACAGTTTCTTCGTCGCGCGCGGACTCATCTTCGGCGTCGGACGCCCGATCTCCTTCGCCAGAGCTGGCAGCAACGCCTGCACGAGAATCGGAACGTCCTCGAGACGCTCGCGCAGCGGCGGCATCCGAATCCGCACGACGTTGAGCCGGTAATAGAGGTCGCCGCGAAATCGGCCATTGTTCACTTCCTGCAGTAGGTCGCGGTTCGTCGCGGCCACGAGCCGGAAGTCCGCGCGAAGATCGCGAATCCCACCGACGCGCCGGAAGCGTTTCTCTTCCAGCGCCTTCAGCAGGCGCGCCTGAACGGTCAGCTCCATCTCGCCGATCTCATCGAGAAAGAGCGAGCCGTCTGCCGCGATCTCGAACAGTCCCTGCTTCGTCTGCATCGCGTTCGTGAACGCACCGCGCTCATGTCCGAACAGTTCCGATTCGAGCAGCTCTTTCGAGAGTCCCGCACAGTTCAGATCGACGAACGGTGCACGCGAGCGCGGCGAGCGGTTATGGATCATCCGCGCCAGCACTCCTTTGCCCGTTCCCGACTCCCCTTCGATGAGCACCGGTGACGGCGCGCGTGAGATCTGCGCGATGATCTGATTGAGCTGCGTGATCGCCGGCGAGATGCCGGGCAGACGCTCGACATCCTTCGGCTCGGTTCGCCGCAAGGCCATCAGCTCGCGCTGCGTGGAGAGCATCCGCTTCACTTGCTGCAGCGTGAGTTGCAGCGTCTCGTACTCGAAGGGCTTCTGTAGAAACGTCTCTGCACCGAGGCGCATCGACTCCACGACACGCTCGAAGGTCCCGTGTGCCGACATCATGATGATCGCGGTGTTCTCCGCGTACATCTTGAATTGATGCAGCAGCTCGATGCCGAGGATGTCCGGCAGTTGAATGTCGAGCAGAACGACATCCGGTGAGAACTCGGCGAAGAGACGCATTCCCTCGCGGCCCGTGTTCGCCGTCTTGATCTCCCACTCATCGCCAAGCAGCGCTTCAAGACCAGCAACGATGCCGGGCTCGTCATCGATGATCAGTATGCGGTCACGAAATTCTTCGCTCATTCTCGCGAAATGATACGCCTGTCCACATTTCAGACGTAGCGCAAATTCACAAGAAGTCGATAAGTGTTTTACTCCTAGGTACTTACCGGCTTTCGAACGGTGGCGGCCAACTTGATCTAAGAGCGGCCCAGGAGAAAAACAACAACATGCTCGTCACACTCTTCGCCGCCGCCCTCACCGTCAAAGTCGA
>CAZKID010000213.1:0-9198 GCA_964552405.1 uncultured Thermoanaerobaculia bacterium
AGCCGATGCCGAGCACCACGAGCAGAACGAGCGCGGCAATCGCGCCCGTCCCGATCCGGAAGCCTCTGTCGTCAGATTTCATCGTCTTGTCCCGAGCGAACCCCCGTCATCCCGAGCGAAGTCGAGGGACCACCGACGGCACCGCGCGGACTCGCGTCATGTGCGCTGCTCATCGCGTGTTCTCCCGGCGCCGTCGTTGATCCTTCGCTCCGCTCAGGATGAGAGTCGCGCCAGCGCCGCCATTTCTTTCTCGACCACGGACGCAGGCAGCGGCGCGTAGCGCAGGCCGGCCGCTTCCTTCTGCCCCTCGGTCAGCGCCCACTTCAGAAAATCGGCCATGATCTTCGCCCGCTCTTTGTCCTGCGGGTTCTGGTAGAGCAGCATCCAGGTGAACGACGCGATCGGATACGCATCCTTGCCATCCGGATTCGTGATCGAGACGCGGAAATCATCCGGAATCGTTACGCCGGCTGCAGCCGCGGTGACCGAATCGAGCGTCGCGGTGACGAACTCACCCGACTTGTTCTGCACCGCGCCGAATGGAATCTTGTTCTGCAGCGCGAAGATCAGCTCGACGTAGCCAATCGTACCCGGCGTTTGCTGCACGAGACCGCTGACGCCTTCGTTGCCCTTCGCACCGACACCAACAGGCCAGCTCACCGAGGTGTTCACGCCGACCTTCGACTTGTAGTCGGGCGAGACCTTCGAGAGGAAGTCGCAGAAGATGTACGTCGTGCCGGAGCCATCGGAGCGATGCACGACCGCGATGTCAGTCGCCGGCAGAGTGACGCCCGAGTTTTCCTTCACGATTCGCGCGTCGTTCCACTTCGTGATCTTGCCGAGGTAGATGTCGGCGAGCACCGCGCCGCTGAAGTGCAGCTGCGAGGTCACGCCGGGAATGTTGTAGATGGGAACCACGCCGCCGAGGACGGTGGGGAAGTGAAGGATCGGGCCGGGTGCAGCCTTCAGTTGATCGTCGGTCATCGGGCCGTCGGTTGCGCCGAAGAAGACCGTCTGCGCGGTGAGCTGCTTGATGCCACCGCCGGAACCGATCGACTGATAGTTGATCTTCACATTGGGATGTTTCTCGCCGTACTGTTCGAACCACTTCGAGTAGATCGGATACGGGAAGGTCGCGCCTGCTCCATTGATCTGAATCGCTGCGGCGGCCTTGCTGGCGCCGCTGGAGGTATTGGCCGGAGTCTCAGCCGGCTTGCACGCTGTGATCGCGAACGCGATCGCGAGAGTCGTCATCACATTCTTCATGCGATGCATTTTCGAGATCGCGCATGAAGAGCGATGCCGCAGCATGTAAATTCGGCGTGAAGAGCTCAGAACTCGGTACTCTCAGCAGAGAGTATTTTTCGCGGGTCATCGCTTTCTGTAATGGCGATCCTTCACCACAACTTCACTTCCTCTGCATGCACGAGGCGACTCGCCCTGCGTAAAACGATTCCGCATGAAGATTCCCGGCTCCATCATCCGCGCGCACATCGAGTGGGTCGTCGACCACGCCTCGCGCGACGAGACCATTCAATTCTTCGAGACCCTGCCGCCCGACGTCCGCAGCACGGTCAGCCACATGCGTCCCGCGGCGTCCTACGACATCGCGACGCTGACTGAGGTCGATCGCACGATCAACGCGATGTTTGGCAAGGTCTGGCACTGACACGCTTCCCATTCGCCGACCGCCCGCGACTGTGGGGCACTGCCGTGTCGCACTATCAAGTCGAAGGCAACGATCCGTGCGATTGGACGACGTGGGGAGACCATCGCTGCGACAAGGCGGTCGACGCGTGGTCGCAGTATGAATCCGATGCGGATCTCGCGCGGGAGGCGGGGGCGAATGCATTTCGGTTCTCGGTCTCGTGGAGCCGTTGCGAGCGCGACGAGCGCGCGCTCGATCGCTACTCGCGCCTGATCGATCATCTAAACGCGATCGGACTCGAACCGGCGGTTACTCTCTTTCACTACACGCATCCGGTCGCGTTTCACGAGGAGACCCCGTGGACATCGACTAAGTCCGTGAAGCGGTTCGTGCGTTTCGCGCAGCGCGTCGTCGACGCGTTCGGCGATCGCGTTCGCCTTTACATTCCTTTCAACGAGCCGCTCGTATTTCTCCTTGGCGGTTTTCTGGATGCGCAGATTCCGCCGGGCATCGCGGATGGACGCGCAATGGCACGGGCGTTCGACAACATCATGGCGGCGCACGCCGAGGCAGCGCACATCATTCGCAATCGCACACCACGTGCAGCGATCGGCGTCGCACACAACATGATGGCGTTCGCTGCGGAGCGGAAATGGAATCCGCTCGATCACCTTCTAGCCCACGTTGCGCATCGCTGCTACAACATCGGCGTCCTCGAGGCGTTCGCAACAGGACGTTGGGACTTTGTGCTGCCACCGCTCACTCGCATTCGCGGGCGGCGCAATGATCTGCCGGACTCACTCGACTTCTTCGGAGTGAACTTCTACTCGCGTCTTCACCTTCGCTGTCCCGGCCGGCAGCGTCGCGTCGGCGACTTCGCCTACCGAGACGTCTCTGGCCGAGGCCTCACCGATAACGGATGGGAAATCGTGCCCGAGGCGTTCGAGTCGCTCTTGCAGGATGCGGCGAAGAGCGGGTTTCCGCTGGTCGTGACCGAGAACGGAATTGCAGACGAGCAGGACCGGCTGCGCGCACGATTTCTCGAAGAACATGTTACGCATGCGATGAAGTACGCGCACGGCTACTTCCACTGGTCTCTCGTCGACAACTACGAATGGCTCGATGGCTTTGGTCCGAAGTTTGGCTTGTACGCGGTGGATCGCACGACGATGAAGCGCAGTCCGCGGAAGTCGGTGGAGGTGTTTCGGAGACTGGGGCGTTCGTTCACGTCGGGCAGCAACCGCCAGCTCTCCGAAGTTTTTTCGCGCGCTGCAGGTCACTCTTGAGCTCCGGCATGTCTTGGAAACATGCCTCGAGACAGCCGAGGAGCTTCTTGTGAAATTCGGATCGGGCGCGCGTAAGCGAGTAGTACATCCACAAGCCGCTCTTGCGTGTCTCCACCAGCGCCGATCGGCGCAGATAGGCGAGATGACGAGAGATCGTCGGTTGCGGAAGAGCCAGAATCGTTACGAGATCACCGACGCAGAGCTCTCCAGCACGAAGCAGATGAAGGATGCGAAGGCGCGTGGGGTCCGAGAAGGCAGCGAACTTGTCACTGATGGACTTCGACTCGGAACGCCTCGCCATTCAGGCGGATTATACTGGCGCGAGTATATGCGCTCATGCGAATATAGATCGAATGCGGGCCATCGTCAGCGAAGCCATCGGCACGGCGCTCCTCGTCGCTGCGGTGGTCGGATCGGGCATCATGGGTGAGCGTCTGTCGGGCGGCAATGTCGCGCTTGCGCTCCTCGCGAACAGCATCGCAACAGGAGCGGTGCTCGTCACGCTGATCTTCACGTTCGCGCCGATTTCGGGCGCTCACTTCAATCCCGCGGTGTCACTCGCGTCGGCAGTCGAAGGTGGCTTTCCCTGGCGGCGGGTCCCGGGCTACCTGGCCGCGCAAGTCACCGGGGCATTCGTGGGGGTGGTGGCCGCGCACGTGATGTTCGATCATCCGATCCTCGCCTCCTCGCACCACACCCGCGGGGGTGGTGGCCAGCTGTTCTCAGAATTCGTGGCGACCTTCGGGTTACTCGTTGTCGTCCACGGCACGGGCAAACGCGCGGCGGTCGTGCCCCTGACCGTGGCTGCGTACATCACGGCGGCCTATTGGTTCACCGCGAGCACGAGCTTCGCGAATCCGGCGGTCACGCTGGCCCGCGGCTTCACGGATACGTTCTCTGGCATCGCACCTTCCGGGATACCAGGATTCATCGGTGCGCAACTAGCCGGTGCGCTGGCAGCAACGTTCCTCTTTCGCTGGATTGGGAGAACTGATTGAAGAAACGGGTCCTCATTCTTTGCACTCATAATTCGGCACGCAGCCAGATGGCTGAGGGACTGTTGCGGCGCATGGCCGGAGACGATTTCGACGTCTTCAGTGCAGGCACAGAGGCGACGCTCGTCCATCCACTCGCAATCGAGGCAATGCGTGAGTGCGACATCGATATCAGCGGACATCGCTCCAAGACGGTCAGCGAATACAGCGGCCAACAGTTCGACTACGTCATGACTGTCTGCGATCGCGCGAACCAAAGCTGTCCGATCTTTCCAGGCGCGACTGAGCGCATTCATTGGAGCTTCGAAGATCCGAGTGCGGCAGAAGGCACTCACGAACAGCGGCTTCGCGCGTTCGAAGACGTTCGCGATGCGATCCAGCGGCGTCTCGAGAGTTTCCTCGCTGCGCGCAGGATCGACAAAGCCTCCTCGTAAAATTTACGCACCGCGACAGCGAGCACCAGCTCCCGGCTGCAACCATCGGCCATGCTGCTAGCGGACTTGCACATTCACACGACCTGGTCCGATGGATCGCTCTCGATCGCGGAAGTCGTCGATCTGTTCGGGCACAGTGGGCATGACGTCATCGCGATCACGGATCACGTGGTCAACCGTGACAACCTCGTCGGCAAAGTCACTCACCGCCTCGGGCTCAGCGTGAACGCGCAGAACTTCGACGCGTATCGTTCGGAGATCGAGTGGGAGGCGCGCCGCGCGTGGGATCAGTATCGGATGCTCTTGCTCGCCGGCGCGGAGCTGACGCAGAACCGGATCCGGCGCTCGGCCTCCGCACATGCGCTGGCACTCGGCCTCGATCACTTCATCCCGGCCGAAGGCAGCGTGGAAGAGATGATCACACGCGCGCACGACGCAAAGGCGATCGTCGTCGCCTGTCATCCCAACGAGCAGTCGGATTGGTTCGCAAACACGTTCTATCTCTGGAACCGGCGGCGAGAGGTTTCCGGTCTCATCGATCTCTGGGAGGTTGCCTGTCGATGGGATCTCTTTCCGCGAGTGAGCCGGGCGAAGCTGCGCTTCATCGGCAACAGCGACTTCCACCAGCCGAAGCACCTGTATGCATGGAAGACGCTGCTCCCGTGTGAGAAGCGCGTCAACGATGTGCTGCGAACGCTCAAGAGCGGCACAGGCTTCGCGCTCACACGTCTCCAACCACAACCGTCGTTCGAAGGATTACCAACGCTGTCCTGCGCATGAGGTGATCATGTCTCCTTCAACTATCGCACTGCTTGTCGTCACACTGATCGCGCTGGCGATCACATCGATCCAAACCTTGCTCGCGATCATGTTCCGGAGGCGCGGACGTTTTTTCGAATCCGGCCCGCGTTTCCGGCGGGCCGATTCTTTCGTCTCGATTCTCAAGCCGGTCTGCGGACTCGATGACGAACTCGAACAGAATCTCGTCTCCTTCACCCGTATTCAGCACGTCCAGCACGAAGTTGTGCTGTCAGTCGCCGATCCGCGCGACCCGGCGCTCGACGTCATCGCGCGTGTGCGACAGGCGCATCCCACCGCTCCGTTCCGGCTGGTGATCGGCGGCGATCCACACTTCGAAGAGGGCAACCGGAAGGTTGCGCGCCTGATCGCGGCCGCGCGAGTCGCGAAGGGCGACATCCTGTTCATCTCCGACTCGAACGTTCGCATCGAACCGGACGATCTAGCGCGAACGCTCGAGGCTTTCGATGACCCGCAGAGCGGATGCGTGTCCAATCTCTTCACCGCTGCCGGTGCCACGACCTTCGGCGCACGCATCGAGACGCTCCACCTCCTCGGCTTCGTCGTTCCCGGCTGCGCGATCGCGGCTGCAGCGGAGATTCCCTGCGTCGTGGGCAAGTCGACGGCGATCACACGCGAGGCGCTCGGCGCAATCGGTGGCTTCGAGCGATTCGCCCGGGTGCTGGCCGAAGATCAGGCGATCGGTCTGGCAGTAAAGCAGGCCGGTTTCCGTGTCGCACTGTCGCCTGTCGTCATCGGCAACATCGTGGTGCAGCGTACCGTTAGACGCGCACTCGACCGCCAGATTCGCTGGAACAAGATCCGCTATGCGTTCTCGCACTCGACGTATCTTTCGGAATTCCTCGTCAACCCGCTACCGCTTGCGCTGCCGCTGGCGCTGCTGCATCCGGCCATTCCGGTTTCCGTGGCGCTGATCCGCATCGGACAAATGGCGTTGCTCGGCCTGGCGATGCAGTCGCGGCTCACGTGGAGGGAACTGCTGCTGGTGCCGGTACAGGACATGCTGCAGTTCGGCGCGCAATGGATTCCGTACTTCGATGACACGGTCACCTGGCGCGGTTACACGATGCGCATTGGCCACAACACGGAGCTCGCCGCGGCGTGAACTTCGAGCGCATCGACGATCGGGAGCTCGTCTTCGTCGAACGAACCGCGGCGTTCTCGCGGCGCTGGCATCTCACGCCCTTCGCTCGTGCCGTGAGCCGGCTGGGCAACGGCTGGCTCTATCCGCTCGTCGGCCTCTCGCTGGCCGGCTCGCTGCCGCAATGCGTTCCAGTATCCGCAGCGAGTGTCGCGACGTCGTTCGCTGTCTACCCGCTCCTGAAACGATCGCTCGCACGACTGCGGCCCTGCGAGGCGAGTGCGCGTCTCAATGATCCGCTGAAGCCGCTCGATCGCTATTCGTTTCCGAGCGGCCACGCCATGACCGCGGCCGCGGTTGGATTGCCGATCCTGCTCGCCGCCCCTTCGTCGATGTCGCCGTTCGTCATCGCCGGATGCGCGATCATCAGCTGGTCGCGCGTAGCACTAGGACATCACTACTTCACGGACATCCTGGCAGGGACGTTCGTCGGAGCCGTGATCGCGGGCGCGTTCGCGATCGTGATGTGAGCCACTCACCGTCGCCCTCGCTATGACAAAGGCGCAGTTCCACTTGAAACCGCGCAGCTCCACTATTTCTTTTCCAACTCCGCCAGGATTTTCTGCATCGTGGCGCTGTTCGGCATCTTTACCACCGACTCGATTCGCGGCGGGATGCCGCCGACCTTGATTCCCGTCGGATCGTTCTCGACTCCGAGAAGCCCGGAGCGGAAGCCGTGGCGCTCCCAGGCGATGCGCTGAATATCGCGATCCTTCAGCGCCTCCAACAGCTTCTGTCCGTTCGCCGTCAGCGCGATCAGCGGATGGCTGCTCCACATCGTCGGCTGCGGGTAGATGACTCTAACGTTTTGCTGCAACATCGGCAGTTGCTCCGAATGTTCCAGGCCGTACTCGATCATCTGGTTCTCGTAGGCGACGATCATCGGGTTCGCGCCGACGCCGGTGTTCAGGAACTGCTTGAAGAGATCGGCCGAGCTTCCTTCCATGTAGCCCATGCGTCCGAAGAACTGCTTAATCGCCGGCAGGTGCTTGTCGATGGTCGTCTCATCCGGCACATCGCCATCGTTGAGCAGGGTCGAGAGCAATGCTGCGAACATCGTTCCGCTGTTGCTGCGCGTCGGATCCGTCGAGTAGACCGTCACTTTGCCGTACAGCTGGGCAAGGCCTATGTCCTTCCACTTCGTCCCCGTCGAAATCAGCTTCACGAAACCGGGCGTATCGGTCAGGTAGTACGTCGTTCCGCGCTTCTCCACGATCTTCTGATTCACGAGCGCATCGGTCACGATGTTCCAGGAGTAGAAGACGATCGGACTGTTGAAGATGGTCTCGGACTTGATCGACTTCGCGCCTCCAGAGGCCTGCCGACTGGTGAAGAGGTCCGCCGCGAATTGGCTCGATGGCCAGAGGAAGTCATTCCCTGCGACATCGCCCGTCACCATCTCGATCGAGCCGCGCTTGCTGCCGTCGACGGTGATGCCGTACTTGTCGCCGAGGATTTTCTGCACCTGATCATCGGCCAGGAACCCGCTCTTCTCGCCACCGACCAGACCCTTGACCGTGACTCGATCACCCGATGCGGTCTGTGCCGGCGCCGATGCCGGCGTGCCGCCGGAAGTCCCGCCATGTTTCTTCGAATAGAAAATCGCCACACCGATCGCGGCGGCGAGCAGCAGCAGTCCTGCAAACCTCTTCATGATTCGATGTCTCCTTCGACTTCGAGCCGCGTCTTCAGCAGCTCGACTTCCGAGTCGAGATCGGCAGCGTCTTCGCGAACGAGCTTGTCCAACTGTTCGCGAAAGCTCGCCTCGATCATCGACAAGAGTGTTTCTGTTTTCTCGAGCGTCTCCTTCGCGGTTGCGGTGCTGCGCGACGAGAGCTCCTGGTAACGCTGCAAAACCGTCACGGTTCGCGTGAGTGTGTAGTCGACGAAGCCGCGCGCCATCGCGGCTTTGCGCGGCGATGCTTCGAACATCGTGAAGATCTCGCGCGCAGAGCGGCAGATGCTGGTGACACTGGCCCGCACGGACGGCTTGCTGTTCGCGGCGAGCTTCTCGAGCACACCGATCTGCTGCCGGCCCCGCGCGATCGTCTCCCGCCTCATCGCGTCGAGATCCTCCCCCTGCTTCACCGGCCACGGCAGAAGAAGACGCATTCCGCCGTACACGGCGGCCCCCGCCACACCAGCCGCGATGATCGGCAGATGCAGCACCACGCCGGCGCCCAGAGCAGCTGTTGCCACGACTCCGGCAACGAGCTCGTTGGCCAGCACGACCTTCTTCTTCTCGTCCTCGATCATCAGTTGTATCCGCGTGCCTGGCGGAACGCCTGCACGAGATCCTGACGCCCATCGAACACACGCCCCGAGCTGAGCGTCGCCAGCTCCTTGAGCTGCGAATCGTCCGCGCTGCCGAACGTGATCGAGTAGATCGGAATGTCTCGGGCGCCGCTCGACCACTTGTTCTTGAACTGCTCGAGACTCATCCCGTTCTCCGATTTGCCGTCCGTCATCAGAATGATCGCAGCGGAGTAGCCTTCGAGATTCTGCTGCGCTCGAATGAAGTCCCTCGCCTTGATCACCGGCGAGAAGATGTCCGTTCCGCCTTCTGCCTCGAGTCCGTTGATCTTCGAGAGCAGAGTGGAGAGCGATACAGGATCATTTCCTGTCGTGTTCCATTCGTCGATGACGTGATTGTTGAACGGGATGACCATCGTCACGTCGCGCGACGACGTCTGCAATAGATAACGCGCCGCCGTAGGCTGATCGAGCAGGATGCGCATTGCACCTTTCAGATCATCCTCGCCGCTCTCGCGCATACTGCCGGAGTAGTCGAGACAGTAGACCGTGAGTGACGGTTTGCGAAACGACGTCTGGTAGAGCGTCAGCGCTTCCTTGATGACATCGGGATCCGGAAAGT
>CAZKID010000214.1:0-9160 GCA_964552405.1 uncultured Thermoanaerobaculia bacterium
CTCCGACATGTCGATGCGCACCATGGCGTTCTCGTCGTCGAAGAGAAACTCCGCGAGTGCACGCGCGAGCTCCGTCTTGCCGACGCCCGTCGGTCCCATGAAGATGAACGAGCCGATCGGACGATTCGGATCCTTGAGACCTGCCCGTGAACGGCGCACGGCGTTTGACACCGCGGTGATCGCTTCTTCCTGCCCGATGACGCGCTGCTTCAGCCGCTCTTCCATCCTAACCAGCTTCTGCACCTCGGACTCGAGCATCCTGGTGACCGGTACGCCGGTCCACTTCGACACGATCTCGGCGATGTCTTCGTCGGTCACTTCTTCGCGAAGGAGCGCACCGCTCTTCTGCATCTCGGCGAGCTTCGCCGAAGCGGCATCGAGATCGCGCTGGAGCTGCGGCACCTGTCCGTAGCGCATTTCGGCCGCGCGGCTCAGATCGCCTTCGCGCTCCGCACGATTTGCAGCCTCACGCGCATCTTCGAGTTTCTTCTTCAAGTCGTTGATCTGCGCGATGACGCCCTTCTCGTTCTCCCACTGTGCCTTCAGCGCGGCGATCTTCGTCTGCAGCTCCGCAATCTCGCTCTCGATGACGCCGAGGCGCTCTTTCGAAACGACGTTGTTCTCTTTCGAGAGCGCCTGCCTCTCGATCTGCAACTGCGTCATGCGGCGCGTGAGCTCGTCGATCTCCTGTGGCATCGAGGTCAACTCGATGCGCAGGCGCGACGCTGCTTCGTCGATCAGATCGATCGCCTTGTCGGGCAGGAAGCGATCCGTGATGTAGCGATGCGACAGCGTCGCCGCGGAAACGATCGCCGAGTCCTGGATCTTCACGCCGTGATGAACTTCGTAACGCTCTTTGAGGCCTCGAAGAATCGCGATCGCATCCTCGACCGTCGGTTCGCCGACGAACACCGGCTGGAAGCGCCGTTCGAGTGCCGCGTCCTTCTCGATGTGTTTCTGGTATTCGTTGAGCGTCGTTGCGCCGATCGCGCGCAGTTCGCCGCGCGCGAGCGCCGGCTTCAGCATGTTCGACGCGTCCATCGCCCCCTCGGCCGCGCCGGCGCCGACGAGCGTGTGCAGCTCGTCGATGAAGAGGACGACTTCACCCTCCGACTCTTCGACTTCCTTGATGACCGCCTTCAGCCGGTCTTCGAACTCGCCACGGTACTTCGCGCCCGCGATCATCGCGCCGAGGTCGAGCGCGACGACGCGCTTGTTCTTCAGACCCTCGGGCACATCGCCTTCGACGACGCGACGAGCGAGTCCTTCGACGATCGCCGTCTTGCCGACACCCGGCTCGCCGATGAGCACGGGATTGTTCTTCGTTCTGCGGGAGAGCACCTGGATGACGCGGCGAATTTCTTCATCGCGTCCGATGACGGGATCGAGCTTGCCGCGCCGCGCGAGTTGCGTGAGGTCGCGGGCATAACGCTCGAGCGCCTGATACTTCGCCTCGGGATTCTGATCGGTGACGCGCTGCGTACCGCGCACCGACTGCAACGCCTTCAGCACCGCATCGCGGACGACGCCGTGACGCTTCAGGATCTGCGCGGCGTTCGATTCCTTCGTCTCAGTGATGCCGATGAGAAAGTGTTCGGTGGAAACGTATTCGTCTTTGAAATCGTCGGCCGACTTGAACGCGGCGTCGAAGACTTTGCGGAGTGAAGAACCAATCATCGGCTCAGCCGATGCGCCGCCGACCTTGGAGTACTTGCCGACTTCGGCCGCGACTTCGGTTTCGATCGCGCCGGGGTTCAGCCCGAGCTTGGTGATGATCGGCGTAACGATCCCACCCTCCTGCCGAAGGAGGGCAAGAAGGAGATGCTCCGGAGTGAATTCGGGGTTGCCCGCACCGCGGGCGAGGTTCTGCGCCTCGGAGATCGCCTCCTGGGCCTTGACCGTAAGCTTATTGAAATTCATGGTTTGCCTCGCATTGAGTCAACCTGACTCACATTGCTAAACCGGCAATATTTGCCACGAATTCCGTTGCTGCAAGAACGCATCCTGTGGAGGACAGGCGCCCTCGCCTGTCGGTTCCCCCTTACTCCGGGCGCGACAGCCACTCCTTGCGAACCTTGCTTCGATGTCTGGCCCAGCGCAAGAGTGTTCCCATGAGCACGGCAAGAACCGTGAGCATGACGACGCTCACGATCAGCGCGATCCGCGCCTCCTGCGGAGTGCGCTCCGGCAATGACTCGGTGAACGCGACCGCAAAATAAGTCATCCCGATGCACATCACCACGAGCATCCGCCGCACGCTGTGTCTCGTCTCGTAGACCTCGAACTCGTTGAGCTCCAGCTTCTCGCGCTGTTTGTATGCGTGGTGGTAGAGCGCTGCAAAGACGCCGAACACCGCGGTGTATCCGGTGGCGAAGATGACGAAGATCCACTTCTTGTGCTCGGGGAGCACGACGCGCACGAGGCCATGCGACGACTCGATCATGCCGTGCATGCGAGGGTCGCTCAGCAGGACACCGAAGAGAAACTTCAGCGGATAGACGAAGAAGAGCACCGTGAAGAGCAGGACGAGGTTCAGCGTCACCGTCACGCGATCCTCGAGGCCGTAGCGGCGAAAGAATGTGTACTGAGCGCGCCAGATGCCGGTGAGCATCACGAACGTGATGACGAATGAGCCGAACCCGCGCATCGTCGCGATGAGCTCCGTCGACGTTCGCGGTACCTCGAGCGAGACGATGAGGAGTGTCACGGCGAAGCCGAAGACGGCATCGCTGAAGCCCTCGATCCGAGAGACCTCATGGCTCCGCCAGCGGAATCCATCGACCGGCTCGTGCTGCATCAGCTTCTCTCTGAGCATGGCCGGTGATGATAGCGCTTGCGACGTAATGGATTACGTCGTATAGAACGCCCGTTGGAGATCACTGCATGACTGCCACAGCCCCTCTTCGCGAAGTCCGCACACAATCCGCGCTATTCGAATCGATCCTCGAGCTCATCCGGCGCACGTCGACCATTCTTCCGGACGATGTCGTCCGCGCGGTGACATCTGCGCGCAAACAGGAAGCGCCCGGCTCGAACGCCGACGTCGCGCTCGATGTCATCGGGTGCAACATCGGGTTAGCTCGCGACAGCTCGCTGCCGCTCTGCCAGGACACCGGCACGATCCTCTTCTATGTCCACACGCCGATCGGCTACGACCAGATCGAGTTCGAGGAGACCGCGACCGAGGCGGTGCGCGAGGCGACGCGCAAAGGGTATCTGCGGCAAAACAGCGTCGATTCGATCACCGGGAAGAACACCGGCGACAACACCGGCCCCGGCTCGCCTGTTTTTCATTTCCATCAATGGCGCGAACCGCACGTCGAAGTGAAGCTGATGCTGAAGGGCGGCGGCTGCGAGAACATGAATGCGCAGTACTCGTTGCCCGATCCGAAGCTCGGCGGCCGCGATCTCGCCGGCGTCGAGAACGCGATCCTCGACTGCATCCTCAACGCTCAGGGCCAGGGCTGTGGCCCCGGCATCCTCGGCGTCTGCATCGGCGGAGATCGCGGCACGGGTTATGGCTTCGCGAAAGAACAGCTCCTGCGCGAGCTCGACGACACGAACGAAGACTCGGTGCTCGCAGAGCTCGAGCAGCGCGTCGTCGACAAAGCGAATCAGTCGGGCATCGGCCCGATGGGCTTTGGCGGAAAGACGACGCTGCTCGCCTGCAAGATCGGCAAGCAGAATCGCCTGCCGGCCTCGTTCTTCGTCTCCATTGCGTACATGTGCTGGGCCTATCGCCGGCGCGGCGCCAACCTCGATGCAAGCGGAAGCGTGAGCGAATGGCTCTACTAGCGCGCCGCGCGGCGCTCGTCGCCTTTCTGATGCTCGCCTCCGGCTGCGCCACGGATGCAGTCATTGGCGATCGACTCTTCTTCGGCACGGACATTCCGGGCGGTGGCACCGTCTCCGACAGCGACTGGGCGACGTTCATGAAGGATGTCGTCACGCCGAGGTTCAAGGACGGCCTGACCGTGCTCGACGGAAACGGACAGTGGCTCGGTGCCGATGGTCAGATCGCCCGGGAGCGCGTGCACGTCGTCGAAGTCGAACACAAGCGCGACGAAGCGTCCGAAGCGGCGATCCGCGAGATCGCGACGGAATACAAACGAAGGTTCAAACAGGAAGCGGTGCTGAGAGTCACGGCACCGGTGACGATGAAGTTCTACTGAGGATTTCCATGGCACTCGTAAAGCTGGCCACTCCCACCGACGAACAAACCATCCGCTCGCTTCACGTGGGCGACACCGTCTCCATCACCGGCCGCCTCTACACCGGGCGTGATGCTGTGCACCACCGCATCCACACCGGCACAAAGCCGCCGGTCGATCTCGCGGGACAGATCATCTACCACTGCGGTCCCGTGATGGTGAAAGAGAACGATCAGTGGGTGTGCAAGGCTGCAGGTCCGACGACGTCCTCGCGTGAAGAGCCGTACCAGCACGAAGTCATCCGCGACTATCACATCCGCGGCGTCATCGGAAAAGGCGGCATGGGTGAGAAGACGCTCGCCGCCTGCAAGCAATATGGCGCTGTCTACATGCATGCGATCGGTGGCGCTGCGCAGGTCTGCGCGAACTCGATCAAGCGCGTCGACGGCGTCGACTGGATGGATCTCGGATCACCCGAGGCGATCTGGCATCTCTGGGTGGAAGACTTCATGGCGATCGTGACGATGGACGCCCACGGACAGTCCCTGCATCAGCAGGTGTTCGAAGAGTCGAAGGCACGGTTGGAAGCGCTCAAAGCATAGAGGAGAGTTCTGAGTTCTGAGTGCTGAGTTCTGAGTCCTGAGGGGCAGGAGCGTCTCTTGCACGTTTCTCAGCACTCAGAACTCAGAACTCAGAACTCAGAACTCAGTAGCCGTCATGCGAATCGAACGCGACACACTGGGCGAAGTCCAGGTTCCTGATGACGCTCTGTACGGAGCGCAGACGCAGCGCGCGGTCGAGAACTATCCCATCAGCGGACTGCGCGCGCATCCGACGTTCATCCGCACCTTCATCACGCTGAAGCGCGCCGCGGCGCTCGCGAATATTGAGCTCGGCGCCATGCCGCATGAGCGCGGTGATCGGATCGTCGCCGCGTGCGATCAGATTCTCGACAACTTCGAGAAATACCGATCGCAGTTTGTTGTCGACGTTTTTCAGGCCGGTGCCGGAACGTCGTTCAACATGAACTGCAACGAGGTCCTCGCGACGATGGCGTCGGTTCATCCGAACGATGACGTGAACATGTCGCAATCGACGAACGATGTGTTCCCGACGGCGATCCGCATCTGCACCTTGCTGATGCTCAACGAGCTGACGCCGCGCCTCGAGGAGCTCGGCATCGCGCTCGAAACGAAGGGTGACGAGTTTGCGGATGTGATCAAGTCGGGGCGCACGCACCTTCAGGATGCGGTCCCCGTGACGCTCGGTCAGGAGTTCAACGCGTATGGCAGGTCGGTGCACCGCGCAACGCATCTCCTTCGCGAAGCCGCACGCGAGCTGCGCATTCTCGGCATCGGAGGCACGGCCGCCGGAACGGGGATGAATGCGCCGAAGGGCTATCGCTTCACGGTCGTGAAGCATCTCCGCGAAATGACCGGGCTCGAGCTCGAGCCGGCGCAGGATCTACGGGAAGAGATGCAGTCGCTGCTACCGGTCGCCGCGGTTTCCGCCGCGCTGAGGAATCTCGCGCTCGAGCTGACACGCATCACGAACGATCTTCGCCTGCTCGCATCAGGACCTCTGACCGGGCTCGCCGAGATCATCCTGCCGGCGGTGCAGCCCGGCTCGTCGATCATGCCGGGCAAGGTGAATCCCTCGATGCTCGAGTGCATGAACCAGGTGTTGTTCCACATCATCGGTGCGGCCGCGACGATCGACTACGCGTCGCAGGCCGGGCAGCTCGAGCTCAACGTGATGATGCCGCTCGTGGCGTACGAGATGAACTTCTCGATCGAGATTCTGAAGAACTATCTGCCGGTGTTCGTTGCGAAGTGCATCAGCGGGATCAAGGCCGATCGCGAGCGATGCGAGTCGTACTACGTCAGCTCGCCGTCGCTGGCGACCGTGCTCAATCCGATCATCGGCTACGCGCGTGCGGCGGAGATCGCGAAGGAGTCGGCTGCCACCAGGACTCCCATCCCGGACCTGCTACGCGCGAAAAAACTCCTGTCGGAAGAGGAGATCGCGAAGATCTTTACGCCCGGGTTTCTCGCGGGTGAGTAAACTGTTGCGTCCCAATGCGCCTCTTCATCGCGACGTCGTTTCCTGCGGCCGCACTCCGTCCGGTCAATGAGAGAGTCTCGCGTGTGAAGACGAAGCTGCCCCCTGCTGCGTGGGTGCGGCCCGAGGCACAGCATCTGACGTTCGCGTTCCTGGGGGAGAAGGATGAGGCGCTCGTCGCGAAGCTTGGGCCGATGGTCCAGAGAGCGCTCGCGGGGCTGGTGCACTTCGAGGCGACGATCTCGGGATGCGGCTTCTTTCCGAATGCGAGGCACGCACGTGTTGGCTGGGTCGGTGTGCAGCCCGAAGGCGCATTCAACAGCATCGCGAGCGCGGTTCGCGAGGCCGTGGAGTCGTGCGGCGTCGAGCTCGATCGCGGCGAGTTTCGTCCGCATTTGACGCTGATGCGGATACGCGATCGTTGGCCGCCGGCGTGTATCGAGACGTTCAACGGCTCATTGCGCGATTACGAGTCGGAGCCGTTCATGATCGACAGCGTCACGTTGTTTTCGAGCCGGCTCGACCCGAATGGAGCGGTGCATACGCCGCTGCGGAAATTCGAATTAGCGTGATTGCGAGCGGCGGCGTGAAAGCGGCTCCGTCTTTCCTCGCAACTGGCCGCACGCTGCAGCGATCTCATTTCCCTTCGACCGCCGCACGGTCACGTGCACGCCGTTCTTCACCAGCGTTTTCACGAATCGATCGATGGCCGCATCATTCGGCCGCTTCATCCACGGCGGCAGATTCGGGTCGGGATTGAAGGGGATCGCATTGACTTTCGCTTTCACGCCGCGCAACAGCCGCGCGAGCGCGATGGCATCGTCGTGTGAATCGTTGTAGCCGGCGAGCAGCACGTATTCCGCTGTGATCTCGCGGCCCTTCTCGATGGGATAGCGCTTGAGCGAAGCGATCAACTCGTCGAGTGGATACTTCGACGTGATCGGCATGATCTCCTCGCGGCGCTTGCGGTCCGGAGCGTTGATCGAGACCGCCAGGTTCGGACGATGCTCGAGCTTCGCCAGTTCGTCGATGCCGGGGATGATGCCCGATGTCGACACGGTGATCCGCTTCGGCGCGATCGTCTTCGACATGATGTCGAGTGTCGTGACGAGATGCTCGAAGTTGAGCAGCGGCTCGCCCATCCCCATGAAGACGACGTTCAGCATCTCGGAGGGAATCGCATGCTCGTGGCGAATCGTGAAGAGTTGCGCGAGCATCTCACTCGGAGTGAGATTGCGTCCCGCTCCGAAGAAGCCTGTCACGCAGAACGTGCAGCCGACCGCGCAGCCGGCTTGCGACGAAAGGCATACGCTCGTGCGCTCGCCCATCGGCATGTAGACCGACTCGATGCGATTTCCGTCCGCCAGCTTGAACAGATACTTCCGGCTCCCATCGGCTGCCGGCGTCGTGACCTCGATCTTCTCGGGAAACGCGATCGTGAATCGCTCGGCGAGAGATGCGCGGAGATCCTTCGGCAGGTTCGACATGTCGTCGAACGAGCGTACGCCGCGTACATGCAGCCACTCTTCGATCTGGCGAATGCGAAACGGAGGGGAGACGAAATCACGAAGTTGCGACTCGAGCTCGCCGGCGGGGAGGTCGTAAAGATTCTTCAGCACTATTCTTCAGCGTTTGGCTGTGCGAGCGGCTCGACGCGCCGCGTCGTGCGGACCTTGCGCGTAGGGTCGATTCCGAGGCCGCGGAGAAGTGAAAGATCGTTCACGTTGATGCGGAACTGCACTTCTTTCGTTTCCTTCGGAGCGACATCGACCGAAGCCTCTTCGCCTTCCTCCTGCTTGTTGAGGCCGATCGTCGCATCGAGAACGACATAGAGGTCGTAGCCTTCATCGCGAATCTTCTGGATGTGGCGGCTGACGTCGTCCGAGCCCGAGATGGACTCGTTGATCGCAGTGCCGAGGTCGCGGAGAAGCTGTCGGATTCTGTCGTCCATGAGTTCGCTAAAATACACGTAAACCTTTGAAAAACAAGTAACTTAGATTCGCGTGTAACCAGACCTATTGTGGCAAACGGGTCCCAAATAATCAATATTCCGCGTTGCCGGAACGGGGAGTACACTATTTGTCCCCGCCTGTTCAGCCCTCGCTCCACAACTCCGACCAATACGCGAGGTACTTCCAACGGCCCCATTTCGTGTAACGCCGCACGAGTGTCGCGTCCGTCACGCTGCGGCCGCCGTGGTAGTGCTCGCGAACGAACCGACGGAACTCAGTATCGACGGCGATGTAGTCGTGCCGTCCGTCCATCGCGAGCAGATGCGCGGAACCGTAAGGCCCGATGCCCGGCAGCTTCTGATAGCTCTTGAAGCACTCTTCGGTCGTTCCGTTGCAACGCTCGATGGCCGTGGCCGCAAGCGCATGGATCGACTTCGCGCGGTAACCGAGACGACAGTCCGCCTGAAGTTCATCTGCAGTGAATCGGCGGATGTCTGCCGGTTCGGGGAACGCGCCTTCGCGGCCGCACTTCGCAACGAGCAGCTCGACCATGCGTACGGTCTGCCGCCACATCGTGTTCGTCGTGAGGATGATTTTCACGGCGTCTTCGAAGAGTGTGGCGCCGCAGAGCAGCCGTCCGAATCGTTCCTCCGCCGCCCACGCGTGCGCCGCGGACTCTCGCGCCTTCGCGTGAAAGTCGGAGAGATCGACGGTGAGTTGAAACATGCGCGCGAGCTTCGCGCGGAGCTCGGCGGAATCCGCCGCACCTGTGATGTGCAGCGCATGCTCTCGATGCGTGATCGTGAGCTCGCGCGGAGTGCCATCGATCAATTCGACGCGGCGAAGGAGAGGCTTTTCCCAACGGAAGGGGGCGAGGTGATACCAGCCATGGGACTCGACGGTCGCGGGGAAGTTGAAGTCGCGCGGTGTGGGAATGGAGGCGACGGCCGGGATCGAACCGGCGAATAAAGGTTTTGCAGACCTCTGCCTTACCAC
>CAZKID010000215.1:0-9158 GCA_964552405.1 uncultured Thermoanaerobaculia bacterium
AGCAAGCTCAGATCTCCGTCATCCCGAGCGAAGTCGAGGGACCCGGGTGGGTGGGCGGCCCGCGACATGAGTTCCGTACCACACGCCCACCCAGGTCCCTCGACTTCGCTCGGGATGACGAGAGATCGGTCGCTGCAGAATCTACCCACTGAAATCGGCGATGCCCCTGAGTTCTGAGTACTGAGTTCTGAGTGGGTAGGAGCCTTTACTCAGCACTCAGAACTCAGAACTCAGAACTCAGAACTTCCGCTTACCATGATCGCATGGCGCATTTCGATATCCCGCTCGACATACCGCATGCCGGCCGCATGGCGGATCGGATCCTCAACTTGCTGGAGCGTCACGCGGAGGAGAATGGGATCGAAGCGGAGGCGGTGCTGGAGGCGGCGGAGGCGATGTCGAATCTGTTGTTCCGCTACAGCGCGAACGAGGAGAATCCGGAGGGCGCCGAAGCGGCCAGTCTTCGCGAAGAGGCGGCGCAGCTAGGTCGTCAACTAGTTGACGAGCTCGAGCGCGCTCACATCGCCGGCGACCGCCTCGGCCAATACGTGCGCAACTACTTCGAGTGCCTCGAGCTCGGAGAAGAAGGTGCGAGCATTTCCCTCCGCGCCGGCGAAAACCCGAACAGCCTGCAACGCCCCGTTTAAGTGCGGAGTGCCGAGTGCCGAGTGCTGAGTAAAGAGTTACGATTCCACCAACTCAGAACTCAGAACTCAGAACTCAGAACTCGGGGAACCATGTTTGAAGCAGCAGAGCTCCATCGCAAGGTCTCCAAGAAGGAATACGAGGCCGCAGTCCCGGACCTTCGAACGCAACTGCTCGCGGCGCAGCGCAAGCTGGTGAAGTCGAAGCGCTCGGTGATCGTCATCGTGTCGGGTGTCGAGACGGCGGGGAAGAGCGACGTCGTCAACCGGTTGCACGAATGGCTCGACGCGCGCGGGCTCAGCGCGCATGCGTTCTGGCGCGACTCCGACGAAGAGCGCGAGCGCCCGCGCTACTGGAAATTCTGGCGCAAGCTCCCGCCCCGCGGCACGATCGGAATTCTGTTCGGCTCCTGGTACACCCAGCCGATCGTCGATCGCGTTTATCGGAAGAGCAGCAAGGCGGACTTCGATCGCGAGCTGCAGCGCATCGTCTTCTTCGAGCGGATGCTCGCGCAGGATGGCGCGATCATCATCAAGCTCTGGCTTCATCTACCCAAGGACGAGGAGCTCGCGCGTCTCGGGAAGAAGTCGAAATGGGGGCCGGAGGCGAAGAAGTACGCCGCGCATTACGATCGATTCGCAGCCGTGTCCGACCGCGCCATTCGCTCGACAGATACGGCCGAGGCGCCGTGGAAGATCGTCGAAGCGACGGATGAACGGTATCGCGACCTGACCGTTGGCCGCATGCTCCTCGAGGCACTCGAGAGTGTCGATCGCCCCTTCGTGCAACCCACGCCAGCGCCGGTGGCACAGCCGGCGGGTCCGACGGTGCTGGACAACGTCGATCTCACGCGGGGCATTGATGACGATCGCTACGATCGCAAGCTTGCGAAGCTGCAGAAGGAGCTTCGCGAGCTCGCCTGGAAGCAGTGGGAGGAAGGCCGCTCGTCCGTGATCATGTTCGAAGGCTGGGATGCGGCGGGGAAGGGCGGCGCGATTCGCAGGCTGATCGGACCGATCGATGCGCGCATTTATCGCGTGATCTCCGTCGCAGCTCCGACCGACGAGGAACGCGCTCAGCACTACCTCTGGCGCTTCTGGCGCCAGATTCCGCGCGCCGGCTCGATGACGATCTACGATCGCTCGTGGTATGGCCGCGTGCTCGTCGAGCGCGTGGAGGGATTCGCGAGCACGGACGAGTGGTCGCGTGCCTATCGCGAGATCAACGAATTCGAAGAGCAGCTCGCCGAGCATGGGATCTCGCTCGTGAAGTTCTGGCTGCACATCGATCCCGACGAACAGCTGCGAAGATTCAACGAGCGGAAATCGATCACGTGGAAGCAGCACAAGATCACCGAAGAAGATTGGCGCAATCGCGAGAAGTGGCCGCGTTACGCGGAGGCCGTGCACGACGTCGTGACGCGCACGAGCTCGGCCGCGGCGCCCTGGCACCTCATCGCCGCGAACGACAAGAGGTTCGCGCGGCTCGAGGTGCTGCGAACGGTTGTGGAAGCGTTGCGTTAACGGATCCTGTCGCGGAGCTCCTGGAAGTGGATCGCCTTGATCTTCACGTGGAAGAGCGATGAATTGTCGGTGTACGCCGGGGTCGGCATGCCGAGGGCGATGCGTGCATTGTTCACCGCGATCCGCAGCTGCGTGAGTTGTTGATCCTTGATCTTCAATCCGACGGCGGCGGCATCGGTGAAGCTCGCGCTGGTGCCTGCGAGGTCCGCCAGTTTTCCAGCCGCGAATTGCAGATTCGCGAGATGAGTCGCCTTCACCTTCATCCCGGCAGGTAGGGGATCATCGCTGAACAGATACGTGATCGCTGCATCGGGCACGCTGTTGACCGAGGTCTGGCTGCCGCGAACTGCGCGTACTCGATACGCATAAGCCGTGTTTGGCAGGACATTCGTGTCGCTGTAGGAGTTCGTTGCGGTGTTGGTGATGTGGATCCAGGCGGCGTTCGGAGGGTCCTTGCGATCGATTTCGTAGTACGCGTCAGGAACGCTATTCCACGTGACGTCGATTTGAGTCGTGACGGTGCAGAGCGCGGCGAGACCTGTCGGCGCCGGCGGCGCGTTCGTCGTCCCTGTGCGCACATCCGCCTCGCGCCACTGTGCGAGGAAGCGGCGCCATGGTCCGTGCGGAGGCTTGGGTGGATTGGAGCAGCAGCCAAGTGCGAACGTGTAGGGCCCATACAGGGTGCGCGCGCGCCAGTGATAGAGCTTGTACGCGCCGAGTCCGGTGAACGATCCGATCAAGCCGATGTCGCCGTTCACGGTGCCGGCCCAGAACGGTGAGATCGCCGTCACACAGTTCACGCTGCCGAATGGCGATCCCGGAGGACAGGCTTCCATCTGCAGACGAACGGCTTCCCTTCCGCGCGGCGACACGTTCTGCATGTACAAATCGAACTTGTTGTCGTCTCGTGAGAGGCCGAAGGCGCCGACCTGCACGTCATCCGGTACGCGAAATTGCACAGGGCGTACGTTGCGTCCCGCGCTTTGATTGCCGAAGTAGAGGAACGTGCGTCCGACATTGTTGTAGCCCGACGCACCGATGAGTCCATCGGCAAAGCCGTCTCCGTTCACGTCTCCTACGCCAGCAACTGAACCTCCGAAGAGGGCAGTGGTGACGCCGGCATTCGCCGACCACGCAGATGGGGGACCGATGACGCCCGACGCTGAGCCGAGGTAGAGGTACGCGGCTCCGCCATTCGGCGTCGACGATGGCGCACCGACAAGGACATCGGCGAAGCCATCACCATTCACATCGCCGGCGCCCGCGACGGATGTGCCGAAGCCGGCGCCAGCAACTCCCGCCGCCAGCGCGACCGTTGCATTCACGCCGAGCCCACTCGCGGAACCGTGATAGACGAACGCAGCTCCTTCGTCGGTTTGCGTGAGGTCGTAGCGCCATGCACCGACGATCACGTCGGCGTAGCCGTCGCCGTTCACGTCGCCAGCGGAGGCGACACTGACTCCGAACCGGCCATCCGTCTGATTGCCGTCCACCGTCCAGTTTGGTGTGCTGGAGAGACCCTGCGGCGAGCCGTGATAGACGTAGGCACGCCCTTCCCTCAGGAAATTGTCGGTGTAGTAATCCGACCCGACGATGATGTCGGCGTAACCATCGCCGTTCACGTCGCCCGCGCCGGCGACGGACGTCCCGAAATGCGCGCTGTCCTGCCCTCCGAATCGAGTCCATGCCGCAGTCGTCGACAGGCCCGTTGACGATCCGAGGTAGACGAACGCTGCGCCTTCCCAGGTCAACGTGTTCGTGTAGTTCACCGAGCCGACGATGACATCGCTGTAGCCGTCGCCATTCACGTCTCCTGCACCTGCGACGGAGGATCCGAAGTTGGCGTTTGCATGATTCGACTCGACGGTCCACGCGGCTGTTGTGGACAAACCGCTCGCTCCGCCGTAATAGACAAAGGCCGCACCCTCGGATGTTTCTCCATTCGCGTATGACGACGCACCGACGATGACATCGTCATAGCCATCGCCATTCACGTCACCGGCACCGGCCACCGCTCCGCCGAAGTTCATCCCCGTCTTCGTCACCGTCCAGTCGGGGACGATGCTCAGCCCGAGATTCGTCTGTCCAAGAAACACGTAAGCGCTCTGGTTGACGGTGTCGCCGACGATCACGTCCGCGAGCCCGTCGCCGTTCACATCACCCGCCCCGGCGACGGACAGACCAAAGGTGCCGTTGTTGGTGCCGTCGTGATACCAGTCGGCTGTCAACGAATAGCCCGATCCCGATCCTTCATAGATCAAACCGAATCCATTGCCGGGAACCGCGACGATCACGTCCGCGTATCCGTCACCGTTGATGTCTCCGACGCCTGCTACAGCGGATGCGAAACCGGAGTTGGTATTGCCATCGCTGGTCCAGACGGGTGTTGTCGATAAACCTGTTTTCGAGCCGAGATAGATGTACGCGCGTCCTGCGCTCTGATACTGGTCTGCGCCGACGATGACATCGGCATACCCGTCGCCGTTGACATCGCCTGCACCCGAAACGGAGAACCCGTAATCCGAGCCGAGGTTGTTCCCCTCGGTAATCCAGGGCGTGCCGGTCGGACCGGTCGCCGAGCCGTAGTAAACGTAGGCGCGCCCTTCGAGCGCCGTGTCATTCGTATAGCCCGACGCGCCAACGATGATGTCGGCATATCCGTCGCCGTTCGTATCGCCGGCAGAGGCGACGGAGATTCCCAACTTTGCGTTGGCGACATTCGACTCGACGGAGAGGAGAGCCGCACCGGCGACACCCGTATTTGATCCGGGGTAGACGAAGAACGCACCTTCGTTCGTCTGACCATTCGACCAGCCGGGCGCGCCGACGATCACGTCGGCATAGCCGTCGCCATCGGTATCACCCGCCGAGGCGACGGAGGTTCCAAACGCCGCGCCGTCGCGCCCTCCGGTGAGGACGCGAATTTCAGTGCCCGGGTTGTAGTAGATGATCGCCAGGCCGTCTCCGGTATGCACGCCATCGGAGCAGTTGGGACAGCCGACGATGACGTCTGCTTTCCCATCGCCATTGACATCTCCGGTGATGGCGACGGAATAGCCGAATTGTGCGTCTGCGACATCGCGCTCGACGGTCCATGCGGGTGACGTCGCGAGTCCGGATGCCGAACCGAAATAGACGAAGACGCGCCCCTCATGCGATTGGCCATTGCTGCAGCGATAGCAGCCGACGACCACGTCGTCGTAGCCGTCCGCATTGACGTCGCCTCCGCCGGCGACGGAGTTCCCCATCCGGGCATCGGCCTCATTGCTCTCGATCTGCCAGTTCGGCGTCGTGGACAAGCCACTTGCTGATCCGTAGAAAACCATCGCCGTCCCCTCGGACGTTTCTCCGTTCGAGTAGTACTGATAGCCGACGATGACATCGCCGTAGCCGTCGCCATTGACATCGCCGGCGGCGGCTACCGAGTTGAACCCGACATTCCATGTGCTGGTTGTTGCCTGAGCGATGATCGTCAGTGGGAACGCCACGTCCTTCGGCTGCGCGACGATCTCGATCGCGTGATGTACGTTGTCGAGCGACAGCCGCGCGCCGACCTGACGGCCGTTCGCATCGGTGACCGCGAGCGAACCGTAGCGGATCGCGATCGTGTGTCCCTCGAGGAACTCGATCGAATCACCGCGCAGAACAGGGCGCAGCTCTCCTACGATCGGCAGCGTCACGCGAAGCTCGCCGCCATGCAGGAATGCCGGCCGGGGAATCTCGATGCGATGCGTGAGGCCATCCTCATCATTGATCCACGCCTCGGTCAGGCGATCGCTCGCGTAGTCGATGCGATTGCCAACCGCTGGCCGGCGCGACGCCTCGGTTCGGAGTCCCCACGACCACGCTGGAGCTTTCTCGCCGCACGGCGTCACTGCGATCGCATGGTCGGAGAACGTCGCCGTGAAGCCGCGCGCGCAGTTGGAGGCAACCCATGCGCCGTCCGCTCCGGGACGCAGCTCGCGATCCGCTCGGCGGATGGACTGCTGCACGCTGCTCCACCAATCCGGCGACACGCCGGGTGGCAGAGCTGGTCCGCTGGCGCGTGCAGTCGCAGCCACGATGAGAGTGAGGAGCGCTCCGAAACGGATTCGGTGCATGGTGTGCCTCCGTTCACTTCATGCGCAAAGCGGACATAAATCACCTCACCTGAATGGCGTTACGATGATTTCTGCCGCGAGAACAACATGGTTGCCTCAGGGGACATCACCAGTCTACTCCTGCAATGGAAGAACGGAGACGAGCGCGCGCTCGCAGATCTGCTCCCACTGGTGTATGACGAGCTGCGCACTCTGGCGCGCGCGCACTTTCGCCGCGAACGGTCTGACCATTCGCTGCAGCCGACCGCACTCGTGCATGAGCTGTACATCCGCCTCGCACGCGAGCGGCCGGCGGACTGGAAGGATCGCGCGCATTTCTTCGGCGTCGCCACGCGCATGATGCGTCAACTCCTCATCGGTCACGCGCGTCAGCACAAGGCGCTGAAGCGCGGAGGGCATCGCGTGCGCGTCGAGCTCGACGAGCTGCCCGCAACGGTTGCGGATCCCGGCATCGAGCTCGAAGCGTTCGACGCCGCGCTCGTGCGGCTCGAACAGCTCGACCCGATGCAGGCGCGCATCGTCGAACTGCGATTCTTCTGCGGCTACACGATCGACGAGACCGCGGAGATCGTCGGATGCTCATCCGCAACGGTCAGCAGGGAATGGCAAACCGCGCGGCTCTTTCTCTTCCGCGAACTGCGTGGAGAAAGCCATGACACCTGAGCGCTGGCGGCGGATCAAGGAGATTCTCGCCCTCGAGCCGGAGCAACGCCTCGAGGCCTGCGCGTCCGATGCGTCGTTGCGCCGCGACGTCGACGAGATGATCGCCTGTCAGGCGGAAATGGGAAGCTTCCTCGAGGACTCTCCTGTCATCGAGTCGGCCGAAGTGCCGGAGGAGCTTCGCACCTGGGACCGCTTCGACGTCCGCGAGCGCCTCGGTGCCGGCGGCATGGCAACCGTATACAAGGCGTGGGATCCGCGGCTGCGGCGTTTCATCGCGATCAAGGTGATCCAGCCGCACGACGAGATGATGGTGCGGCGCTTCGTGCGCGAAGCCGAAGCGCAGGCGCGCGTCGATCATCCGAACGTGTTGAAGGTGTTCGAGACGGGAGTCATCGGCCGCTATCACTACATCGCGATGCAATGCATCGATGGGCCCCCGCTGCTCGGCGTACGTGTGGAGACGACACTCGAGGAGAAGCTCGATCTGATGATCCGCGTTGCCTCGGGGCTGCAAGAGGCACACGGCCATGGTCTCGTCCATCGCGACATCAAGCCGGGCAACATTCTCGTGGAGCAGACGGCCGAGGGCTGGAAGCCGTATCTGCTCGACTTCGGCCTGGCGGTCGATCTCGGTTCGCCATCTCTGACGCGAACGGGTGTGGTCATCGGAACGCCGCGCTACATGGCGCCGGAGCGCGTGCAAGGCGGGACGTCCGCACTCGACCGCCGCAGTGATCTCTACAGCCTCGGCGCCACCTGTTACGAGTTTCTCTCCGGTACGCCGCCATTCGAGGGAATCAGCGCGCTGCAGGTGCTGGTCGATGTGATGGAGCGCGACCTCACGCCGCTGCGCGCCGTGATGCCATCCATTCCCGCGGAAGTGGATGCCGTCGTCATGAAGTGCCTGGAGCGCGATCCGGCTCGCCGCTACGCGTCGGCGCGCGCATTCGCGGAGGATCTGCAACGCTACCGCGACGGGGAGCCGGTGCTGGCTCGTCCGGCAGGCCGGGTGCAGCGAATGGTTAGGCGCGTTCGGCGTAATCCGCGGCTTGCCATTGCGGTCGGCCTGCTCGCCCTCGCCACCGTCTCGTTTGCCGGATGGGGCGCGTACACGCAGTGGCACGCTGGGCGGCAGGCCGCCCTGGCGCAAACTGTCGGGCAGGATGTGCGCGACATCGAGTGGTTGTATCGAGCCGGGCAGATGTCGCCCCTGCATCCGATCGACGCGCAGAAGCGTGCCGTGCGTGCGCGCATCGCCGAGCTCGAGCGCGTGATGCATGATCTCGGTACCGATGCCGTGGGACCAGTGAACTATGGGATCGGGCGCGGATTGCTGACGCTCGACGAGCACGAAGCGGCGCTCGTACATCTGGAGCGCGCGTGGTCTTCTGGTTATCGCACCGCGGATGTCGCGGCTGCGCTCGGGCTGACGCACGGCGAGCTCTATCGGCTGGAGCTGGAGAAGGCCGAGCGGATGGATCGTGAGGACGAACGGCGAGCGCGCATTCGGCAGTTGCAGCTTGCGCATCGCGATCCGGCGCTTCACTTTCTCGCCCTGGGGCGCGCGAGCGTCATCATGCCGCAGCGGTATCAGGCTGCTCTGATCGCCGCGCTTCGTGACGACGCCGAGGGGGCGATCGCACAGGCCGAGAGCGCCGCGCGCGAGACGCCGTGGCTGTACGAAGCGCGCGTGCTGCAGGGCGACCTCGAGCTCGAGCAGGCGGTGAAGGCGTACTTCAGGAACGAGCCTCGCGCTTCGGAGCTCGTGGCGAAGGCCGACGCGTACTACGCGATCGCGGAGCGCATTGCCGATAGCGCGCTCGATCCACATCTCGGACGCTGCGCAGCCGCGGGACTCGCATTGCACATGTATCAGCATCACTACGATGGAATGGACCTCGAGGCCGCCGATCGCCAGGCAGGCGAGGCGTGCCCGAAGGCGTTGGTCGTCGATCCATCGAGTGCACGCGCGAATCGCCTGTTCGCGGAGGCGATCGATTTTCGCGCGACGATTCATGTGGGACGCAACGAGGATCCGGGCGATGCGTATACGCGCGCGATCGCGCTGGCGCGGCGCGGCGTCGAGCCCTCGTCACGCGAACCGCCGCCCATCCTGACACTCGCGGACCCGTTTCCCGATCCCGGCTGGTGGGGGAGCCGCACGAATCGCGATCCCAATGCGAGCGGGCAGGTGCAAGTCTTTCATGAGTTGCGCTGGAGCCTGCGC
>CAZKID010000216.1:0-9101 GCA_964552405.1 uncultured Thermoanaerobaculia bacterium
CCTCGCTGGAGCTTTGCCTTCAGATCGTTGCGCTCGACGAGATTGACCGCGCCCTTGCCGAGGAAATCGAGTTGTTCGTCGATGGTCATGTGGGGCGGGATTCTATCCTGCGGGCGACTGCAACGGCCTGCGCGAGACGCAATGGCTCCATCGGCTTCTGAAGGAACTGATCGAATCCGGCCATCATGATTCGCGAGCGCTCATCGGAACGAGAGAGCGCAGACACTGCCACGACGGGCGTTCGCTGCGTCAACTGCTGATCCCGAATGCGGATCTTCTGTAGCAGCGCGAAGCCATCCTCTCCCGGCATTGCGATGTCCGTGACGACGATGTCGGGCCGCACCTCGTCGATGATCTCCATCGCCTGGTCGACCGTCGCCGCGGCATGAACTTCTGCGCCGAACTGCATCAGACTTACGCGCAAGACTTCGCGTGAGCTCTGTTCGTCTTCGACCAGCAGCAGCCGGAGACCGGAAAGATCGGGACGGCCCGCGCGGACGCGCAGCGGATCCGTCGCTGCCTGCGATGCCGACAAGGGCAGCGTGATCACGAAGCTCGCTCCCTGGCCCACTCCGCCGCTCGACGCGCGGACGCTGCCGCCGTGCAATTCGATCAGATGCCGTACGATCGCGAGCCCGAGTCCCAGTCCGCCATGCCCGCGGGTTGGAGATGAATCACCCTGCGAGAATCGATCGAATACGTATGGGAGAAACGCAGGCTCGATTCCGACGCCATTGTCGGAGACGGTGATCTCCGCAAACGACTCGTTCGCAGCGAGCTCGATGCTCACTCGTCCGCCCGCGTTAGTGAACTTGATCGCGTTCGAGATGAGATTCGATACTGCCTGATGGATGCGTGCAGCATCCGCAATGATCTTGGGTGCGGACGGGGGCAGGACGACCTCGACGAGCAGCCTCTTGTTCTCGGCTTGAAGGTGCAAACCCTCGACGGCTGAGCGGATCACATTGCTGAGATCCGTCGTCGTGAGCTCCAGCGCCAATTTGCCGGCGACGATCCGTGAGACGTCGAGCAGATCGTCGATCAACTGCGCTTGAGTCTTCGCACTTTGTTCGATGATTTGTATTGCAGTCGCAGCGAGAGACTCATCCAGCATCCCGCCGTTCAACATCGACGACCAGCCGAGGATGGAGGTCATCGGAGTACGGAGCTCGTGGGAGAGCGTCGCGAGAAACGTGTCTTTCGCACGGCTGGCTTCTTCGGCTTCCCGTCGGGCCACGCGCTCGGCTTCGAGGGCGATGAGCCGCTCCTGCGATTTCTTCGCCGCCGCAATCATCGCCAGAACCTTCGGAACGAGAGGCGGCAACACGACTGCCGTAGCAACCGATGCGATCGCCGTCACGACTTTCACCGCGCCCGCCAGCCAGTACACCGGCACGCGCAACGTGAGCACTTCCATGAAGTGCGTTGCGCCGCACGCGACGATGAAGGTACCGAACGCGAGAAAGACCCAGGAGAAGGGGATGTCTCGGCGCGCGCGTACGACCAGCAGCGTGAGCATGAATGAGATCGCGACATACGAGACGCCGATCAGGACATCGGAGACTCCATGCAGCCAGACGAGCTGCGGATTGCGGAGATAGCAGAATGTGTGCGGGAGAAACTGTTCGCGATCGAAGAGCCGCGTGAGCAAGCCGGGCCATAGCAGAACCATCGCGATCGAGAGACCGAAGAGCGCGAAAGCAGATCGTGCGAAGGGTCGGCGCGGGACCGGAAACAGCATGTCGGACATTCGCTCACCTCATGGAGTGCGGGGAATGTACGCAATCCGGCAGCAGTTTGACACTCTGGATTACGAGCCTTACACTCATCACGCTGATGAACACATCTGGCAACAGCCGCACGCATCACCACCATCACCATGTGATGTAGGGGTGCCGTGCTTGCGCCCCGTCGGAAAGGGGCGCCGCCAGACGGACAATTCGACTGACTCACGACCTCCTCTCCGATCCGGGCAGGAGGTTTTTGTTTTGGTCGAAAAGAAATTGCGTTATCCGACGGGCGTCCGGCCGCTGCTGATCGAAGAAGCAGCGCGACGAAAACGCATCGAGTCGCGCTTCGTCTCGATTCTCGAAACAGCAGGGTTCGCGGAAGTCGTCCTGCCGATCATCGATTACGTCGATCCCTACACGACGCTGCTCTCGCGCGAGAGCACACGGATGAGCTATCGCTTCGTCGATCGTGAAGGCGACCTCGTCGCGATCCGCAGCGACTTCACGCCGATGGTCGCGCGCGCCCTGGCCCCCTCGCTCCTCGCGGAGCAACTCCCGTTGCGCGTTTTCTATCGCGGCGACGTCATCCGCTGCGACGCCTCGCGCCTCGGCATCAATCGCGAGCTGTTTCAAATCGGCGCCGAGATCGTCGGCGACTCCTCGCTCGAGGCCGACATCGAAGCGATGTCACTCGCGGTCCGCATCGCGCGCGAATTCGGCATCGAGCCCCGCGTGGTCTACAACGACACCGCCGTCGCGGCTGTGCTCACCGCCGAAGAACGCCATGAGGTTGCAGTGCGGCGTGCACTCTCGCCGGCGGACATCGCGCGAAAGATCACGCCTGAAACGCGGGCGCGCCTCGACGCGCTCGCCGCGGCGCTGGAGCCCGGCGTGTTCGCACTTCACCTCGACGACATCGACGAGGAGAGCGGCTACTACACCGGCACTCGTTTCCGGCTCTTCGGTCCCGACTCACGGAAGGCGATCGCTCAGGGCGGCCGTTACGACGACGTTTATCAACGCTTCGGCACTCCCGCCGCAGCGGCGGGATTCACATTCACCATCGACGACCTGGACTAATCATGAGAATCGCAATCCCTAAAGGACGACTGCAGCCCCCCACGCTCGACTTGTTCGAGGCTGCCGGCTACGACATCCCGTCGGAAGGAGATCTCCGCAGCCGCCGCCTGGTGTTCCAGCGCGGCGAGATCGAATGGATCTTCGTGAAGGACTGCGACGTGCCGGTTTACGTCGAGCATGGTGCGGCCGATGCAGGCATCGCCGGACTCGATCAGATTCTCGAGCACGCCTGCACTGCGTATCAGCCGGTCGAGCTCTCGTTCGGCCGCTGCCGGATGATGCTCATCGCCGCGCCGGGTGAGCCGCCACTCACCAGCATCGCGACGAAGTATCCACGCATCGCTCGCCAATATCTCGAACAGCGGGGCTTGCGCGCGGAAGTCATCCCGCTCGGCGGCTCGGTCGAGCTCTCCGCGGTCCTCGAGCTCACGTCGCACGTCGTCGATCTCGTCGAGACCGGCGAGACCGTTCGCGTGCACAAGCTCGTGCTCCAGGAGCTCGTCGCGGAGATCACGCCTCGCCTCATCGTCGGCAAGAACGCATTTCGCACGGAGACTACGAGGATGCGCGATCTGATCGCTCGGATCGAGAGCGCATCCGCGCGGTCCGTGCTCGCGGAGAAATCGTCATGAACGAATTGCTCATCGGAACACCGGAAGCGGAACGCGCGCTGCGCGAGCTCGAGTCGCGCCGCAGCGAGAGCAACGAGCGTGCGCTGCGCGTCGCCGACGACTCGATCGCCGGCGTGCGCACTCGGGGAGATGCATTCGTGGCCGAGCAGATCGAACGCTTCGATGGCTTCGCGATCGCCCCTGACGGGATCAAGATCATCCCCGCTGACGTCCCGCCCGACCCGGAGGTCGGGGCAGCGATCGACACGGCCATCGCGCGCGTGGCTTCGTTTCACGAAGAGCAACTGCCGAAGTCGTATCGCTGGACGTCTTCGGATACCGAGGTGCAGCATCGCGTTAGACCGTTGAGGCGTGTCGGCGTCTATGTTCCAGGAGGCCGCGCCGTCTACGTCTCGACGCTCATCATGACCGCTGTTCCCGCGCGAATCGCCGGCGTGCCGCAGATCGTCGTGGCAACGACCGCCGCTGCCGCCGCACGGCCCGAGTTGCAATACGCCTGTCGCAAGCTCGGCATTCACGAGATCTATCGCGCGGGCGGCGCGAGTGCGATCGCCGCGCTGGCACTCGGCACGGAGTCGCTCGAACGCGTCGACAAGATCGTCGGTCCCGGAAATCAGTACGTGACCGCCGCAAAGGCGCGTCTCGTCGGCGAGGTCGGCATCGACATGACAGCCGGACCGACCGAGCTCGTGACGATCTGCGACGACTCCGCGAATCTCGAGCTCGTGGCCGCCGATCTCGCCGCGCAGGCCGAGCATGGTCCCGACTCCGCGGTCGTCTGCATCCTCCTCGGCGACAGCAGGGCGCCGCAGATGCCCGAACAGCAGTCACTCGTCCTGCGCGCACGATCGATCGCCGATGCGATCGTCGTCGCCAATCGCATCGCACCCGAGCATCTCTCGATCATCGCGCGCGATGCCGCCGAAATCGCCGAACGTGCCGACAACTGCGGCGCGATCTACGTCGGAACAGCGTCTGCTCCGGCGCTTGGCGACTACGTCGTCGGCCCCAATCACGTGTTGCCCACCGCCGGCAGCGCGCGCTTCTTCTCGCCTCTCGGCGTCTACGATTTCGTGAAGCGCTCCAACGTCGTGACCGTCGGTGAGCTCGACGCCGCGCAGATCGGGCGCAGTGCGGTATCGCTTGCGGAATTCGAAGGGCTGCCCAAACACGCGCGCTCTGTCGCGCTGCGCACGGGAGTGTTGCGATGAGCGTACGCCCTGACATCGCGCGCATGAGCGCGTACACCCTCGAGTTGCGCACGGCCGAGGAGAAGCTCAATCAGAACGAGTCGCCATTCGACTTTCCGGGAGAGCTCAAGCAGCAGGTAATCGAAAAGGCCGCGAAACGCTCGTGGAACATCTATCCCGACTTCGAGTCGATCTCGCTTCGAACAGCGATCGCGCGTGCGTACGGGCTGTCGCCGGAGAACGTCCTCACCGGCAACGGCTCGAACGAATTGCTCGACGCAGCGATCGGCGCGTTCGTCGGGCCTGGCACTCCGGTGATCTTTCCGCGTCCGACGTTCACGCTGTACGAGAAGCTCGTCACGATCGCGGGTGGCCTCGCCTTGCCCATCGACTTCGATCCTGACTCGGGACTCCTACCGCTCGAGCGAATGCTCGAGACGATTCGCGAGTATCCGGATGCGATCGTCATCCTCTGCTCGCCGAACAATCCGACGGGTGGCGTGCTGCCGGAAGGCGGCCTCGATCAATTGCTCGCAACAGGCGCCACGATTCTCTTCGACCGCGCCTACGGTGATTTCGCGGATGACACGCTTCCACCTCTTCACGAACGGCTCGTGACGTTCTCCACCTTCTCGAAGGCGTGGGGTCTCGCCGCATTGCGGGTCGGCTGGCTCGCATCGACGGCGGCGAACTGCCGCGAGATCCGCAAAGTGAAGCTGCCCTACAGCCTGAACATCATCAGCGAAGCGATCGCGGAAGTCGCCCTCGAGCATCGCGAGGTACGTGACCGCAACGTCGCCGCGATCGTGAGCGAGCGCAAACGCGTCGCGGATGCGTTGCGCGAGATCGCGAGCATCACACTCTTTCCGAGCTCTGCGAATTTCCTCACGTTTCGCACACAGCGCCCGTGCAAAGAAGTGTTCGAAGAGCTTTGTGCACGCGGCATTCTCGTGCGCGACGTCTCTTCGTATCCGCGGCTGGCCAACTGTCTTCGCGTTTCGATCGGCTCGACGGAGCAGAACGACCGGTTCATCGAGGCACTCAAGGAGATCGTATGAAGGACAGGCCCGGGCGCCTGTCCTTCACTGGATCCTGTGGGAGGAGAATGCAATGACACGCACGGCATCACTCGACCGAACCACAAAAGAAACCTCCATCTCCGTCGAAGTGAACCTCGATGGCACGGGCACCGGCACCATCGACACGCCGATCGGTTTCCTCTCGCACATGCTCGACGCCATCGCGCGCCATGCGCGTGTCGACATGAACATCACCGCGACCGGCGACACACACATCGACTATCACCATACCGTCGAAGACACCGCCCTCGTTCTCGGCGAAGCCTTCGCCAATGCCCTCGGCGACAAGCGCGGCATCCGCCGCTTCGGTCATGCCTACGTACCGCTCGATGAAGCGCTGGCGCGCGTGGTCGTCGACTTCTCCGGGCGTCCGTTCCTCGTTTTCGAGGTTCCTCTCGACCGCGAGATGCTCCTCATCCACAAAGATTTTCCGTTCGCGCTCGTCGAGGAGTTCTTCAAGTCGTTCGCGAACAAGTGCGCGTGCAACATCCACATCGATCTCATCAGAGGGCGCAACGGTCACCACGCTGCGGAGGCGATCTTCAAGGCGTTTGCGATCGCCGTGCGCGAAGCCAAAGCGATCGTGTCGAGCGACATCCCCAGCACGAAAGGCGTGATCTGATGGAAGTCACGCTCATCGATTCGCCAGTCGCGAATACGGCGAACATCGCGCGTGCATTGCGCGCCGTCGGAGCGGAGCTGCACATCACGCGCGACGCTGACGAGATCCGCGCGGCGAAGAAGCTGGTGCTCCCTGGCGTCGGCAGCTTCGCGGCCGCGATGCGCTGGCTGATCGACACGAGGATCGACGACGCGATTCGAAACGCCGTCGACACCGGCTCTTCGCTGCTCGGCATCTGCGTCGGTCACCAGCTTCTCTTCGATGCCTCGAGCGAGATGGGGACGACTCGCGGACTCGGTCTCTTGCGGGGCGACGTCCGAAAATTCGAAGGACGCCTTCCCGTCCCGCAGATCGGATGGAATCGCGTGACAGCGCGCGGCCCGCTGTTCGAGGGAGTGGAGAACGCCGTTTTCTACTTCGTGAACTCCTATGCAGCATCGAACGCGTCCGACGAGGTCGCACGAGCCGACTACGGCGGCGCGTTCACCGCGGCTGTGCAGAAGGATCGCGTCTTCGGCGTGCAGTTTCATCCCGAGAAGTCTTCGACCGCGGGGCTGCGCGTCCTGAGGAATTACGTGCAATGGATGTAATCCCATCGCTCGACCTTCTGGGCGGCCGCGTCGTACGGCTGACGCATGGCGACTTTGCGACTGCGAAGACGTACGGCGATGCGGAAGCCGTGCTGGAGTCGCTCGATGTTCCGGACGGCTCGAGGCTCCACATCGTGGATCTCGAAGCATCGCGAAGCGGACGTCCGGTGGAAACGCGAATCGTCGAGCGCCTCGCGCGACGCGATCTCGTCGTGCAAGTCGGCGGCGGAATTCGTTCGATCGATGACGCGCGGCAGTGGTTCGACTGCGGCGCAGCCCGTGTCGTCGTCGGTACCGTGGCGGCCGACTCTCCGTCGCTTCTCATGGGACTCGCCGACACGTTCGGCGCAACACGCATCATTCCCGCCGTCGACATCCGCAACGGTGTGATTCGCATCGCCGGCTGGCAGCGAGACGCCTCTTCGTCGATCGCCGAGGTGTTCGCACGATTCGAAGCGCTGGGGATTCCCGAGGCGCTCGTCACGGACATCTCTCATGATGGCGCGCTGCGCGGACCTTCATTCGAGCTCTATCGCAGACTCGCAGAGCTGACGAAGACGCGCATCATCGCGTCCGGAGGTGTGTCGACGGCCGGCGATGTGCTGTCGCTCTCGCGGCATCGGAACATCAGCGGCTGCGTGATCGGGAAGGCGCTGCTCGAGCGCCGCATCGAGCTCGCCGATGCAATCGCGCGCGTCTCGGTCCCCAATACCATTCCCGAACGCGTGATTCCTTGTCTCGATGTCCGTGACGGACGCGTCGTCAAAGGGGTGAACTTCGTCAACATCCGCGACGCCGGCGATCCCGTCGAGTGCGCGCGCCGCTACGAAGACGAAGGTGCGGATGAGATCGTGATCCTCGACATCTCCGCGACCGATGCGAACCGCGAGACCGCACTCGACACGGTTCGCCGCGTCGCGGACTCGCTCTTCATCCCACTCACGGTCGGCGGCGGCGTCCGAACGATTGAGGACTTTCGGGCGATGTTGCGTGCTGGCGCGGATCGCGTCGCGATCAACACGGCTGCGCTGCGCAATCCACAACTGATCGCGGACTGCGCGCAGGAGTTCGGCGTGCAGGCGGTCGTGTTGTCCTGTGATGCGAAACGACAGGAAGATCGCTGGCTCGCCACCAAGCGCAGCGGCAAAGAGCTGACGGACTTCGACGCCGTCACCTGGTGCAGGCGCGCCGAAGAGTTGGGTGCGGGCGAGATTCTGCTGACGTCCGTCGATCGCGATGGAACGAACAGCGGCTTCGACATCGAGCTCCTGCGCGCAGTCACTTCCGTCCTCGAGATCGGCGTGATTGCCTCCGGAGGCGCGGGCCGTCTCGAACATTTCCGTGATGCGATCGAATGCGGCGGCGCTCGCGCTGTTCTCGCCGCCTCACTGTTCCACGATCAGGTCCTCACCGTCGGCGATGTGAAGAGCTTTCTCGCCGAAGAAGGGATTCCCGTCCGATGAACGACCTCAAATTCTCCAATGGACTCATTCCCGCAATCGTCCGTGATGCAACGACCGGCGAGGTGCTCACGCTGGCGTACATGAACGAAGAGTCATTGCGAAAAACGGAAGAGAGCGGAGAGACCTGGTTCTGGTCGCGCTCGCGAAATGAGCTGTGGCACAAGGGCGCGACGTCAGGCAACACGCAGCACGTGGTACACATCGCAGCCGACTGCGATCGCGATGCACTCATCGTCAGCGTCGAGCCGGCAGGCCCGGCATGTCACAACGGCACGACCTCGTGCTTCGACGATGTACCGCCGCCCGCGCTCGATCTCGAGGGGCTGATGCGTATCCTTCAATCGCGCTACGAAGAACGCCCCGAGGGCTCGTATACCGCGTATCTTTTCAACGAAGGGCGCGACAAGATCCTGAAGAAGATCGGCGAGGAAGCGACCGAGGTCGTGATCGCGGCAAAGGGGCAGGGCAACGAACGGCTGGTGTCGGAGATCGCGGACCTCGTCTATCACCTTTCGGTGTTGATGGTGGATGCCGGCGCGACATGGAAGGATGTCGGCGCGGAGCTGAAAAAGCGGCGATGAGTCGTGTTAACGTAACCAGTCCCATGACAGACAACGACCTGATTCAAGAAGCGATCAAGGCTCGCGAAAACGCTGTCGCACCATTTTCCAAATTCAAAGTCGGGGCGGCGTTGGAGGATGCGTCGGGCGGCATT
>CAZKID010000217.1:0-9035 GCA_964552405.1 uncultured Thermoanaerobaculia bacterium
GTTTCTCTTACTCAGTCGCGTCGCGCAGCGACGTCGCCCGCTCGGGATGACGGAGATCTGAGCTTGCTCCCTCATCGGCAGATTACGTCCCGGCGGACCTACAATTTCGATCATGTCCGAGCTCCCCCTCCCGCCGCCGCCGCGCAGCGTTCCGTTGTCGCTGCTCCTCGCCAATGCGCTCGGATCGAAGATCGCGTGGCTGGTGCTCGCGTTCTCGTCCATCTTCTTCTGGTTTTTCGTCATGCGCGCGGATCTCGCGTTCATCGCCTTTCGTGCGCCCTACGAGACGACGCAGGGGCGCGTGATCGAGAGCCGGAAGACGGGAGCGACCGAGAACCGCGCCGCCGTCTACCAAGTGCGCTATGAGTACGAGACCGGCGGAAAAGTCTTCGAAGGGAAGTCATACGCTGTGGGCGATGCTCCCGAAGCTCGCGAGACTGTGACCGTCGAGTATTTGCCGAAAGCGCCGCAGTCCTCGCGCATCGCCGGCATGCGCCGTGATCTCTGGAGCCCATGGATGCTGATCGTTGCGCTCTTTCCGGCGGGCACGTTGCTCGTTCTTTACTACTCGATTCGCAAGGGCCTGCGGCGCGGTCAGCTTCTTCGCGATGGCTTTCTGACGGCCGCGACGTTCGTCTCGCAGCGTGGAACGAACATGAGGGTCAACAACCAACCGGTGTTCGAGTTGACGTTCGCCTTCACAACGATCGATGGGCGTGAGTGCACGATCACCACTCGCACGCATCATGTCGATCGTCTTCGGGACGAGCCTGACGAGCCGCTGCTCTACGACCTCAACGATCCCTCGCGCGCGTTTCTGCTCGACAGCATGCCGTCGCGGCCGAAGCTCAATGAAGTAGGCGAGCTCGAAGGCCGGCCCATTGCGGCGGCGTTTGCCCTCCTGTTTCCCCTCATCACAATCGGAGTGAACGTGCTCGTGTTCATGAATCGATGAACACAACGCTATTTCGCTGCGCGTACCTTTTCGGTGAGTACCGGCAGGAACTCCAGTAGGTCGGCGACAACACCGACGCTCGCCGCCTGGAAGATGGGCGCCTTCGGGTTCTTGTTCACCGCGAGCAGGAAGGGATTGCCCTTGATGCCGCCGAGGTGTTGGAAGGAGCCGCTGATGCCGAGGGCGAGATAGACCTTGGGCTTCACCGTCTGGCCTGAGGTGCCGACCTGGCGCGGTTTGTCGAGCCACTTGGCGTCGACGATCGGACGTGAGCAGGCGAGGGCGGCGCCCATCGCTTCGCTCAGTTCTTCAACGAGCGCGAGGTTTTCCTTGTCGCCGATGCCGCGGCCGACGGAGACGAGGACATCTTCCTTCGTGATGTCGACGTCGCCGGATTCGGCGGCGATGACTTCGACGAAGCGGCGCCGCGGCGTGAGGCCCGCGGCCGCGGCAGAGTGGTCAACGAGTTGACCAGTTCGCGATGGCTCGGCAGCTTTGAACGCGCCGGAGCGGATCGTGATCACCGCGCCGCTCGCGATGTCGCAATGCACGTGCGCGCTGACCTGGCCTGTGTACTCCTGGCGTACGACCTTGAGCGTCGTTCCTTCGGTGCCGTCGAAGCCGACGACATCGGGCACATACGCCGCGCCGAGTCTCACCGAGAGTCCCGGTCCGAGGTCGAGGCCGAAGGTGTTGTGGGGGAGGATGACGATCGAATTCGCCGGAACGATTTTCGTGAGGGCCAGGCGGATGAGCTCTGCATTCGGATAGACGTCGCCGAGCGACCACACCTCATCGAAGTGGCCTGACAGGTCGTTGCACTTCGTGCCGATCGCTATTCGTTTCTGGCCGGGGAAGAGCGTTTCCGCCGCAGCGGCGAGCTCGAGTGCGCTGTCGTCGATTGCGTAGATGAAGATCATTTGAGGGCTCCTTTCGCCTTCAGCAGGTCTACGACTTTGTCCGCGAGCTCTTCGGTGCTTCCTTCGAGCATCTCGGCGCCGGCGCCGAGCTCGGGGACGAAGTAATCGATGCGGCGGACTTTCGCGGCGGCGGCACCCGCGTCCCTCACGCCGAGCGCCGCGCTGTCGAGCACCGGCACTTCGATCGACGCGACTTTGCGGATTCCGCGGATTCCGACATAGCGCGGCTCATTGATGCCGGTCTGGATCGACAGCACGCAAGGTGTGTCGATGTCGTTGAGCTCCTGATTGCCGCCTTCGATCTCGCGGCCGATGCGCAGCGTCGCGTCATCCTTGCGCTCGATCTTGTTGACGAGCGACGCATACGGCCAGTCGAGCAGTGCGGCGAGCATGCCGCCGACCTGTCCCGCGCCATCGTCGGCCTGCGCGCCGGTGAGGATGAGGTCATACTTCGCGCGATCTGCCGCGGCGCGCAGCACCTTCGCGGTGCCGAGGCCATCGGAACCGTTGAAGGCATCGTCGGTGATCAGCACACCGTGATTCGCCCCCATCGCCATCTCGCGCCGCACGATCTCTTCGGCCTCCGAGTCGCCGATCGAGACGACGGTCACGTTGCCGCCTTCGCGCTCGACGATCTGAATCGCTTCTTCGACCGCGTAGTTGTCCCACTCGTTCACGGAATAGACGAGGTCTTCGCGCTTGATGTCGTTTCCGTCGCTGCTCACGCTGATTTCGTTTTCCGCCGAGTCGGGAACGCGTTTGACGCAAACCAGAATCTCCATGGCTCTCTCCTAACCTGCAGTCTGAGCGTCGACCAACTCCACGAGATCGATCGCTTCCATCGTTCCTTCGAGGCCCGCGACCTTGATCGCGTCCTCGATGTTCGTGAGGCAGAAGGGGCAGGCCGTGACGATGACATCCGCACCGGCCTCGCGCGCCTGCTGCACGCGCACCACGCCCATGCGCTGCTCCTCTTCCGGTTCGTAGAAGAGCATCAGCCCTCCGCCACCGCAGCAGAACGAGCGATCGCGGCAGTTGCCCTTCATTTCGACGCGGTTCATGCCGGGGATGCAGTCGATCGCGGCGCGCGGCGCGTCGTACGTCTGGTTGTGGCGGCCGAGGTAGCAGGGGTCGTGATAGGGGTAGGTCTTCCTGCCGTCGAGTGGCTTGAAGGTCAACGTGTTGACGTTCTCGGCGATCACCTCGCTGATGTGCTGCACGGGCGGCATCCCGTCGTAGTCGTTGCGCAGCGCATTCAACGCATGCGGGTCGCTGACGACGATCTTCTTCGCCTCCGACGCCTTGATGGCTTCGATGTTTTGTTCTTTCAGGGCCTCGAAGAGCATCTCTTCGCCGAAGCGGCGGACATCGTGGCCGCTGTCCTTCTCATCCTTGCCGATGACCGCGAAGCCGATGTTCGCCTTCGAGAGGACGCGCGCGGTGGCCTGCGCGATCTTCTGCATGCGATCGTCGTACGACGTCATGCTGTCGACGAAGTAGAGCGTGTCCGCCGCCGCGCCCTTCTCGACGAGCTTGACGTCCATCTTCGCGGCCCATGCGGCGCGGTTCTTTTCGAGCTTGCCCCACGGGTTGCCGCGCTTCTCGAGCGCGGACATCGGCTTCTGCAGCGACTGCGGCACGAGTCCGTCGTCGACCATGCCGCGGCGGAGATCGACGATCTTGTCGATGTACTCGATGCCGATCGGGCACTCTTCTTCGCACGCGCCGCATGTCGTACAGGACCAGATCTCGGCTTCGGAGAAGATGGTGCCGATCAACCCCTCTCCGGTGGGGGGACAGGCGCCCCGCCTGTCCACCGAGCCGACAGGCGAGGCGCCTGTCGCCCCACTGGAAAACGCGTGGTCGCGGGACTTGATGCTGATATTTCTTGGCGAGAGCGGGCGCTTCACGCGATTGGCCGGACAGCGATCGGAGCAGCGTCCGCAATCGGCGCAACTGTAGAAGTCGAGCACGTGCTTCCAGGTGAAGTCCTCGAACTTCTTCACGCCGAGCGAAGGCAGTGAGTCGAGATCGGTGACGCCATACTTCACCGGCTTCACGTTGCCCGGCCGCAGCCGCATGAAGAAGACGTTGAACAGCGAGGTGATGACGTGGAAATGCTTTCCCAGCGGGAGGAAGCAGAGGAACGTGAAGAACGTGATGTCGTGGATCGTGTACGCGACGATGCTGTTCGTGCGTGAGTAGACGAACTCGGACGCCATCAGCGTCCCGATCATTCCGAGCACCAGCAACGCCTCAGTCGTATGTCCCACGTAGCGCGCCGGCTTGAAGAACGCTCGGCGAATCGCGAGGACGATGACCGCCGCGAAGACGGCGGCGCCGGCGACGTCCTTCGTGACTTCGTACCAGCGACCGAGGTGCAGTGAAACGTTGGGGAGGATGCCGAGGATGACGAGCTCGGTCGAGCGTGCAGCGAGGGCGAGAAAGCCGAAGAACACGATGATGTGCAGAACACCGGCGAAGAGGTAGCGAGGCTGTCGCCATTGCGCGAGCCAGAGCTTGAGCACGAGTTGGATGCGGCGCGGGATGTCGTTGAAGCGCGGATCGGGCGCGGCACGGCGCAACGGCTCGATGCGACGCGCGATGAGCCAGGTGAAGGTGCCCAGACCGGCGATTGCGATGAGGAGAAAGAAGAGTTGGTTCATATGGCTGCCTCGGGGCCCGCACGTAATCCTGAGCGGAGCGAAGGATCAACCAAGGCGCCGCGATGCTCACGCCACGAGCAGCGCCCGAGCCGATAGCCGTCGCGGCGCCTTGGCTGATGCTTCGCTGCGCTCAGCATGAGAACTACTTCCCTCCGAAGGAGTCTTCGCAGATCTCCACCGCCACGTTGCTCCCCGCGAGAATCGACTCCATCTTCCCGAGGGTCACCGGCAGCATCACCTGGCTGTGGAACTCGGCGCTCTTGATCTGACCTTCGTAGAACGCCTGATCCTTCTTCGCTCCGCCATTCGCCAGCGCCTCGGCCGCGACGCGCGCGCGCCACGTGAGCATCCAGCCCGTTACGATGTCGCCGCACACTTCGAGAAACGGATGTGCATGCGCCGCGGCCGTCATCAGATTGCCGAACATCGCCGTCATGCCCATGTGCCGCGCGACTTCCTCGAGCTTCACGAGCGCCTCTTCGTAGCGGCTCGCGATCGAGGCAGTGCGATCGTTCTCCGACGCGAGTGACAGCGCGCGCCGGATCTCTTCGCCGAGATCGATGATCGGACGTCCGCCGTTCTGGCCGAGCTTGCGGCCGAGAAGATCCATCGCCTGAATCCCGTTGGTGCCTTCGTAAATCGAAGTGATGCGCACGTCGCGCAGTAATTGTTCGACGGGGAACTCTTTGATGTAGCCGTAGCCGCCATACACCTGCACGGCCATGGAGCAGACGTCGAAGCCGCGCTCGCTCGCATACGCCTTCGCGATCGGGATGAGGAAGTCGACGATGCCCGAGAGGCGCGTCTTCTCTTCTTCATCCGTCGTCGTTGCGAGTTGATCGAAGCAGAAGGCGAGGTAGTACGAGAGGCTGCGCAGCGCCTCGACATAGACCTTCATGGTCATCAGCATCCGGCGGACATCGGGATGCTGAATGATGGGAACGCCTGGCGCTTCCTTGTCGAGCATCTTCATCAGATGCCGTCCCTGCACCCGCTGCCGCGCGTAGTTGAGCGCGTAGAGATACGCGGCGCTCGCGCTGCTGAGGGCCTGATTCGCGACCATGAGCCGCGCGTCGTTCATCATCAGGAACATCGCGCGCATGCCCTTGTTGGCTCCGCCGAGGAGGAGGCCGCGGCACTTGCCTTTGCTGCCAAGCGAGAGGCTTGCCGTCGAGTTGGCGTGAATGCCCATCTTCTCTTCGAGTCCGGTGCAGATGACGTCGTTCGGCTCGCCGAGCGAGCCATCGTCGTTGATCCAGATCTTCGGCACGAGAAAGAGCGAGATGCCGTTCGTGCCGGAGGGAGCCCCTTCGATGCGCGCCAGCACGGGATGGATGATGTTCGCCGCGAGATCGTGCTCGCCGCCGGAGATGAAGATCTTGTTGCCCGCGATGTTGTAGGTGCCGTCTTCGTTCGGCGTGGCGACCGTCTGCAGTGCGCCGACATCGGAGCCCGCGGCCGGCTCCGTCAGCAGCATCGTGCCGGTCCATTCGCCGGTGAAGAGTTTCTTGAGGAACAGCTTCTTCTGCTTCTCATCTCCGAATTCGGCGATGAGGCGGCCCGCGCCTTCGCTGAGGCTCGCGTACATGACGAACGCAAAGTTCGCAGCGAGCATGAAGTCCGCCGCTGCAACCGCCACCGACCTCGGCATCCCCTGACCGCCGAACTCCGGATCCTCGGTCGTCGCCATCCAGTCGCCTTCGCGCATCGCCTTCCAGGCCTTCTTGAACGAGTCGGGCGTGGTGACGTTGCCGTTGTCGAAGTGTGGGCCGATGCGATCGCCGTCAGCCTGCGTCGGCAGCAGTTCCTTCGTCGCGAGATTGCGCGCTTCACCGATGATGAGATCGATCGCCTTGCGATTGAAGTCGGCATATCGATCGTGCTCGGCGAGCTGCGCCACATTCAGTTGTTCGTGGAGAACGAAATCGATGTCTCTGCGGTCCGCGAGAATCTGGGCCATGGTGTTCCTCCGTTGGGTTCGCGGATTTGCGGGCTCGCGGGCTCGCGGTTCTTAGCCACCGCGAGACCGCGCAACCGCGCGACCGCGCAACCTTTTAAGTTCTCTCGAAAATGGTCGCGATGCCCTGGCCTAAGCCGATGCACATCGTGGCGATGCCGGTCTGGTGATTGCCGCGCTTCATTTCGTGAAGCAGCGTGGTCGTGATGCGCGCGCCGGAGCAGCCGAGGGGATGTCCGAGGGCGATCGCGCCGCCGTTGAGATTGACTTTCTTCTCGACTTGATCGCGCAGCTGCAGATCTTTGATGACGGGGAGCGACTGCGCGGCGAATGCTTCGTTCAGCTCCCAGAGATGAATGTCGGACGATTTCATCTTCGCGCGAGCGAGTGCCTTCTTCACGGCGGGAACGGGGCCGTAGCCCATGATCGAAGGATCGACGCCGGCGGTGGCCATCGCTTTCACGCGCGCCATCGGCTCGAGGCCGAGTGCCTGCGCGCGCTCGGCGGACATCACGAGCAGCGCGGATGCGCCGTCGGAGATCGCCGACGAGTTGCCGGCGGTCACCGTCCCGTTCTTCGGATCGAAGACGGGCTTCAATGCCGTGAGCGATTCGATGTTCGTCTCTTCGCGAATGACTTCGTCGTAGTCGCAGAGGATGGAGAAGCCGTTCTCGTCATGACCTTCGATCGGAACGATTTCGTCCTTGAAGCGGCCTTCGATGCGCGCGGCGTGGGCTCGCTTGTGCGAGCGCAGTGCGAATTCGTCCTGTGACTTTCGATTGATCCCGTGCAGCTTCGCGAGGACTTCGGCGGTGATTCCCATCATGCCCGCGGCCTTCGCCGCGTGCTTGCTGATCGCGGGATTGGGGTCGACGCCGTGCGTCATCGGGAGGTGACCCATGTGCTCGACGCCGCCGACGACGAAGATGTCGCCGTTGCCGGTCATGACGGACATCGCCGCGGTGTGCAGCGCGCTCATCGACGAGCCGCAGAGGCGGTTGATCGTCTGCGCGCTCACGGTGTGCGGAATGTCTGCGAGCAGTGACGCGAAGCGCGCGATGTTGAAGCCCTGCTCGAGCGTCTGCTGCACACAGCCCCAGATGATGTCTTCGATCTCGACCGGATCGACTTTCGGATTGCGCTCGAGCATCGCGCGGAGCAACGCGGCGGAGAGATTCTCGGCGCGGACGTTGCGGAACATGCCGCCTTTCGGGCGGCGCATCGGGCCACGGACGGCATCGAAGGTGACTGCGTCGTGCCGCGCGTACCACCGGCGGGGTGGGAGCATCGCTCTGGAGCACCCGGGTGTCGGCGTAGGGCGGGACCGCCAGCGGGTGGAAGCGGACGGCCGTGGTGTCCGAGGCCCCCGGGCCCAAGGTCATCTGCGCGCGGCCGGGCGTGAAGGCGCCGCCGGACGTGGAAATCGCGGTCACCGTCAGCGTGGAGGTCCCGGTGTTCGTGAGCGTGACCGGCAGCAACGAGGTTGAACCGGCGTCGTGAACGCCGAAGGCCACCGCCGCCGGCGCCTCTCCGAGGTCCGGGGCCAGGATCGTGAACCCGGAGTTGGACGTGTCCGAGGGGCTGGAATCCCAGCCGTCCTGGATCCGCACCTTGGCCGCGCTGGCCGGCAGGCGGGGCACGTTCCAGGTGTACTGCCCGAGATAGCCGTCCACGGTGGCGATCGGCAGCCAGGGGTCAGCGGGCCTGCGGCGCCATTCGATGCGGGCGTAGGGCAGGTTCTGCGATGTCCAGTGCAGCGTGAACGGGGCTCCGCCGGTCACCTGATCGCCGCCGTTCGGGATCTGCACGATCACCGACTGCGCGTTGTTGACCGGCACGGTGTACGTGGCGGACATCTTGTAGATGCCGGCCCCCTGCTGGGCCAGGTACGTGGAACGGTCCATGGACAGGATGGCGTAGTTCGCGCTGGAAATGCCTGTGCTGGTGAACGTCGCCCCCTGGTCGGTGGTCAGGTAGGTCTGACCGCCCGAGTACACGCCGTGCATGGCCACGTTCGGGTCGTCCTTCGAAAAGTCCACCCCCCACGCCGAGGTCGTGGGGTTGTAGACGCCCCAGGTATCGCCCTGATCCTTGCTGACGCTGGTTCCGCCCGGGGCCCACGCCGTGGCCAGTCCCACCGTGTTGTCGAGCCGGGGCACGGCGATCGTGGGCACCTCGGAGCCGGTGGAGGTGAACTTCTTGACGAACGTCAGGCCGCCGTCCACGGACTTCCAGATTTCCCCGCTCCCCGAACCGGTGACCCCGTCCCCGACCAGGATGGTGCGCGTCTTCCCGGGCACGATCACGATGTCGCAGGGGCTGCGGGAACCGGGGCCGGACAGCGTGCTCCAGGTGGCCCCGAAGTTCGCTGAAACGTAGACCCCGCCGTCCTCGGGCATGAACAGGACGGAATCCGGGTGATCGGGGTTCATCTCCATGGGCATGCCGTATTCGGTGAACGGCTTGGTTATGGCGGTGGTCCAGGACGCCCCGCCGTTCGTGGAACGGATGATGCGGTCCGCGCCCCCGGAAGAGGT
>CAZKID010000218.1:0-4077 GCA_964552405.1 uncultured Thermoanaerobaculia bacterium
GCCCCAAAGCTGCTAAACGAAGGACCGACCGGACACAAGCAGATCGAAGCACAGCATCAGCAGATCGAAGGGCAGCCACGGCAGCTTGCACAGCAGCAGCGCGCAATCGATGCGCTGACGGCGGCGGTCGGCGCACTTCGCGAGCGCGCGCAGTAGCAGGGGTGCTGGGGGTGCGGGGGGTAAACGATCACGAGCATAGCAGCTACGCTAACCAGGCGTTGCACCACGGCCACTCAACTCAGGAGACAGCCCCAGCGCCCTAGCGCCCGCCCCCACGACTCTCGATCACGCAGCGGCAGCCGATCGTTGGGCCCGACTCATCCTTCCCGATCTGTTTGCGCGCGGTTGGCGAGACATCGCGTGCGGCGCTTGCCCATGAGCCTCCGCGCAACACTTCACCAGCGCACCACTCCCACACATTTCCTTCGAGATCGAACACGCCCAGGCGATTCGGCGCGAACGAACCAACCGGCGCCAGCGTTGCGAAGCCGTCGTTCGTTCCCGGGAAGAGCTCTTTCTGTGCGCGGCGCGCGACGTGAAAACGTTTGATCATCGTGTCGTCGGCGACGTTGCGCGCGGGGACCGTCGCTTGCGCAACGAGCTCCCACTCCTGCTCCGTTGGCAGACGCCCTCCCGCCCACTTGCAGTACGCGGTGGCATCCGCATACGACAATCCAGTCGCAGGCCATTTCGGCTGCGCCGGTTCATCGAGCGCGGGCAGCGGACCGTCGATCTTCGCATCCGGATGTGCGAGCGGCTCGGGATGGAAGTGCGCGAACGCTTCGTTCGTCACTTCCGTGGTCGAGATCCAGAAGCCTTTCGGAATCCAGACGTAGACGAGATGATCGACGGGATTCGTCCACGTCTCGCCCGCGTGAGGTTGCACGACCACCGGCGCCGCGGGTTCGGCATGCAGGAACGGGCGGATCAGCTCCGGCCGCAGGTACCACACGGCCACCGCTCCTCCCGCGAGCAACAGCAACAACACGAGCGCGATCAGCACACCGCTCCGGCGCTGTTTCACACGGCGCACCGCCGTCGTCTCCGCCTTCTCGCTGCCACTCCCCCGCATCGCGTCCATCTCACGGATCCACGCCTCTGCGGCCTGGATGGAGCCGTGCTTGCGCCGCTCCTGGCCGAACTTCGCGTCGTACATCGCGAGGAGGCGCCGCGTCTTCGCGATGTTCTCCGCCGCGTGCGCGGCGACGATCTCCTGCCGCACTTTCTCACTCGAATCGATGAGCGCCTGCTGAAAGCTGTTGCGCAGCGCGAGGTACTCCTCGTCCGTCGCAGCGCCACCTTCGAGATGCTCGCCCAACTCATCGAGCGTCCGTCCGGCACTGGCAAACGATTCGCCCGCGATCCACGTGCGAATCTTCGCCAGCAGTTCATCGCGGCGGCGCAGCCACACTTCGGTTTCGAACTTCAGCGCGGGCGGCGCCAGACGGCGTCCCAGCCGCTCGTCGCGTTCCCCAACCAGCCGCTGCACCTCCTTCGGCTGGCCCTGCTGCTTCGCGCTCTCGATCGCCGCGACGAACCACGACTCCTTCTCCGCGGCGCCTGCCTCGAGCTCCTTGCGCAGCCGCCGAAACTGTCCATCCGTCTCCGCCTTCACGCCGAGATGCATCTTCAACGTCTGCAGTGCCGCATCGGCCTTTGCGAATTGCTCGTTGCCGAGCGCCAGCGCGACTTCGTCGTAGAGGTCGCGCTTGCGACCCGGCGTCGAATCCGATGATGCGGTGCGAACTGTCGTCGAGGCTTGCGGCTTCGGTGCAGGTGCGAGGGGAACATCAACGACCGACTGCGCAAGCGGAATCGCGGAGACGACCGTCGACGGAAGTTCGACCGTTTGAGGCAGCGCCGGCAGCGCCGCCTCGAGCGCGCGCGCGAAGTCGTATGCCGAGGCGAATCGCCGCTCGCGATTCTTGGCGAGCGCTCGGAAGATGAGCGTCTCGAGTTGCGGCGGCACGCTCGCACTCGGATTCGCCTGCCGCAGCGGCGGCGGCATCTGCTGCGTCTGCATCAATAGATACTGATGCGGCGTCTCGGCCTGGAATGGTGCGACGCCGGTCAGCATCTCGTAGAGCACGAGTGCGAAGGAGTAGATATCCGAGCGGCCGTCGATTCGCTCTCCCGGCTCGAGCATCCCGAGCTGTTCGGGCGAGCAGTACTTGAACTTGCCGACGAAGATGCCGGTCTTGGTTTGCTCATCGCCCGTGTCGTCCCACTGCTTGGCGACGCCGAGGTCGATGATCTTCACGCGATCGAGTCCGTGCTCGTCGCGCGTGACCATCAGATTCTCCGGACTCACGTCGCGATGCACGATGCCGGCGCGATGAATCGCGTCGAGGCCCATGAGTGCCTGCGACGCGAGGCGAATCGCGAGCTCGGGGCGGAGAAACTGCCGCTGCAGTACGAAGCTGCGCAGGTTCTCCCCTTCCACGTGCTCCCAGACCATGTAGAACGAGCCGTCAGGCAGCGCCGAAAAGTCGTAGAGCGCCGTGACGTTCTGATGCTGAATCCGCGTGGCCATGCGCGCTTCGCGCAGGAAGCGCTCGTTCGCGCCCTGATCACCCGCGATGTTGGGCCGCATCAACTTGATGACGCGCAGCGCGTGCAGGTGCACGTGCTCCGCCTTGTAGACCTCACCCATTCCGCCGATGCCGAGGACGGAGAGCACGCGGTACTTCCCGTCGAGCGGTTCCTGGTTGTGCCGCCGCAGAAAGTCGGTGATCGTCTCCCCGCATGACGGGCACGCGTTCAGTCGCGGAGCAACCTCGGCATGGCAGCGCGGACAGGCAAACACGGCGCATTGACTATACGCCGTCAGGGAGAGCGGGCGTCACGCCCGCTCTCCTACCTCACGATGAGCGCGAGGCCACCGAGGCAGAGTACGAGCCCGGCGATGTTCGAGGCTGACAGCTGCTCGCGAAACAACAACACACCGAGAGGCAGCATCACCAGCGCGACTGCAACGTTCGACGTCACGGCGCCGAGGCTCACGTTCAGTCCCGCGCGATACGCGAGTAGAAATCCGATCTCCACGCCGACGATCGCGATGCCCGTCGCAACCGTCGCCCAGTTGAGCGTGCGGAACGACGCCTCCTTCGGCACTCCGCCGATGAGCAGAATGATCAGCGTGACCGCCAGCGCCACGATGTACGTGACGACCAGCGACAGCATCGGATCCGCATTGCGCGGCACCGATTTCTGCGCGAGGTGATAGACGACGTTCGACACGATCGTCAATCCGAGAGGAAGCAGCGAGGCGCGCATCTACTTCACAGTCCCCAGCGCCTTCTCCGTCGCGCGCAGCAGCGCCTCCGATCCCACCGGCGCACCCGTCGCGTTCTTCATCCAGAGATCCGGCGTCACCGCACCCATCTTCGCCATCCGCTCGAACTCGCCGCCGATGTTCTTCGCCTTCTCCATCTGCTCGTCGATCTGAAATGCGATCAGATGTCCGATCGGATAGTCGGGCAGATACATCGACCGGTCGACCATGTGCGCGTAGATGCCGAGCAGCGTCACATCCTTCACCTTGAAGACCGGCGCGTAGTAGCGATTCCAGAGGTCCTTCGAGATCTGCACCGTCGCCGCGCGCAGCTCCGCGGGCGTCGCGTTCGGATGTGCGTACATCCACTCCCACATCGCCATATCCACGAGTGCCACGCCGGCGATCTCGTACGTGCCCCAGAAGTCATTCAGCGTTTTCAACGCGCTCGACTCGGCAGTCGGCTTCGCGAGGCCGAGCAACTCGAGATCGTGATTCTGAAACACGAACGCGAGCGCCTCGGTGAACGCGGTGTTCGGCACACCGCTGAGCGTGTAGTAGTCGATGGAGTTGAGCGAGAACGTCTGCTCGACGTTGTGCCCCATCTCGTGGACGGCGATGTTGTAGCCCTTGTAGTCCATCCCCTCGGCGCCGACGCGTGTGCGCAGATGTGGATGATCGTCGCGCCGCCCCGCGCCGAGCGCATGTCCCGAGCCGCGCGCGGGATCGACGACGATATTGGCGGCGAGCATCGCCGCCGTCTCCGGCGAGAAGCCGAGGTCGTGGAAGAGCCGCGGCATGTC
>CAZKID010000218.1:4087-8510 GCA_964552405.1 uncultured Thermoanaerobaculia bacterium
TCGTCCTTCAAAATGCCGGTCACGTCGGCCATGTACGCCTCGGGCGTCGGATACTTCTTCTTCGTGATCTCGTCGAGTTGCGCGTCGGTGTACTGGCCGCGCGGGCGGAAGCCGTTGTACCAGATATCGAACGGCTCGAGCTTGCGCCCGAGGCGTGCCTCGATGAGCTTCGCGACGCGAGGCACGAGCGGCGATGTCAGCACGGACTCGAACATCGCGCGCACCCGCGCTTGCGGGATCTGCCGCTCTTCCTCGAACTTGCGGCGGATCAGAGTCGGTGCCGTCGGCGAATACTTGTCGATGAGCGTCTCGCCGCGGAAGTTCTTCTGGATCGTCGCATAGCGGCTGTCGGGCTGATCGATCTTCGCGCCGGGCTTGAAGTCCTTCGCCGCGTCAGTCACCGCCGCGGGCTTCACTTCGTTCGTCCATGGATTCCAATCGAACGCGGGATTGTCGACGACCTGATTCGGGATCGACTGATCGACGATGCGCTCCATCACGCGCATGATCGTCCGCTGCTTCGCGAGGCCGTCTTTCGGATCGCTATAGCTGGCCTTGATCTCGTCGCGCAGATTCCAATGCTCGAGGAGGCGCATCTTCGGCGGAAAGAGCCGCGCGCCTTTCGCATCGACGAGGTGGTGCATCCAGATGTTGTAGTTGGAGACGTACTGCTCCGTCTCCGAGTTGAGCCTCGAGAACTCGAGGTTCACCTCGGCCGGGATCCTCTTCGAGAACGCCTCGGCCATCTTCGTCTCCGCCCATTCGCGCCGCGACCATTTCTCTCCCTCGGCCAGGCGTTCATCGAGGGTCGTCAGGCGAAAGTTGAGCAGGATCGTGAACGCGATCTTGTTCGCGAAGAGATCGTCGTTGATGTGCGCGGCCGGCGAGTATTCGGCGAGCGCTTCATCGAATGGATAGACCGGACCGCGATCGAGATCCGTCTGCCGCTTGAGGTCGCGGCCCATGGCGACGGTGTACCCGAAGAGCGATTCGTAGATGAACTGCATGCGATCGAAGAGCGCGTCGAGCGTGGTCTGATCGCCGGCGAAATTCGTCCGGATGAAGTCTTCCATCACCGCCTGATCGCCATCGGCAGGCCGCCAGAAATCCGCCACCTGCCTGATGCCGCGCACGATGCGCGGCCGCTGCGCCTCGCCATATTTCGAGACGAGCTCCGTTTCGAGTTTCGTTTGTGCGTTCGTCGATAGGGTGAGGAGCAACGCGCAGGCAGTGAGTGTGTGTTTCATGGCGCGGCGAGTCTATCGCAGCGTGGTCGCGCTATAGTCGAGCCATGACGCTCGGAATGTTCGGCTCGCGCGTGGCCGGCGGTCTGCTGCTCGGTGTGCTCACCCTGCTGCTCGCGCCGAAGGCCGTCGCGAACCTCGACACCTTCAGTCTCGTCATCGGTATCGCATCGCTGCCCGTTGCAGCGATCGTCGCCATCGCGAGCGCACGAATGAAGAGCTCGCACTATCAATGGTGGCAAGGCTTCCACGCCGACGCGGGCGTCGTACGCTACGTCGTCATCAATACAGTCACCGGAACACCGATCGTCGCTCCTCTCGGATTCGTCGGACTGTTTGCCGCGATCGCGCTTTTCATGTCGCCCTGAAGGAGAAGGATTGATCTCAGCTCTCGCACTAACGCTCTTCTTCGCCACTGCGGACACGAACAGTCCGATGGAACGGGTGTGGTCTGACCTGCGTTCGCTGACACTCTATTTCGAAGGCTACAGCACAGACCACGATGCCTACGCGGGCCCCGACTGGCCGCGCGAAGGCGCCATCACCGATCTCGATCAACGACTGGGCCCTGCTTACGAAGGATCGTATCCGCGCGCGACGCCGCCCCGCATCGATCCGTGGGGACATCCATATCGTTTCGTCATCTCCAACTCGCGTAAGCAATACGCGCTCTACAGCCTCGGCCCGAGCGGCAAGGCCGATCCCGCGGCCACCAGGTTTCTCGAGCGATTGCGGCGCGATCAGATCGGCGACGCGGACCTCACGCGAGAACGAGGATCGGCGAACATCGTCGTCGCATCCGGAATGCTCGTGTTCGCGCCGGCCGATGTGCTGCAGGTGCTCGTGAAGGCACGCGCCGAGCACCCGCGGTTCATGATCCATCGCGAGGCCGGCGCCAGTCGCGACGTCGAACTGCTGGCCATGGCCGTCGAGTTGTACCTGAGCACGCACGATGGTCTGCCCAAAGAGTTGCGCGGCAAGATCATCGACGCATCGGCGCTGCGCTCGTCGCTCCACTCGCCAATCGTAGAGTTGGAGTTGTCGTGGATCGATCCATGGAAGCGCCCGTACAAAATCGCGATCAGTCCGTCGGGACTCCGGAGCGCCGTCTACACGCTGGGCGAGCACAATGCGCTCAGCGCAGAGGACCAGGCGATGGTGCAGCACGCACTGCACGGAACGCTGAGCACGGGAACGAGTTACGGAAGCGCTCTGATGACGACGTCGCTCGTGCCACACGTATCGGAATGATTCGCTGGACGCTTTTGGTGCTCGCAGTCGTCGCGTGTGCAGATCCGCTGCATATGCCGGCGAAGCCTCCGCACGCTGTGGCATCCGCTGCGAAGCCTCCTTCCCCTGCTCCACCGCCTCCGCCACCACCGCCCGACAACTCGTACGCGCCGGTGCCGCAGGAGATCGCGACGGTGCTCAGCGACCCCGAGGCGCGCATCGAGGTATTCGTGCTCGACTCGATGCAGGCGAAGAGTGGTTATTTCGGCGACTTCCCTGTCGTCCGGCATGAAGTACTTCACGGCATCGAACGTGATCGCGTCGCGACTCTGCTGACGAGCAGCGTCACTTACGGACATCTCAGCGGAATGTGCTCATCACCGGGACTGGGGTTTCATCTGGAAAGCTCCAAGCGCGGCATGCTCGACCTGCGCGTCGACGCGCCGGAAGGCAGTGTCGAACTACTGGGCACGAACCCGCAAAAGGGATACTCATTGAGCATGACCGGCATCAATCTGTTCCTCGACCTCGAGAAGCGGCTCGCGGGAAAGGCAGGTTGCAGGTGAGCGCGAAGCTGCCCTCACTACTCGAATCGCTCGACCGCGAAGTCTTTCGCGACGGCGAGCGCCTCGCGCGATTTCATGACGCGTTGCTCTATCTCTGCGCGTATCCCACGACTCCCCAGGTATTGAAACGTGCGGAGTCGATCCTGAAGCGCTTCGGCAAGCGCGTGCGCGCACTCGATGATCCGTCGCCGCTCTTCGATCCCGAAGTGTCGGGCATCGTCGGAACGGAGGTCACGATCGTCTTCTCGTACGACTTCGTCTGCTGGCTCGTGAGCCGTTATCCCGGCGACATCGCGATCGATTGGGAGCAGGGCTTCGACAGCGAGCGGATGGCCGCTGTGCTTCCGCTGGCGATTCCGATGCTGGCCGAGGAGGCGAGGGTCGACGCCGGTGTCGACTACGCGAAGTGGCTCGGCAGGCGCGGGGTGCAATGGCTGGTTAGTCAGCTCGCGCCGCTGCCGAACGCCGCGGCACTCTACGACTCGCTTGGGCTCTGGATCCGGTGGGATCTGCGAACCGCCGTGACGCGAACTGCGATGCGCTGGCCGCGGGCCGGGATTTTCTACTCCGAGGAGCCGCCGCTGGCGCGGAGGGAAGTGTCGATCGAGAGAGAGTTGGCCGGCAAGCGGCTTCGCATTCGTCGATTATCGCGGCGCGAGGGCGAAGAAGCACTGGACATGGCGCGTGCTGTGCTCGCGGTGCGCTATCGCGAGCTCTACTGCTTCACCTATGGCGATCCGGCCGAAGTGCTCATTGCGGAATGCGGCCGCGGGCTTTCGATCATGCTGGTGGGAATCACGAAGGACCGCCGGCTGCCGTTGCGCGCGGGCTTCGCACCGCTCCTGATCCGCAACGGCGTTCCGATCGGTTACGGCGACGCGTTCGCGCTGTGCGAGCGAGTCGAAGTGAGTCTGAACATCTTCTACGCGTTTCGCGATGGCGAGTCGGCATTCTGTTTCGCGCAAATGCTGAAGCTCTACCGCCAGCTCCTCGGCTCGAAGGTCTTCTCGGTCGATCCCTATCAGATCGGACACGAGAACGAAGAGGCGATCGAGTCGGGCGCGTTCTGGTTCTATCGGAAGCTCGGCTTTCGCTGTGCCGATCCGAAGATCGAGCGCATGGCCCGGCGCGAAGAAGCGCGGCTCCTGGTGCAGCCAACGGTTAGGACGAGCGCAAGAACGCTCCGCAAACTGGCGAAGGGTCCGATGGTGTGGGGCGCGCGCGACTGGGATCGCTTCCGAATCGGAAGACTGGCGCGCGCACTCGAGGGACAGCCGCTGACAGCGCTCCAGTCGAAGCGGCGGCGCGGTGAGCGCGAGTATCTGCTCTCGACAGCGAGCGACGTCGAGTTGCGACGCAAGCTCATCGCGCTGGGGTCGAGAG
>CAZKID010000218.1:8520-9028 GCA_964552405.1 uncultured Thermoanaerobaculia bacterium
CCCCGGACGCGCCCCCGGCAGAAGCGGCGCCGCGCGGGCAGCGAATATCTGCGCGCGGAACAGAGCCACGTCGAACAGCGACCCAACGCAATCGCGCTGGGGTCGAGGGCGTCATAAACCTTCCAACGTGATGGTTCGTGCCTCCCGCCGCCGATCAAAACGTTCTGCTCGCCGAGCTGCAGCGCGAGCTCTCACGCGGTCACGTCCTCGCGGGGCGCGACTTGTCGCTCATTGCACGGAGAGATGCGCAGGACGATGTCCTCGTCCGGGAGAGCGGAACCGATGCGCCATTCTGGCGCGTGCATCTCACGTGGCACACGGAGTCGGACCCGAGGTGGCCGCACGCGGAGCCGTTCGAATCTTTCGATGCATTCGTGCGCGATGCCGAGGGTGAGGAGTGATGTTCGCGGGCATCGAGAATTGAGAATGAAACCGATCCGCCTGCGGTGGCTTCGTCATCCCGAGCGAAGTCGAGGGGGTCCTGACCGAGGACATCGAAGACAAAAAC
>CAZKID010000219.1:0-8968 GCA_964552405.1 uncultured Thermoanaerobaculia bacterium
GGCCGGCAGTGAATGCGCCGGGTGCGAACGGAACGCTGTGGCGCACGGATGTTCGCACGACGGCACCGCAGACGATTCTCCGCTTTCAAAGCGACGAGAAACCTGCGGGAACGGCGGTCGTGCGCGACGTGCTCGGGAGTCTCTTCCGAGTGACGAACACGAGCGGCGTCCTGGTCGCGAATGTTCCGGCGAACGAGATCCTCACGACGCGCACATGGACGGATTCCGCGAATGGTTCATTCGGACAGTTCATCCCGTTCTTCGATGTGAACAGCGGAGCGAAGAGCACGGATGTGCTGCAGGTCGAGGTCTCGCCAGCGTTCCGCACGAACATCGGAGTGATGGCGGCAGTTGCGGCAACCGCGCGAATCACCGAGACGAATGCGGCCGGGGTCGTGCTCGCGACGTATGACGTGTCCGTAGCGCCGCTGCAGCTCGTGCAGATTCCGATGACCGCTGCGGTGATCAACGGGCGGGTACACGTCGAGGCGACGGCGCCCGTGATCGTTTACGGATCGCTGGTCGATAACAGAACAGGCGATCCGACGTTTGTGAGCCCAGTCAATCCTGAGGAGCGAAGCGACGAAGGATCAACGGTGACACCGCGCTGAGCCTTGCCCAATGCGGGGATCTGCCGGTGTAGTCGTTGATCCTTCGCTTCGCTCAGGATGAACTGCTATCCTTCGCCGGCCATGTCCGCCCCCGTACTCCCGGAACCGCAGTCGCTGGCGCAGGTTCCGCCGAAGGTTCTCGAGGAAATCCTCCGCCAGCTCCGCGCAACGCGGAACGACATCATTCGCTTCGGCGTCTGGAACATCCGCAACCTCACGGATGACGAATTCAACCGCACCGACGATCGCAAGCTCCTCGGCTACTTCCGCCAGGACCTGTTGGAAACCCGCTTTCTTTCGAAGGGCCGCCGCATCGACATCATTCAATTGTGGTCGTGGTTCGACAACGAGATGTCGGGCACCGAGCCGCTGCTGATCGACGGCGAAGAGCACGTGCTCAATATTCACGACAAGGATCTCGAGAAGGTGCGTAAGCGCATCCAGGAGATCGACTCATTCCTTCCGACCTTGCGCAGTGATGACCTCGAAGCGTTCAAGCGCGTGAAGTACAAGCTGCGCCGCACCGTGATGCGTTTGACGTACGACCTGCATCATTTGTTCAAGCGCCTGGAGAAATATCGCAAGAACAATTTCATGCAGGGCGCCACACCGCGCCCCGAGCGCATCGCGCTCGAAGCGGTGACAGAAATCCCGGAGCCGCCGCCGATCGACGACCACGAAGAAGAGTAGTTACAACTTCACGGTTATCGTCCGGCCTTCGCCGACATTCACGATCGTCGATTTCACGACCGCACCTTTGTCGTCGAGCAGCTGCAGTGTGTACTGGCCCGGCGCGATGTTCTGCAGGGTCGTCTGCAGCGGATCGGCGACGACGCCGAACGATGACTGCCCCATGCGCATACCGCCGCGCGGATAGGGTGTGCCTGTCGCATCGAGAAGACGTCCGTTGGTCAGCTCCGCGCTCGATGAAGAAAAGAGGATCGTGCCGCCAGGCGTGAGCCCGAGTTGCCGCGTTGCGGGTGCGTTGATCGTGAACGACTGCGCTGCGTAGCCCTCTGCTCCGAGCGTTACCTTGTACGAACCTGCCGCAAGGGGGATGTTTACCGCCTCCGGATTCGACATCGTAAAGCGGAGGAAATCGTCGTAGACCGTTCCGTTTGCGGAAACCGCGCGATACCACGCGTTGATCGGGCGGTTGTCACGCGCATCGACCACGAGAATGGTCAGCCCCTCGGACGGTGCGAGCTTCAGTTCGATCGGATCGGCACCGCTATCCGTCACCGTGACGTTCACCGATTCGCCGCCGAAGTTCTTCTTCTCCGCGGTCGCGCGGAACGAGCCGGCGGGCACGGAGTCGAAGGTGAAATTGCCGCCGGCATCGACGGACGCCATCGACAACGGCCAGTTGGTCTGGCCATCGATGCGCCGCAGCGAGACCGTCGCATCCGCGAGCGGCTCGCCAGTCGTGGCGTTCGTGACACGTCCGCGCACGGAGACTCCGCGGATGTCGATGTTGAACGTGCCGGAGCCGCTGACGGTGTACTGCGTCATGTACGGTCCGCGATTCGGATCGAACACGCGCACGTTGTAGTCACCGTTGTCGAGACCTGCCATTTCGTAGTGTCCGTTGCTATCGGTCGCGACGCTTCCGCCTCGCATCGAAGAATTGCGTGCGCTGAAATTCACCATCATTCCGGCGAGCGGAGATCCGTCGCGCGTCACGCGGCCGCTGATGGTGATGTCGTTCGTGAAATCGAAGTCCACGGTTACAGATGATCCAGCATCGACCTGGACGGATTTCGCCGGCGCCCAGCGCATCGAAGTCAGCATCTGGCCGGCGCGAGCGTCGACACGAACGGTGCCGATGGGCGCGCCATCGATTCGATAATTGCCGTTCGAATCGACAGGCGACGAAGCGTCACCATTCGCCGTCGAGGCATGGACGGTCGCGTACTGCAGTTCGGTTGCAGTGAGTCCATTCACGTGACCCGTAATCGTTCCGCCGCTGTGCAGCGTGAGTCGCACGGGTACGCTGGTGCTCACATCGTAGTCGCGCAGCATGGCATCGGCGTAACCGGTTTTTGCAGCCTGGAACTCATAGTGGCCCGGTGCGAGACCGTCGAACGAGAAGCTGCCGCCCGCGTCGGTGTGCGCGGTTCTGCCGAATCCTGCGTTCGATGCCGAAGAGGTATGGACGACTGCATCCGCGACGGGTGAGCCGCCTTCGTTCACAACCACACCGCTGACGCGCACGCCGGATGACAGTTGTGCGTCGACCTGCGCGTGATCGCCTGAGAGTGTGACGCTCTTCGTGGTCGAGATCAGACCGGTCGCGCTGAACACGATCGACTTCTCCCCCGGCTCCACGTTCTCGAGCGTGTACTCACCGCTCGGATCGGTCACGGTGTACGGATCACTCATCCCGCCGCCGCGCATCATGCGGCCGCCGGCCATCGGATCGATTCGAACGACAGCGCTGCCCACGGGCGCGCCATCGGGTCCGGTGACATGTCCCGTAATGCGCACGCCCGTTTCCATCGAGACCTCGATGTTCTCGACCGCTTTGCCGTTCTCGACCGAGAGATTCGGCACGCGTGTTTGCACATAGCCCGGCGCGTTGACGGTGAGCGTCTGCGAGCCTGCGGGGACGTTCTCGAGCACGAACGATCCGTCCTCGCTGGTGAAACTCTGGAGGCTCGGCGGCATGACCATCACCATTCCGCCGCCGCCGCGTGTGCCGGAGATGCCTGCCTCGAACGATTTGACCGGCGCGTGTGTCGCCTTGTCGACGACGCGGCCGATGACGCGTCCGCCCGGCGGAAGATCGATGTTGACGTCGTTGGCCGGCGCGTTGACGGCGCGCGTCAGCTGGATGAACTCCTCGCGTTTGCTGAAGGCCAGCATCATTTCGCCTGGCGTCTGATCGACGAGGCGGAACGTGCCGTCGGGACCGGTCTGCACCGGCAGCATCGAGTCGCTATTGATGGAGATCACGTTCACGCCTTCGACGGGATTTCCGCCGCGCGTGATGCGGCCACTGATCTCGACGCCCGGCTCGAGCGTCACGTCGACCGGTTTCGCGTTCGCGCCGATCTGTTGTGCGCGCAGCGTTTTTCCGGCGTAGCCTTCCCGCTTGAACGAGAGATCGTAGGAGCCTTCTTTGACGCGGAGCGTAAACGTGCCGTCGCTCGCGGTGCGCACGAGATCGTCATCGCCGCGAAAGATCGAGTTCATGACCATCCGGCGGATGTTGCCCGGGCCTCCGCCCGCAGGCCGCGATTCGGCTGCAGTCACGGAGACTCCGGAGAGGGGTTTGCCCTTCGCGTCAGCCACACGGCCCGAGATCGGAACGCCGCGTGGAATCGTGATCGTGACTCCGCTCTTGCGTTCACCAGCGGCGACTTTCATCGCATTCGAATGCGCGCTCGGCAGCCCTTTCTTCGTCGCATCGATCTGGAGCTCGTTCTCCCCCTCGACGCGCACGAGGAAGTGTCCGTCGGGCGCGGTGATATTGGTGCGGCCGCGATCGATCATGCGCATGCGCGGCCCCGGCATCATCGAGTCGTTGCCGACAGTGCGTGTTTCGAGACGCGTGCCGGCGACGCCTTTGTGATCCTCGTCCAGCACCGTCCCGCTGATCCGTCCCTCGGGAGTCCCGTACAAGGCTTTCTGCGCGCTCTGTCCCTGGGCAAGGTGCAGCGAAACGTTAGGCGCCGCGTAGTTGGGCCGCGATGCGGCGATCTCGTAGTCGCCACCGGCGATCCCGCTGATCGAGTAGTTCCCTTTCGCATCCGAAATGGCGGACACAGCTCCCGTCTGAACGAAGCGTCCGGGAGAGATGAGCCGGACTTCCGCGCCCGAGAGCGGGAGCTGTGTCTTTGCGTCGCGAATCGTCCCGTTCAGCGACGCAGCGCGTGCCAGGCGCATGGTGAGAGGCGAGGTCACTTCTTTGGCGTAGACGCGCGAGGCAAGGCGATTGCCGGAGCGGACATCGATGCGCTCCCACTTCTTCGCCAGGTGTGCGATCGTGAACGTACCGTCAGCCGTACTCGTTGCAACGGGGAAGTCGTCGACGAGCAGGACGGCGTCGGAGACTGCGGTTTGTCCATCTTCGGCCACCACGCGTCCGGTCAGCGAGCTTCCTGCTTCCAGTGCGATGTCCGCCTTCCCCATGCCGCTTACGCGTCCGATCACTTGCGAGACGATCGCGTAGTCGGGATGCCGCACGATGATGCGCGAGTTCACGTGCGCGGGATCGGGAAGCGGGTAGTGCCCCTTCTCGTCCGTCGTCGAGATGATTTCGCCGTAATCCCCGGCCACGATCACCGTTGCGCCGGCGAGTGCCTTGCCATTCGCGGTGATCGTTCCCTGCTTCATCTGCGCCGGCGAGAGCTGAATGACGCCTGCGTCGTCGTCCGATGCCGCGCGCTCGATTTGCGGAGCGAATCCTGCCGCATCGAAGCGCAGATCGACGACGCTTCCTTTCGCTGCCTCGATCGTGAAGTTTCCTTTGCTGTCGCACTGTGCGGTCGCAAGCGGCTTGCGAGCGGGATCGGCGGACAGCACCCGAGTGCGGCGCGCATCGAACGATTCGAGCGCGAGCGCCGTGACTTTCGCAACGACGGGCTTCCCCTCGAAATCGACAACGGTACCTGTGATCGCAGCGAACGCTGGCAGCGAACAGAAGATGAGGACGGCAGAGAGCAGGCGTGCGCGCATACGTTCCTTTTACGAACAACCTCGAGATTCGCTGAGTTAGACGGTCGAAGCGCGGAACAGTTTGCCGCGTGGCCGGCGTTGCGGCAATCGTGCGGCTGAGTAAACCAGTTCGAGAAGAGATCCTCCGCGAGCGGCTCGATCGCCTCGCCGATACGTTCGATGTCTCGACAATCACTCCCGATCCGCTCGAGCTCGTGCTGCGTTACCGCGATCCGCTCGATCAGGAGGTCGCGGGCCTGCTCGCTGCTGCGTTCGCGTACGGCCGCGCGGACATCGTCGTCGCGAATGTCGGCAGAGTCCTCGATGCGATGGTGCCCTCGCCCTACCTTTATCTGAAGACGTTCGCGCGCTCGGAAGCCGAGGCGAGGTTCGCGGCGTTTGCGCATCGATTTCAGAAGATGCCCGAGCTCGTGACGTTGCTCGGATGCATGGCTGAGACGATCGAGGAGCATGGATCGCTGGGCGAGTTGTTCCAAGCGTGCTATCGCGAAGAGGATGACGACATCGGCCCATCACTCGCGCGCTTTGTCGAGACGATGCGCTCGCGATCGATCGAGTATCTCCTGACATCCCCGAACGACGGCTCAGCCTGCAAGCGGATGAATCTCTATCTACGCTGGATGGTGCGCCGCACCTCGCCGGATCTGGGACTGTGGACGTTCGTCGATCCCGCGAAACTGGTGATGCCGCTCGACACCCACATCCATCGGATCGCAACCTTCCTCGGTCTCAACAAGCGCAAGTCGGCAGATTGGAAAGCGGCAAGAGCTCTCACCGATCGCCTGGCGAAATTCAATCCAACGGATCCAGTGCGTTACGACTTCGCACTCTGCCGGCTCGGAATTCTGGATCTCTGCAGCAGAAAGAGGAGGAAGGAGAACTGCGATGTGTGCCTGCTGCGCGAGGTCTGCAGGTTTCCCGTGGAGAAGTGACAGAGGTCGCATCCATTTTTTCGCTCCTGTTATCCAACAAAATGTACTCTGCTGGTCGTTCAAGGAACCGAACTCCAACCTCCAATCGTTTGAATTCATAGGTTTAGGCACTATTTGGCTACGGCACCTCCGTTGAATAGGCCCGAGTGGACTCCTCATGCGCCGGTCGATCCTTTCGAATGTGGTGATTGGGCTGCTGACGATGGCGATCGTCATCGGCGCCTTCGCTTCGTTCCAACGGAAGCGCTCGTCATTCGAGCGAATCGACTTCACGTTCCGCCGCAACAACGGCGTGATCGTCGTGAAGTCGGTCGATCCCGGCAGCCGCGCGGCGGCGGCGGGACTGCAGGCCGGTGACGGAATCATCGTCATCGGCGACACGCCAGCAACGGAGATCGAGGGCTTGCAGAAAACGCTGCGCCGTATCGGGCAGCCGGTGCCGATGGTCGTACAGCGCAACGGGCATCCGCTCACGTTGATCTATCGCGCACCCGAGCTGAAGATCGACTACCCCTATCTGATCCTCAGCTTCATCGGGTTTCTCTATCTCGCCATCGGTCTGTTCACACTGTTCCGGACCTCGACGCTCGAGTCGACGCTCTTCTACTTCGTCACGCTGCTGTCGTTCATCGTCTATGTATACACACCGGCGGGCGACATCGACTTTCTCTACAAGCTGCTGCAGGTGATCGAGGAGATCGCGATCATTCTGTTGCCGCCGCTGACGCTGAATTTCTTCCTGCTGTTCCCTCGTCCGATCGTCAAACGGCAGGGCGTCATCGCGGCACTCTATGTGCTCCCGCTGCTGCTCGCGGCGTGGGATACCGATCTTCTGATCTTCAACAATACGGTCGCGATCGCCGCACCGGCGCGCGCGTTCGAGATCATCGCGCGCTGGGAGTATCTCCACTTCGCGATCTACTTCACGCTGGCCGTGGTCGCGCTGACTTACACCTATCGAAAGGCTGTGCCCGTCGGCAAGAAGCAGATCAAGTGGATCTACCTCGGCATGATCCTCGGGTTCCTGCCGTTCCTGGGGATCTACATCATCCCGTACTTGGTGTCGGGTTCCGTGCAGCCGGTCTATTCGACGCTTTCGATTCTTCCGCTCGCGTTGATTCCGCTCGCGTTCGCGGTGTCGATCCTCAAGTACAAGCTGTGGGACGTCGAGGTGGTGATCAAGGAGATCCTCGCCTACTCGGTCGTCTTCATCTTCGGCATGATCGCGTTCTCGACGGTGAATCTGATTCTGTCGCATGCGATCGAAGAGCGCTCGGCGATGGAGCGCAACTTTCTCGCGTTCACGTCGGGCCTCTTGATCGCCGGCGTGCTGATTCCGGTGAAGTCGCGGATCGAGTCGGTGATCGAGATGATCCTGTATCGCGACAGTTACCGGCATCGCAAAGCGATCACCGATTTCGCGCAGGAGCTCGCGACGTTCAACGATGTACACGAATTGATCTCGATGATGCGCGAGCGCCTGCGCGCCGCGCTCGACATCGACCGGATGAATCTCTTTCTGCGGGAAGGCGCGACGTATCTGATCTACGAGACGGAGCCTCCGCTCCCGCGCCGCACGGCGATTGACGATTTCGGCGCGATTCCATCGGAAGGGCCGATGATTCTCACCGAGCCGCGGCTGCCGGATGCGTCGCAGGTGCCGTGGCAACTGCTCAAGTCCGGCTATCGCTATCTCTTTCCCCTGCGCAATCGCGGCGAGCTCCAGGGTCTCCTCGTCCTCGGCACGAAGCGCGGCGAAGAGCCTCTGTCGCGCGATGACCTGCATCTGCTCGAATCGCTCACGGCGCCGGTTGCGCTGGCGATCGAAAACTCGCGTTTGTACGGGCGCCTTCGCCGCCAGCTCGAAGAGATCCGCGCGCTGAAGGAGTACAACGAGAACATCATCGAATCGTCGTCGTCGGCGATCGCCGTCGTTGCGAGCGACCAAACGGTGTTGACGGCGAACCGCGCCTTCTGGGAGCTCGTGGCTGCCGAGGCCGAAGACGAGCTGATGTCGGCGCTCTTCCCGCCGTTCGAAGAAGTGCGTCGGGGTGCCGCGCGCACGATCGCGACGAACTTCGTCAACCGGCAAGGCGTCGAAAAGGAAGTGACCGTGACCGCGAGTCCGCTGAATGCGGAAGACATCAACGGCGCGCGCGTCGTCGTCATTGGCGACATCACCGATCGCGTGCGTCTCGAGCGCGAGCTCGAGGATAAGGAGCGCCTCGCGGCCCTCGGTCTGCTTGCGGCCGGCGTCGCGCATGAAGTAAACACGCCGCTCACCGGAATCTCGTCGTATGCGCAGCTTCTGCTCAGCGAGATCCCGCCCGATGATCCGAAATATCGTGTGCTGAAGAAAATGGAACAGCAGACGTTCCGTGCCTCGAAGCTCGTGAACAATCTGCTCGATCTCATCGCGAATCGTCCGCGCACGCGCGAGCTCGTCTCGATCCCCGAGCTGATCGACGCGACGATCGCGCTCCACGAAGATGCGCTGGAGCCGAAGAAGATCTCAGTGCACCGCGGCGAAATCCCGCCGCTGCAGGTCCACGGGAACTTTAACGATCTGCAGCAGGTTTTGACCAACATCCTGCTCAACGCGAAAGACGCTGTGGCCGAGCACGGCAACGTCTGGATCGATGCAGGCGAGGAAGAGGACCGGATCGTGATTCGCGTGAGGGACGATGGAAAAGGAATCGCGCCGGAGTTGATCGATCGTATCTTCGATCCGCTCGTTACCACGCG
>CAZKID010000220.1:0-8946 GCA_964552405.1 uncultured Thermoanaerobaculia bacterium
CACGCTGAACGGACGCCCGTCATTCGGCTGCGACAGGGAATAGGTAAAGTAGTTGACCATCTCCTCGATGCGCACGGCGTCGCGTGCCGGCATCGTGTTGTTGGTGAGCATGCGGCGCACGTTCGTGTAGGACGCGCGGTCGACGTCGATGGCGAAGGTCGTCGTGCGCTCCTTCGCGGTCTTGGTGAACGAGTTTTCCTGAAACTGTGTGTATTCAGGGACTGGCTGGACCTCCTGATAGAACTCGGCGGAGTAGGACGGCGCTCGGAAATCGCCGGTGGCGCGGGTGCAGACTTCGGCGACGGCGCAATGTAGCCGTTGCTCTTGCGAGGTCCGCTGAATTGCACGGAAGCCGTTTCGAGGACAGCGGGTGCTGCCGCCGTAACCGTGATGCATTCGGCGACGGACGAAATCTTCATCTCCGTGTCGAGACGGACGGACATCTGACTCGGTACATGCACCATCCGCGTCATGGGCCGCATGCCTTCCATGTCGATCCTCACGAGATAGTCGCCTTCAGGCAGCATCGCGAAGTGGTAGGTCCCATTCGCATCCGAGACAGCGACCCGGGTTCCCTGAAGTTGTGGTGCGCTGATCGTCACAGTCGCACCCGGCAGCGCGCTGCCGCCGAGGTCGACGGAACCGTTGAGAGTGGAGCCGGCCGCGTTGGGAAGCGCAACGGTCGACACGATCTTCGTCGCCCTCGGATTCACTTCCTGCGGTTTGTTCGGAACGGATGTCCTGCAAGCTCCGGTGAACAGGACGAGAAAGAATGCTGCGATTCGTTTTCCCATGTCTCCCTCCATGCCCGCCGCGCTCGCTGCACGCTGACGGCCACGCATGGCGCTTCGCTAAGTCACGCGAAGCGAGAGGGATGAGGAAGTTCTCAGAAGCGAAACATCGAGATTTGTGGAGAATCTCGACGGATTTGTGGACGACAGGCGAAGGGCGCCTGTCCTACACGCACGCCGGCGGTTAGGCATCCGGCAACGGCACGCCGCCCGATTCCTTCGCCGGGACGATCGCCTTCGATACGTCGATCGGCCATTCGATCCCGATCTCGGGATCGTTCCAGAGAATCGTCCGCTCGCAACTCGGTGCCCAGAAATCTGTGCACTTGTACGTGAGGTCCGCATCGGTCAGTGCGCAGAATCCATGCGCAAAGCCGCGCGGGATCCAGAGCATCCACTGATTCTCGTCGTTCAGTTCGACGCCGTACCACTGGCCGAACGTCGGCGAGCCCTCGCGCACGTCGACCGCAACGTCCCACACGGCCCCCCGAACGCAGCGCACCAGCTTCCCCTGCCCATTCGGCTCCTGATAATGAAGTCCACGCACGACGCTGGTGCTCGAGCGTGACTGGTTGTCCTGGACGAAGTCGTCAGGAATTCCTGCGTCGCGGAAGCGCTCACGATGATAGGTTTCGAAGAAGAATCCGCGCTCGTCGCGGAAAACCCGAGGCTCGATGAGCAGAAGGCCGCTGAGTGAAGTTTCGGTAATTTTCAAGGCGGGCGGATGATAACGCAGGGAATCTGATGTTGTTGCATGAGATAAAGGTTGAGCCATGGCCACGCAATCACGTTTTCTCGCGGTAGCAAACCCGGTCGCCGCGGCGGCCTCCGAACGCTTTCGCGTCGCGATCATCGCCCGTGATCTCGCCAGCCGCACCGGCATGACCGCAATCGCCGGCGCCTTCGAGGATTTCTCCGTCGAGCAACTCGAGGCCGACGACTTCCTCGTCTCGCGCGTTCGCGTCTCGCATCCTGACGCAATCCTCTGCGACCAATCCTCAGCGCGCGATCTTCGTTTGCTCGAGTCGCCCGCCGTCGTGCTCGTCGACGACGCGACGCACGCCGCAGCGCTCGTCGCGGAAGGCGCGCACGGCGTCCTGCTGCGCGAGGCATCGCCGCGGAAGATTCACGCCGCACTCCTCGCAGCCGCGGAAGGCACGGTCGTGATCGACGATGCGCTCGCGCATGCAGTGTTGCAGCATGCGACACCGGCGAACGCGCTCGTCGAGCCGCTGACCGCGCGCGAACAGGAAGTGATGCAGTTCCTCGCATCCGGTCAGACGAACAAAGAAATCGCGCAACACCTCGGCGTCACGGAGCACACCGTCAAGTTCCACGTCAACGGCATCCTCGGCAAACTCGGAGCCGCGACGAGAACCGAGGCAGTGGTGCAGGCGGCGAGGCTGGGGATCGTGGATCTCGGGAGGGCGTGAGGCGGGGGGCGCGGTGACGCGGGCTCGCGGGTGTGAAGCAAAGGCAAGGAGCACGCGAAGGGTCCCACTGCGAGCCCGCGTATCCACGAACCCTCGTATCCAGCCCACGTACCCCAGTACCCAATCCCCACAACCCCAGTTACCCTGTCCTCATGGACGAACCACAACGCGATTGGCGTGCCGCCGGCATCGTCTTCTTCGGCTTGCTCGCGGTCGTCATCCTCTGGGCGGCCGCCAGAATTCTCTGGCCGTTTCTCTCGGCCATCATCATCGGCGCGATTCTCGTCACCGTCACGTTCCCGCTGTACCGCCGCGTTCGCACACGGCTGCGCTGGCGTGAAACATGGGCGGCGATCGCGATGCTCACCGGCATCACGCTCGTGCTGATCCTTCCCGCGGTGATCCTCGGCGTGCTGCTCGTGCAGCAGGCGAACTCACTCATTCCGCTGCTGCAGTCGCTCGAAACGCAGAAGATCATGGAGAAGCTCGATCTCGCGGACCGGCTGCGCTGGGTCAATCGCTTCGCCCCGACGTTCGATCCCGCGGCGGTCAATCCGCGCAAGCTGATTCTTCCCGTCGTGCAGAACATCCCCGGCTGGGTTGCCGAACATGGCGGTGCGATGATCGGCAGCCTCGCCGGCGTCGTCGTCGGCTTCGGTCTCGTTCTGATCTCGGCGTTCTACTTCTATGTCGAAGGCGAGACGATTCTCCACAAGCTGGCGATTCTCTCGCCGCTGCCTGCTCGTTATCGCGGCGCGTTCGCCTCGAAGTTCAAGGATGTGATCGATGCGACGTTCCTCGGTCAAGTCGGCACCTCGCTCGCGCAAGGTGTGACTACCACGATCGGACTCGCGATCACAGGAGTGCCGGCGTCGATCTTCTGGGGCGCCGTGGCCTCGATCATGTCGCTGCTTCCCGTGATTGGTGCGGCGATCGTCTGGGCGCCTGCGGCGATCTATCTCTTCGCGATCGGCGAGCGAGGCCATGCGTTGTTTCTCGCGTTCTGGGGAACGGCGATCGTGTCGTCGATGGATCACGTCGTGCGGCCGTGGGCGATGAAAGGGAAGGCACAGTTGCCGGCGATTCCGCTGCTCTTCTCCGTCCTCGGCGGAATGGAGGCCTTCGGTTTCCTCGGGCTCGTGATCGGGCCGCTGGTGTTCTCGCTGCTCGCGACGATCATCGAGATCTATGAGGAGTCGTTCCGCGTCGCAGACTCGCCGCATGAGTCGTAGACTCTCGATTCATGGATGAGCTCGAGCAGCGCCGCGAATGGCGCGTGACCGGTGTCGTCTTCTTCGGCGTTCTTGCGATCGCGATCCTCTGGGCTACGGTGATGATCGTCTGGCCGTTCGTCTCGGCCATCCTCATCGGCGCAATGCTCGTGACGCTCACGTTCCCGCTGTACAAGCGTATTCGCGCGCGCATGCGGGGGAGCGACACCTGGGCCGCGATCACGATGCTCATCGGCATCACGTTCGTGGTGATCGTGCCTGCCGTGATTCTCGTGGGACTGCTCGTGCAGCAGGCGAATGCGTTGATTCCGCACCTGCAATCGCTCGAGACGCAGAAGATCATGGAGAAGCTCGACCTCGCGGACCGGCTGCAGTGGGTGACGAGATTCGTGCCGACGTTCGATCCGTCGAAGGTGAATCCGCGCGAGCTGATTCTTCCTGTCGTTCAAAAGGTGCCGGCCTGGGTGGCGTCGCACGGCGGCGCGCTGATCGGAAGCGTGGCGGGCGGCGTCGTCGGATTCTTTCTCGTGCTGCTGTCGGCGTTCTTCTTCTATGTCGAAGGGGAAGCGATTCTCGATGAGCTGGCGATCCTCTCCCCACTGCCGGAACGATATGACCGCGAGTTCGCCTCGAAGTTCAAGGATGTGATCGACGCGACCTTCCGCGGGCAGGTCGTGACGTCGCTCGCGCAGGGCGTGGCGACCGCGATCGGGCTGGCGATTGCGGGGATTCCGGCGGCCGCGTTCTGGGGCGGAGTCGCGACGATTCTGTCGCTGCTGCCGATGGTTGGGGTCGCGGTCGTGTGGGTGCCGGCGACGATCTATCTCTTCGTTGCCGGCTCGAGCGGCCACGCGATTTTTCTCGCGCTATGGGGCGTGCTCGTCGTGTCGACGATCGACAACGTCGTGCGGCCGTGGGCGATGAGAGGAAAGGCGCAACTCCCCGCGATTCCCTTGCTCTTTGCAGTCCTCGGCGGCATGCAGGCGTTCGGCTTCATCGGACTCGTGATCGGACCGCTGGTCTTCTCGCTGCTGATGTCGATCATCGACATCTACAAGAAGTCGTTTCGGATTCGAAGAAGCGAGAGTGACGTGGCGTAGGTCAGATCGCGATTGCTGCATTGCGAAGTGTCGACAGCGCCCGCTCGTACACCGCATCTTTCACCAGCAGGTAATCGGTATCGAACGTCGAAACGAGGAACACGCTGATCCCGGCCTCCGCGAGCGGTGCGGTGATCGCGGAGGCGACACCTGTGACTTCGAACGGGATCGGGCCTTCGACACGCAACAAACGCCAATCGCGTTCTGCACGAACATCGTCAGGCACCGACTCCTGATGGCAGACGATCGAGAGCTCGTCCTTCGTGCGCGTGATCGACACGAACTCGCCCGCGGGCCATTGCGGCAACGGATGGTTAGAGTCGAGGCGGCAGACGGCGAAGAGGCCGGCGACCTCTGTCATCCGCAGTTTCATTTCGCGACGCGTGTGACGGCTTCGACCAGTTGGTCGCGTGTGAAGGGTTTATGGACCAGGCCGGCGACCTCTCGCTCGATGTTGCGGACGACGGACTCGGGCGTGGAGGTGAAAAGCAGGGCTCGCTGTAGCAGAGCTGGCCGGTGTTCGCGAAGATACCTCACCACGGTCAGGCCTCCTTCTGTCGGCATCATGAGGTCGAGGAGGATTGCATCGTATGCGCCGCTCGCGAGCTTCTCGATGGCAAGCGAGCCCTGGTCGACGACATCGACACGGAAGCCGGCGGAGCGCAGGATCGCCGAGGCGAGCCTCCGAATCGCGGCATCATCATCGAGCAGCAGAACACGCTTCGCACGGCGGAGACCAAGCATCACGGTTGGATGTTCGCACGTTCTTTGCCCGGTTTCGTTTGGGCGAGGAGGGTTGGTGCGGAGTGAGGGATTCGAACCCCCGACCCCCTGCGTGTAAAGCAGAAGCTCTACCACTGAGCTAACTCCGCATGTTTCAGGGGTTGCGAGGATAGCACTGTTCGTCTCCGCGTTCTCCGCGCCTCCGCGAGAAACCGGTCTCACGCGGAGCAGGCGAACGGCAGGGATAGAAGCGAAATGCAGAACGCAGAAAGCTTTTCGTTCTCTTTGTGGATGACAATCTCGAAGTCATCTGCGCGGCGGTCAGGCATCCAATGCTGCTAACCGGTCCAGCGCGTCTCCCGCCACTCGATACATCGTCCAATCATCGAGGGGCACCGCGCCCAGCGATTTGTAGAACTGAATCGACGGCTCATTCCAATCGAGCACGGACCACTCGAAGCGGCCGCAGTTGCGATCCTTCGCGATGCGCGCGAGCCGCGCCAAGAGCGCCCTGCCGTATCCGCGTCCACGCCCTTCCGGTTTCACGTAGAGATCCTCGAGATACAGACCCGGACGCCCGACGAATGTCGAGAAATTGTGGAAGAAGACCGCGAAGCCGTACGCGATCCCGCCGTCTTCGAGGATCAGCGTCTCGGCATACGGATGTGGTCCGAAGAGCGATTCGCGCAGGATCTCTTCCGTCGCGACGACTTTGTGCTCGAGCCGTTCATAACGCGCGAGATCGCGGATGAGCGTGAGGATCAGCGGGATGTCATCGGGCGTCGCTTCGCGAATGTTCACGTTGTCTCCGGCACGATCATCACCGGCACACCCGCGCTGCGGATGATGTCTCTCTTCACGGGCCCCGGTTCGCCGCTGGCGTTGAGGAAGATCAGGTCGCCGTCGATCTTCTCGGTGTGGCGGCACACTTCCTTCTCGATGTCTTCGCCGCTCACGACCGTCGTCGTGACCGGCACCTTCAACGACGCAGCCATTTCGTGCAGATGGGCCGCCGCCGAGTCGTGATCTTTTTTCGGACAGACGCTGACGAGGTGCAGCTCCGCGTTGAGATGCGCGGCCATTGCGCTGGCCAGCTCTTCCGCCGCGCGCGGCGTCTGTTGTGGACGCACCGGTACCACCAGCCGGCGGATCGTCGTCCGCTTCTTCGTTCCATAGCGGATCGCGAGCACGGGCGCGGGCGGCGAGCTGATGACGCTCATCGTCGTCGATCCGATGATCAGATGCGCAACGTGATGCCGCGCATGGGTTGCGATCACGATGAGGTCAGCCTGCTCATCCGCCGCCGTGCGGCACACTTCGTTGCCCGGGTCGGGCGCCTGCCGGACCACGAGCCGCGTCGGTATCGTCGCGTTCGCGTGCTGCACGCGATTGCGCAGCGCCTGCAGCTCGTACTCCTCTGCATATTGATAGAGCGACGGATCCGCGGGAAGCCGCAACTGATCCGGCTGCGAGCGATGCGTCATCCGGATGTGCAGGATGATCAACTCCGCGTTCGTGAGCCCCGCGAAGCGAATCGCATCGTCGAATACCCACTCCGAAGCGGTGGAGAAGTCCGTCGGAATCACGATTCGGCGGAAGGGGTACATGGGTTCAGTCTATCCTGCGTCTTCGCGCAAGATAGACTGGGCCGTCTGCACGGGCGCCGGCGGCGCCGGCGTCACGATGTACCGGATCATCGTATGCGGCTCCGCTTCGTTCTCCGAAACCTGCAGCGTCACCTGCTTCCCGGACGGCGGAATCGTGTCGCCCGGAATGAACGGATCCTTCATCGCCTCGTTGAGCGGAACTTCCAGCGCGCGCCCGTTCTGCTCGGCAGGCAGCGGCGCTTGCGGTTGCCATCCGCGGAACTGCGCGAGGTACGTCACGTAGTAGTGATAGACCTGCGGGTACGAGTCGTCCGTCGACATCGTATACACCTCGGCGTTCGGTCCGTACTGCGTGCGAATCATCACGCTGTCGCGGCGCGTGAGGTCATCGCGATAGGCGGCCCCCGCGTAGAGCGGAATCGCGGAGCTGATGCTCGTCAGTTGTTGACGCACATCGACTGATGGCGCCGGCTGCGGAGCTGGCGAAGGTTGTGTAGCGGTCGCGACAACGGGCTTTTTCGGAGCGCTCTTTTCCGCATGACTCTCGCGTCCGCCATTGCACGACGTCAGCAGCAGAGCCGCAGAAATGCAGGCGACAACGGTCTTCATGATCTGTCGAGTGAGCAATGGATATGCCGTCGTAAACCCCGCGCGCCCGCGAGCCCGAGTAACCGCGAACCCCACCATCAATTCCGATCCGCATCCCGCTTCGGCGTTGGGCGTCCCGTCTCGTGTCGCAGGCGCTCGAGTGCGGTTTCCCCGCCAAAGGCTTCCACGATCTGTTCGTCGTACTCGTCGGAAACGTTTGCAACGATGTCGAGCGATGCGATCAATTGTTCCGGGCGCAGGCGGCGGCCGAGGAAGGAGTGGGAGAAGAAGACGTCCTTGCCGACGAGGCTGAACGCGCCGAGGACGACTTCGGTGTTGAGGTGGAGAAGTTCCTCCATGAGCTCGGCGGTCGGCTCGACGCCCTGCACGCAGAACGCGAGAATCTCGATCACCGCGTCGTCTTCCTGGTAGGGATGAATCGAAATCTCGAGTACGGTCGAACCGTATTTGAGATAGAAGTCGCAGTGCTCGGCATCATCGAAGTGTTCGTCGACCAGCTCGTCGAGGTACGACTTCACCTGCCGGTAGACTTCTTCCTGACATTGCGTGTGAAACTGGCGTTTTTGCTGGGCGGGAGACATCGCCGGGATTATACGGGTTAGTGCTGAGTTCTGAGTTCTGAGTGCTGAGTTCTGAGTTCTGAGATGTGAATCGAGTCTCAAAACTCAGTACTCAGAACTCAGAACTCAGTACTCTGTCCCCATGGATGACACCTTTGCCGCGACGCGGCGGAAACATTTCACGCTGAAGCCGGGGAAGGAACGCGTGGCCGCGAACCGCCACCCCTGGATCTTCGCCGGTGCCATCGGGCGCGAGAGCGGTCCGGATGACGCGGCGATCGCCGATCTCTACGACGTGCGCGGCACGCGCATCGCGTCGGGGCTGCACTCGCCCCATTCGCAGATCCGGATGCGCGCGTTGACGTTCGGCGAGGAAGAACTGACGGCGGAGGTTCTGCGCAAGCGGATCGCCGCGGCGATTGCGCGGCGCGGCTCGATCTTCGCGCACGACACGAATGCCGCGCGCTTGATCCACGCGGAAGGCGATGATCTCTCCGGACTCATCGTCGATCGCTATGACGATCTGCTGGTCGTCGAGATCGCGAATTACGGACTCGACCAACTGCGCCCGTTGATCGTCGAAGTGTTGCATGAAGAGCTCAAGCCGCGCGGCATCTACTTCAAGAACGAGCTTCCGGCGCGAAAGCTGGAGCGTCTGCCGCTCGAGTCGGAGTGGACCGGTGACGGAGAGAGTCACACGGTCATTCGCGAGAACGGCCTGCAGTTCATCGTCGAACCGGCGTCCGGACAGAAGACGGGATTCTTTCTCGATCAGCGCGAGAATCGCGCGCCCGCGCGCTCCCTCCCTTCGGGGCGCCGCGTGCGCAATCTTTTCTCATACCCGGGAAGCTTCGGCGTGTCACGCCCGGCCGGGGGCGCCGCCGAAGCTGG
>CAZKID010000221.1:0-735 GCA_964552405.1 uncultured Thermoanaerobaculia bacterium
CCATACCACCAGGGCTCGTTCCCGGGCGAACTCAACATGCTGGCGGGACGCCGTCCCATCGCGACCATTCGCGGGACGGCGAAGAGCGAAGTGATCGAAGTGCCGCGTGACGAGCGGCTCGCGCTCGTGCAGACCGACGCGGAGCTGAGCGCGATTCTGATGCGCGCGTTCATCCTCCGGCGTGCCGCGCTGCTCGACCGTGGAATGGGCGATGTTCTCATTCTCGGTTCGGAGTATTCGCCGCGCACGCTCGAGGTGCGCGAGTTCCTTGCGCGCAACGCGCATCCCGCGACCTTCATCGATCTCGATCGCGATGCGAGCGCGCAGGAGATCCTCGATCACTTTCAAGTCGGGACGGAGCAGATTCCGCTGGTGATCTGCAGGCGTGAGGTGGTGTTGCCGGATCCGACGAACGCCGAGATCGCGGATTGTCTCGGCTTCAACGAGTCGATCGATGTCGATCAGAGCCACATTCGCGACGTGGTGATCGTCGGCGCGGGTCCGGCCGGACTCGGCGCTGCCGTTTACGCGGCATCAGAAGGACTCGACGTACTGATGATCGAGCGCAACGCGCCGGGTGGTCAGGCCGGCTCGAGCATGCGGATCGAAAACTACCTCGGCTTTCCATCGGGCATCACCGGGCAGGAGCTCGCCACGCGCGCCTTCACGCAGGCCGAGAAGTTCGGTGCGCAGTTGCTGATTGCGAAGAGCGCGGTGGGCCTGCGCGACGATCAG
>CAZKID010000221.1:745-3275 GCA_964552405.1 uncultured Thermoanaerobaculia bacterium
GGCTGGGCTCGCCGCGAACGATCGCTGCGCGTTCGGTGGGAGGTTGCTGAGTGCGAACAGCGGTGTGGCGCTGCAGTGCGATCAGCGTCCTGATTCCGTCGATATCGACATCGGCACCTGCGTGAATGCGAGGACGATCATCCTTGCGACGGGCGCCGAGTATCGCGGCTTGCCGATCGACGAGCTGTCGAAGTTCAACGGCGCGGGTGTCTACTACCTCGCCACGCCGATGGAGGCGCAGCTCTGCAAAGGGGAAACGGTCATGATCGTCGGCGCCGGCAACTCCGCCGGACAGGCCGCGGTCTATCTCGCCGAGCGGACGAACAAGGTCATCATGATGGTGCGCAAGGGCGAGCTCGCCGAGACGATGTCTCGCTATCTGGTGCGCCGCATCGAAGAGAGTCCGTCGATCGAGGTACGCACGCGTTGCGTGGTCGTGGCCGTCGAGGGCGGCGATCATCTCGAGCGCGTTCGTTGCCGTGACGACGCAGGAGCGGAGAGTGTCGAAGAGATTCGTCATCTGTTCGTGATGACGGGTGCCGTGCCCGCGACGAAGTGGCTGGACGGTTGCGTGACGCTTGATGATCGCGGCTTCATCAAGACCGGCCCCGATCTCACCCGCGAGGATCTCGAAGGAGCGCAGTGGCCGCTGTCGCGCCCGCCCCATCTCCTGGAGACGAGCTTGCCCGATGTGTTCGCAGTCGGCGACGTGCGCGGAGGCAACATCAAACGGGTGGCCTCGGCAGTCGGCGAAGGGGCGATCGCCATCGCATTCGTACACCAGGCGCTCAAGTAGCAGGTGGCAGACAGCAGACAGCAGACAGCAGGTCTTTGGCTTCGGGTTTCATGGGTTGAGAGTGCGCGATGCTGCAGCGAGTGGTTAGGTAGTCCACTGGAACGAAAAAGCGAAACACAGAACGGAGAACGAGACTCTGGAAAAATAGGGCCCTCGTCATCCCGAGCGAAGTCGAGGGACCTGGGGGTGTGGGAGGCGCGCGACATGGTCTTCGTACCACCCGCCCACCCAGGGTCCCTCGACTTCGCTCTCGATGACGGCGGCTTGCGATCGCGTGCCTTGGTTTCTTTCTCTCAGTCGCGGCGCGTGCGCGCGCCGTTTGGCCGCTCGGGATGACGACGCGCGCAGCCTCACACGCTTACCCACAATTTCGCTTTCGTCCTCCTGCCGAAACGTTTCCCCTCCCTCCGGCATCTCACCCCCATCATGAAACAGCGGATCGTCGTCCTCGGTGGTGGCTTTGCCGGAGTGTATGTTGCGCGCGAGCTCGAACATCTCGCGGGAGGCCGCGACGATCTCCACATCACACTCGTCAGTCAGGAGAACTACTTCGTCTTCCAGCCGATGCTCCCCGAAGTGATCTCGGGCACGATTGGGTTGGTGGATGTCGTGAGTCCGCTGCGGCGCCTGCTCCCGCACACCGACATTCACGTGCGCGAGGTCGAAGCGATCGATGTTGGGCGGCGCGTCGTGATCACGAGTCCGGGCTTTCGTCCGCATGCGCATGAGATTCCCTACGACCATCTCGTGGTCGCGCTGGGCGCCGTCACCGATTTCCGCGGCATGCGCGGCCTTCCGGAGCATGCGTTTCCTTTCAAGAACCTCGGCGACGCGCTGAGCCTGCGCAATCACATCATCCGCTCGCTGGAGGAAGCGGCGGTCGAGGACGATGACGCGGAGTTGCGGCAGCAACTGCTGACGTTCGTCGTCGCGGGCGGCGGATTCTCCGGCGTCGAGGTCGCGGCGGAATTGAACGACTTCGTGCGCAGGGTTGCGCGCAACTACCGCAGCGTCGATCCGAACGAGATCCGCGTCATGCTGCTGCACTCGCAGGAACGGATTCTTCCGGAGATGCCGGAGGATCTCGCGCGCTTCGCCGAGAAGATTCTCACCAGGCGCGGAGTCGAGATTCGCTTGAACACGCGCCTCTCCGCGGCTACTGGTGTCGAGGCCATCCTCGGCGACGGAACCAGGATTCCGACGCGCACGCTCGTCTCGACGGTGCCTGCGTTCGCGCATCCGCTGCTCGAATCGCTGCCGCTTCCGAAAGCGAAGAACGGACGGCTGGAGGTGACGCGCGAGCTCAACGTGAAGGAGAGCGACCACGTCTGGAGCCTCGGTGACTGCGCGATGGTGCCGGCTGCGGAGGGCGGCTTCGCGCCTCCGACCGCGCAGCATGCGATTCGCGAGGCCGCGGTCGTGGCGCACAACATCGTGACGTCGATTGGCGGCGGCAAGCCGCGCACGTTCCGCCTCAGAGGGCTCGGCACGATAGGCCCGTCCGGCCATCCCTCGGGGGTCGCACAGAGCCCGGCGCGCACGGGAGTTTGCCACACATAGTTCCACTTCTGGGCAAGGCTTTCATGATGGCGCAAGAGATGATCGAAAAAGCCTTCCTGCCAGTGCGGCAGCGGCACAGTGATGGAGTGCTCGAGGCTGCGCTTGAGCATCTGGACCCACTTCGCGAGAGCGAAATCGGGTCCGCCATGGACGAAGAGGTGCACGTGATCCGGC
>CAZKID010000221.1:3285-8946 GCA_964552405.1 uncultured Thermoanaerobaculia bacterium
AAGCGCCGCACGTTCGACTTCAGAGGTTTCGGCAAGATGGGCTCGCTCGGCCATCGCTCGGCGGTCGCGGAGATCTTCGGCATCAAGATCTCAGGCTTTCTTGCCTGGTGGATGTGGCGAACGATCTATCTGATGAAGATGCCGGGCTGGGGCCGGCGGCTGAAGGTCGCGGTGTCGTGGACACTCGATCTATTTCTTCCGCCGGAGTTGGTGCAGCTCCGAGTTGGGAGCTCGCGCGGCATCGGGCGTGAGCACTTCGAGCCCGGACAGGAAGTGTTCCGCGAAGGCGACCTCGGCGATCGCGTGTACATCATCGTGAAAGGTGAGGCCGAGGTATTGAAGGCGGCGCAACCGGTGGCGAGACTGCGGGCGGGGGAGTGCTTCGGCGAGATGGCGCTGCTGAACGAAACGCGCCGCAACGCGACCGTGCGCTGCGCGGCGGCGATGGATGCGCTGTCGCTGCCCAAGAGCGAATTCACCTTGCTGTCGGCCAATCTTCCGGAGTTGCGCAGCAGCTTCCAGAAGATGGCGGACGCGCGAAACGAAAACAGCGTGCTGGCATCGAAGGAGTCATGATGAAAAAGATCGAGAACCTCTATCGCCTCGCGATGACGCGCGGCTTCGACAATCTTCGCAGTCCGATTCTGTTGATCGGCCGTCTCTACATCGGCTGGCAGCTGTTCCTCACCGGCAAGGGGAAGCTCGGCAACATTCAGCAGTTCACCGACTACCTCACGTCGCTGCATGTGCCGATGCCGGAAGTGAACGCGCGATTCGTCGCATCGCTGGAGTGCTTCGGCGGACTGCTGCTGCTGGCCGGCCTCGCGGCGCGCCTGATCGCGATTCCGTTCGTGATCAACTTCCTCGTGGCGTATTCGGCGGGTGACCATGAGGCATTCGTGAATGTGTTCAACAATCCGGATGCGTTCATCGCTGCGACACCATTCCTCTATCTCGTGGTGAGCGTCGTGGTGCTGGCGTTCGGCCCGGGGATCTTTTCGCTCGACGCATTGATCGCGTGGATGCGCCGCGAGAAGCAGCCGGAACCGGTTCTGGCAACGGCGTAACGCCATGGATCAGCGCGAATGGCTCGAGACCAACGGCCTGGGCGGCTACGCCAGCTCCACGGTGAGCGGCATCAACACGCGCCGCTATCACGGCCTGCTGGTTGCCGCGATGAACCCGCCGGTGGGCCGCGCCGTGCTTCTTGCGAAACTCGATGAGCGGCTGAACGGCGTCGACCTCGGCGCGAATCAGTATCCCGGCGCGATTCATCCGCGCGGCTTCGAGCATCTGATCTCGTTCGAGCGAGGTCTCTTCCCGGTATTCGAATACGAGGCCGGCGGCGCCCGGCTGCGGAAGACGATCGCCGCGATTCACGGCGAGAACACGACGGTCATCGTGTACGAGTTACTCGCAGGGAATGCCACGCTCGAGTTGAGGCCGTTCATCGCCGGGCGCGACTATCACAGCCTGCGCCGGGCGGGCGAGACGCCTAACGTTCCGCTGCACCTTCATGTGCCGAACGCGAACTTCGAGGCGAAGCCGGACTGGTACTACAACTTCGAGTATGCGATCGAGCTGGAGCGGGGACTCGATGCCCACGAGGATCTCTTCACGCCGGGCGTGTACACGCTCGCGCTGAAGGAAGGAGAGAGGATCGCGGTCATTGCGTCGACCATGGTCGCGCACGGTCGCAACGGACTCGCTCTCGTTGCAGAAGAACGGCGGCGCCGCGAGGCGCTCGCTGGCCAACTGCCGATCGCCGGCCGCCTCGGACGTACGCTCGCTCTGGCCTCCGATCAGTTCATCGTGCGTCGCGGCACCGATCACCGCACGATCATCGCCGGCTATCACTGGTTCACCGACTGGGGACGCGACACGATGATCGCCTTCCCGGGACTCTGCCTCACCACGGGCCGCTTCGACGATGCGCGCAAGATCCTGCTCGCGTTCGCGCAGAGCGTGAGCGACGGAATGCTGCCCAATCGGTTTCCCGATGGCGGCGAGGCGCCGGAGTACAACACGGTCGACGCCACACTCTGGTTCTTCGTCGCGGTACAGAAGTTTCTCGATTCCACCCGCGACGAGGACTTCATTCGACGGCATCTCCTGCATGTGTTGCGCGACATCGTGAACTGGCATCAGCGCGGAACGAGACATGGAATCCATGTCGACGAAGACGGTCTTCTGCTGGCAGGCGGGCCTGGCGATCAGTTGACGTGGATGGATGCGAAGATCGGCGACTGGGTCGTCACGCCGCGTCACGGAAAGGCCGTCGAGATCAACGCGCTCTGGTTCAATGCGCTGATGATTCTCGCGGACCTCGAACAGCGTTGGGGGACCGAACGCGACGCGCGCGCGCTCCTGGTGGCCGCGGCGCGGGTGCGCGCGCGCTTCCGCCAGCAGTTCTGGAACGACGAGACCGAGTCGCTGTACGACGTGATTCGGGGCGACGAGAAAGACGCGAGCATCCGTCCGAATCAGATCTTCGCGCTCAGCCTTCCGCATCCGCTGCTGGACGGCTTACATGCCGAGAAGGTGCTGTCGGTGGTTGAGGAGAAGCTGCTGACGCCCGAGGGGCTGCGATCGCTCGCGCCGGATGATCCAAAGTTCATCGGCACGTACATCGGTGGTCCGCGCGAGCGTGATGCGGCCTATCACCAGGGCACAGTCTGGTCATGGCTGCTCGGACCATTCATCACCGCGCTCGTTCGCGTGCGCGGAACGATGGGGATGGAGCAGGCGGCGCGCATTCTGGCAGCCTTCGAGCCGCATCTCGAGGAGGCGTGCATCGGCAGCATCTCCGAGATCTTCGACGGCGCTGCGCCACATGCGCCGCGTGGTTGCGTTGCGCAAGCGTGGAGCGTGGGCGAACTGTTGCGGGCGGCCGCCCTCGTCAACGCTGAGCGGAGCGAAGCGTCAACCAAGGCGCCGCGCCAACCGCAGTGCCAGGCGTAGAGCAAGCAGCCACGAACCTCGCGGCGCCTTGCTTGATCCTTCGCTTCGCTCAGGATGTTGCGGGCGGCCGCCCTCGTCAACGCTGAGCGGAGCGAAGCGTCAACCAAGGCGCCGCGCCAACCGCAGTGCCAGGCGTAGAGCAAGCAGCCACGAACCTCGCGGCCAACCGCAGTGCCAGGCGTAGAGCAAGCAGCCACGAACCTCGCGGCGCCTTGGTTGATCCTTCGCTTCGCTCAGGATGTTTGCCGCAGCGTGAAACCATTCGCGACCGCCGGCATCGAAGCTCTGTAAATGAACAACGAGCGTAAGCGTCTGGCGGAGCACACCTCCACTTCCAAGCCGTGGTATCGCTGGGGTCCGTATCTCAGCGAGCGGCAGTGGGGCACGGTACGCGAGGACTACAGTCCGCACGGCAACGCGTGGGAGTTCGTCTCGCACGATGCTGCGCGCAGCAAGGCGTATCGCTGGGGCGAAGACGGAATCGCCGGCATCAGCGACGAGCTGCAGCGGCTCTGCTTCGGTCTCGCGCTCTGGAATCGCCGCGATCCCATATTGAAAGAGCGGCTCTTCGGTCTCACGGGTAACGAAGGCAATCACGGCGAAGACGTCAAGGAGCTCTACTACTACCTCGACGCGACACCGACGCACTCTTACATGCGGATGCTCTACAAGTATCCGCAGCGCGAGTATCCCTATGCGTGGCTCATTGACGAGAGCCGCCGCCGCGGAAAGCTCGATGGCGAATTCGAACTGATCGACACCGGCATCTTCAACGATGACGCGTATTGGGATGTCTTCGTCGAATACGCGAAGAACGGTCCGGACGACATCGTCGCGCGCATCACGATTCACAATCGCGGCGTCGAGCGCGCGGAGATCGACGTGATCCCGCAGCTCTGGTTCCGCAACACGTGGTCGTGGGGTCATGACGCGACGCGCCCGGTGCTGCGCTTCGACGACGGCCGGATCATCGCAACGCATCGCGACCTCGGCGAATATCATCTGGTGGAGGGACAGGCGCCTCGCCTGTCCACCGAGCCGGCAGGCGAGGCGGCTGCCGCCCCGCCGGAAGTCTTCTTCTGCGACAACGAGACGAACGTGCGCCGCTTGTACGGCGTCGATGCGAACGGCTATTTCAAAGACGCGATCCATGAAGCTGTGATTCACGGCCGCCACGATGCGGTGAATCCGGATCGCAGCGGCACGAAGGCTGCGCTGCGCTACGCGCTCGCGATCGACGGCGGACAATCCGCGGCGATCCGCCTGCGCTTGTCGAATGACAAGAAGAAGATCGACATCGATCGCGTCTTCGCCGATCGCATCGCCGAGGCGGATGCGTTCTACGCGGAGATCCAGCAGGGTTTGAGCGACGACGAGAAGCTCGTGCAGCGCCAGGCCTTCGCCGGGATGATCTGGTCGAAGCAGTTCTACTACATCGACATCCCGCAATGGCTGAAGGGCGATCCCGGTCAGCCGGCGCCTCCGCCGGAACGCAGGAAGGGACGCAACTCAGGCTGGGAGCATCTCAACAATGCCGACGTCATCTCGATGCCGGACAAGTGGGAGTATCCGTGGTACGCCGCGTGGGATCTCGCGTTCCACTGCGTCACGCTGGCGGAGATCGATCCGGAGTTCGCGAAGGATCAGCTCCTGCTGATGACGCGCGAGTGGTACATGCATCCGAACGGACAGCTGCCCGCGTACGAATGGGCGTTCGGCGATGTGAATCCGCCGGTGCATGCGTGGGCCACCTGGCGCGTCTTCGAGCTCGACGGCAAGCGCGACTTCGATTTTCTCGAGCGCGTGTTCCACAAGCTCTGCCTCAACTTCACCTGGTGGGTGAACCGCAAAGACGCCGAAGGCAAGAACGTTTTCCAGGGCGGCTTCCTCGGGCTCGACAACATCGGCGTCTTCGATCGGAGCGCGCCGCTGCCGACCGGCGGACATCTCGAGCAGGCCGACGGCACGAGCTGGATGGCGATGTACTCGCTCAACCTGATGCGCATCGCGCTCGAGCTCTCCAAGCGCAGCCACGTCTACCAGGATCTGGCGACGAAGTTCTTCGAGCATTTCCTGCATATCGCCGAGGCGATGACGAATGTCGGCGATTCGGGCGTTGCGCTGTGGGAGCAGGAAGACGAGTTCTTCTACGACGTGCTCCATACGCCGAACGGTGTGACGAGTCTCAAGGTGCGGTCGATGGTTGGACTCGTGCCGCTCTTCGCGGTCGAGATTCTCGATCCGGAGATCCTCGCCGTGAATCCCGAGTTCGAGTTCCGGCTGCAGTGGTTCCTGAACTACCGCCCCGATCTCGCCGCGCTGGTCTCGCGCTGGACCGAGCCGGGTGAGAAGAGCGTCCATTTGCTCTCGCTGCTGCGCGGGCATCGGATGAAGCGCCTGCTCAAGCGGATGCTCGATGAGACGGAGTTCCTCTCCGACTACGGCGTGCGCGCCTTGTCGCGCTATCACAAGGATCATCCGTACGTGTTGCAGGCGGATGGCGGACAGTTCACAGTGAGCTATCAACCGGGCGAGTCGGAGTCGGGCCTCTTCGGCGGCAACTCGAACTGGCGCGGACCGATCTGGATGCCGGTGAACTTCCTGCTCGTCGAGAGTCTGCGGCGCTTCCACCGCTATTACGGCGACGACTTCAAAGTGGAGTGCCCGACCGGATCGGGCGTGTATCTGACGATCAACGAA
>CAZKID010000222.1:0-8901 GCA_964552405.1 uncultured Thermoanaerobaculia bacterium
CGCTCACTGGCTTACCGTCGACGAAGAGGTGCGCTTCGACGAGATGCCAGCCGCGCGGACGCACGAGCAGCGTCGCGGTTCGTTCGTTCAACTTGTACTGCTTGCCGTTCGCTTCGAAGCTGATCGTGCGGCGAACCGCGTCGGCGAGATTGATGTGCCCTTCGATGTTGTTGGCCCACGTCGGGGAGTTCGCGTCTTCGAAGTCGGCCATGAAGACGTTCGCGCCGGAGTTCAGCGCGTTGATGATCATCTTGCGATCGACGGGACCAGTGATCTCGACGCGGCGATCTTCGAGGTCGGCAGGAATCGAAGCGACGGTCCACTCGGACTCGCGGATCTCGCGCGTCTCGGAGAGGAAGTCGGGAAGCTCGCCCGCATCGATGCGCAGCTTGCGCGCCTCGCGATTCGCGAGCAGCTCTTCACGGCGCGCATTGAACTTCCTCTGCAGCTCCGCGACGAACGCCAGCGACTCCGGCGTGAGGATCCGCTCGTATCCGGAGCGGTGCTCGCCTCTCACTTCGACACCGTCGATTTCGGTCAACGCGATCATGTAACAATCATGAGCAGTCATCGCGCCAAGGTCAATAAGCTGAGCTATTACAGTGTGTTAGCGTGTAGTGACTTGTAAAGTCACAGCTGTAAATCTGCAAATCGTTGTAAAATCCACGCAGGACGGATGAAGCGAGGCTCTCCATGTCTGCCAATCTCAAACTCGGTGCCAAAGTCCGCGCGCTCCGCCGCAAGGAAGGGCTCTCGCAGACCGACCTCGCGGGCCGGCTCGACATCTCCCCCAGCTACCTGAACCTCATCGAGCACAACCAGCGTCCGCTGCCGGCGCATCTGCTGTTGAAGGTCGCGCAGACGTTCAGCGTCGACCTCGCCACCTTCGCCGACGACACGCAGTCGCGGCTCGCGGGCGATCTACAGGAGATCTTCGGCGACCCGCTGTTCGAAGAGCATCCGCTCACGACGACTGATGTGCGCGAGCTCGCCGAGAACGGACAGGCTTCGCGCGCGATCATCGCGCTCTATCACGCGTATCGCGCGCAGATGGAGTCGGCGCGCGCGCTCGCCGCGAAGGTCTACGACGGCCGCGACTTCCAGGGAGTGAATCCCGCGCACTTGCCATCGGAAGAAGTCAACGACGTCATCCAGCACAACATGAATTACTTCCCGGAGCTGGAGGCGGCGGCGGAAGACGTTGCGCGCAAGGCGAAGCTCGATCGTACCGATCTCTACGGCTCGATGATCAACTACCTGCGGCACGAGCACGGCATCACGGTCGTGCTGACGCCGGTGGGGCGGAACAAGAGCACGGTTCGCCGCTACGATCCCGACCGCAAACTGCTCGAGTTGTCCGAGGTGTTGCCGCCGTGGAGCAGGCACTTCCAGCTCGCGCATCAGATCGGACTGCTGGCCGCGATGCCGGTGATCGACGCGGTCATCGCGCGCTCGCAGTCGCACCTCACGACGCCCGATTCGATCAAGCTCTGCCGCATCGCGCTCGCCAATTCGTTCGCCGCGGCGTTCCTCATGCCGTACGACGAGTTCATGCGCTTCGCGGATGAAGTGCGTTACGACATCGAGCTTCTGCAGCATCACTACACCGCGAGCTGGGAGCAGGTCTGCCATCGCCTCACCACGTTGCGCAAGCCGAGCGCGCCGGGCGTGCCGTTCCACTTCGTACGTGTCGACATCGCCGGCAACATTTCCAAGCGCTTCAGCGGCACCGGCATCCGCTTCGCCCGCTTCTCGGGATCGTGTCCGCGCTGGGACGTACACGCTGCGTTTCTCACTCCGGGCCGCGTCCGCACGCAGTTGTCGAAGATGCCCGACGGCACCGCCTACTTCTGCATCGCGCGGACGATCCGCAAGAGCTTCGGCTACTCATCGGGCGACGCCATGATGGCGGTCGGCATCGGCTGTCCCGTGAACGACGCGCGCAACATCGTCTACGCCGACGGCTACGATCTCGACAACCTCGACGCCGCGGTGCCGATCGGGACGACGTGCCGCCTGTGCGAGCGCAACGATTGCGATCAGCGCGCGTTTCCCGCACTGCAGGCGAACATCACGGTCGACGAGAATGTGCGCGGCCGGTCGTTCTACGCACCGAGCGGCGCGGACGCGGCTCCCCAACCAAGCGCTGCACCTGTAGGAAAAAAATCACGAAAGCGCTGATCCGGGTGCTCACGTTCCAAACCGGTACTGCAGAGCTCTGCGAATTTCGTCCAGCTCCTGCGACTCACCCGCGCCGAGCGGCTTCGCAATCTCGATTGGCTTCACGTCGCCGTTCGTAAACGTAATCACCGCGTAATCCGCCCCCGGCGGCTCGATCACGTCGGCGATCTCCGCGGCCTCGCGTCCAAGCTCGCCCATCGCTTCACGCGCCATACGCCGCACACGATCTTCGAAGTCCGTCATACGAAGCGGGATTAACAAGAATCCCGCCAACGGGCGGCGACCCTGCCAAAACGCGAAGAGCCCGCCAGTTACGGCGGGCCCTTCAAGCGATTCGCTGTCGAATCAGGCGGTTGCCTTCGCGCAGTACTGATCGAACGCTGCCGTCAGCTCGGTTGCGATGTCACCCGGGCCGCGGCCCTCGATGTTCCAGCGCTCGAGCATCTTTACGACTTCTCCGTCGCGCATCAGTGCGATCGAAGGCGAAGACGGGCGATAACCGACGAAGTACTCGCGAGCGCGCGCGGTGGCCTCGCGATCATTGCCGGCAAACACCGTGATCATCTTGTCCGGCAACACGCTGTGGCGAAGGGCCATCGCCACGCCCGGCCGGGCCATTCCGGCCGCGCATCCGCAGACCGAGTTCACCACCACGAGCACGGTCCCCTTCTTCTCGCCGAGGACTGCATCGACGTCCGCCGCGGTCCTGGCTTCCTGAATCCCGAGTCGCGTCAGCTCCTGTCGCATCGGCGCGACGATCATCTCGTCATACATTCGGTAATCCTCCGTTCGAGTGCTGGGAACAAGGATCATACGCGCGGGATTTCGTGGTTACGAGTCATCCCGAGCGGGTGACGTCGCTGCGCGACGACTGAGTAAGAGAAACTCGCGGTGCTCGGGCCATCAGTTCCTTCTCCCCTCCGCGAGGGGAGAAGGTGCGCGAAGCGCGGATGAGGGGTTCGTGCAACGCGCGAACAAGAGCCCCTCATCCGCCTTCGGCACCTTCTCCCCCGTGCGGGGGAGAAGGGACTAGTCGGCTCAAACCCGGATAAACACTGGAAGTTTCTTGGAAGCGAAGTCGAGGGACCTGTGTGGGCGGGCGGCACGAAGATCATGTCGCGCGCCTCCCACACCCCCGGGTCCCTCGACTTCGCTCGGGATGACGGACACTTCGCTCGGGATGACGGCAGCGGACAGCAGGTGGGCAGCCCTGCTGTCTGCTGCCTGCTGCCTAAAAACTAGTGCCTGCCCGTCTCGTTTACCTCGATCGAGTTGACCATCGAATTCAGAACTCCCCGGTACTGACTTGCTTCCCGCTCCGGAGTGACGAACAGCATGTAGACGAGATGCTCGTCCGCGAGCTGGCGTGTTACGACCGTCACCCGCTCGTTGATCCCCGTATTCGGATTCGTGCCGTGCAGGCTCACCGCCAGCGCCTGCCCGTCATTCACGTTGATCCGCTGCGCGGAGTTCCGGATGACGCTCAGATGCGGACTGTCCTGCACGATCTGACCGATCAGATCGTTCGTCGCGTCATCCAGCGACGTGTTGCCGCCACTGCCACGCAGATACCGCTGACCCTGCGCACTGTTGAACGGCGTGTAGTGATTGATGATCGCGCCGTACACGACTTCGTTGCGGCCGTTGAGATCCGCGACGCCGCCCTGCGGCGCAATCATCGCGCCCGTCGAGCTGCTCTCATACACCTGCCAGTTCGCCGGATATGCGACGCGATACAAGCCCGTACGGTTCGTGAAACTACGCATCGACGACGACGGCGCCGGCACGTTCACATCCATCGTGCTGTTGCTCGTCATCGAAGGTTGCCTGCGCCCCGACTGCGGTCCCGAGCGCGCAATCTGCTCGCTCGTCATCGCTGATCCGTAGCCGCGCAGACGCGACTGCACCTGGCGCAGCTCGGCGACGTTCGTCGTCGGCGTTGCGCTCACGCGCAGCATCTGCTGCTCGCGCTGAATCCGCGCGATGCGGTCGGGCGGCGCGGGGTGATCCGATGCCCAGCTCGTCTTCTTCGACTGATCAACCGTCTCCAGCGTCTTGAAGAAATTCACCATGTCCGTCGGTGAGTAGCCTGACGCTGCAAGGATCTGAGATCCGCGCACATCCGCCTGCGACTCCAGATCGCGGCTGTACTTCAGAAAGAGCACGTTGAGGCCGAAGCCGCCGACTGCGTTGATGATGTTCGCCGCTCCTTCTCCCACATGGCCTCCGAGGAGACCGCCGAGGATCGAGAGTCCGGCCTGTGCGGCGTAGGCCTTCGACGCCTGATGCGTGCCGTGACGCAGCGAGACGTGCGAGATCTCGTGCGCGAGCACGCCCGCGACTTCGCCTTCGTTGCGCGCCTGATCGAGCACGCCGCGATTCACGTAGATGAAACCACCCGGCAACGCGAACGCGTTGATGTCCGATGCATTCACGACGCGGAACTGATACTGGAAATTCGGACCGCCGGCATTCGCCGCCAGCGACTGTCCGATCCGATTCACATAGTTCTGCACCGCGGCATCGCGCAGGATCGGCAACTGCTGTTCCGCCTGCGCCGCCGACTCGCGGCCTACTTCGACATCCTGTTCAGCAGAGAAGAGATTGAAGCCCGGCTTGACTCGTGTCTGCGCCAGGGCAATCCCTGGCATCAACATCACGGTCACGAGCACTGCACTCAGGGTTCGTCTTGCAATCATTCCTAGTGACCTCCCGCCTTCACCACTCGCAATCTTGGGGCCGTAGTTGCGAGGTGATAGATGGAGGTGCCCGTCGTGAAGTAGAGCTCGCCGTCGGAGCGCTCGGCGATGTCGATGATGAAGCTGGTTTCATGATCAATGACTGCAATGGGATCGGGCAACGGACGAACGTCCTCATCCGGGAACCAGAAGATCGCCTTCGCAACGAAGCTCCCGACGAGGTAGCCACGATTCAGCAGCCGGTTGTGCCCGCTGAGGTGAACGACCCCTGTAGGTGCCACAACGGTCGGAAAGACGTACACCGGCGGAGTTGCGCCCTCGATCGCCTGCTGTTTCCCCGCCGTGAAGGGCCAGCCGAGGTAGACACCGGACGGCACGATGTTGATCTCGTCGTCGACCGCAGCACCGTTGTCGGGCGCGAACAGCAAACCCTTCCTGACATCGAAGGCCATGTCGAACGGATTGCGTACGCCACGGGCGAATTGTTCGACGCGGCCATCGGGATCGATGCGGAAGATCTTGCCACCATTCCAGTCGGGCAATGACGCGATCACGCCGCCGCCGTAGTCACCAATGCCGACGAAGATCGAGCCGTCTGCCGCGACGCTCGGATTACCGCCGTGATGTTCGGGAGGTGTTCCCCTTCCCGGCAGCGACACATCCCCAACAAAACGATGCACCTCGGTCTCCTCGCCAGTCGCGAGATCGATCTTCGAGATGACGTCGTAAGCCTGACCGGGGGTCGTGTAGTGCACCACCGCGGTGTCGTCATCGAGGAGCGCCATGCCGAGAAGTCCCGAGTTACCGATCGCCTGCGTGACGACATGCGCGACGACCGCGCTCTTCGCGCTCGTCTCATCGAAACGAACGACGTCGCCGGCAGTCGTCGTGTAGTAGATCTCCTTCCGCGAATTGACCGCGAGGGAACTGGCAAAGCCGGACGTCGGCCCGAGAAGCTCGGGGCGAGCCCCCTGCATCGTGGCGGCGAGGAGAACGGGAAGGATGAGGTTGAGCATTGATGATCAGGCAGGCAAGAAGGATTCGTGCCAGAGTGTAGGACAGGCGCCCCCGCCTGTCCTAACCGGGAGCGACTAACCGGGAGCGACAGGCGAGGGCGCCTGTCGTACACGCCGCGAACGAACGGTTCACCCGCCGTGTTTCACTGGCATGAAGCACGATCGCCACCTCGCACTCCTCGCGTTTCTCATCGTCTGCACGGTCTGGGGTACCACGTACCTCGCCATCCGTATCGCGGTGGAGACGCTGCCGCCGGTGCTGCTCACCGGCATCCGTTACTCGATCGCTGGCATCGTCATGCTCGCGATCCTGGCGGCGAAAGGCGAGCGCATTCCGCGCGATCGCAAGACGCTCGGCAATATCGCAATCGTCGGCACGCTGCTGATCGCAGGCGGCAATCTCGCGCTGGTGTGGGCGGAGCAGTATGTGCCAAGCGGATTCGCGGCGCTGCTGGTGGCGGTCGGGCCTTTCTGGGCGACGACGCTCGAAGCGTTGCGCAAGGACGGCGAGCGGATCTCGCTGCGCAAGGCAATCGGAATGGTCATCGGTTTCAGCGGCGTGGCGCTGCTCGTGACACCGCGCGGTGCGGGGCATGCTTTCGATGCGCACTTTCTGGCCGGAGTGCTCGTCATTCAATGCGGTGCCCTGGCGTGGCAGGCCGGCTCTGTGCACGGCAAGCACACGCTGAGCAGCGTCTCGCCGCTGATGTCTGCCGCGGTGCAGTCGCTGGTTGGGGGAATCCTCCTCGATGTAGCAGGACTCGCAATCGGTGACGCGGCGCGCTTCCATCCGAGCTCGCGCTCGATTTACGCACTCGCGTACCTCACGCTCTTCGGCTCGATCATCGCGTACACCGCCTACACCTACGCGCTCTCGAAGATCCCGGTGACGACGATGTCGCTCTACGCCTACGTCAACCCCATCGTCGCCGTCCTCCTCGGCTGGCTCGTGTTGCACGAGACGCTGACCGCCACCTCGCTCCTCGCGATGACCGTGATCCTCGGCGGCGTCGCGTTCGCGCAGAAATCACCAGGGATGAAAACGCCATCCGCGAAGGCCGCTCCGGTCGAAGTCCATCGTCATGCAGCCCTTCGCCTCGCCAAGCTCCGCACTCGACGTTCGCTCCGTCGCGCCGGCATAGAAGACGGGCGGGTGGCCTGACAGCACCTGATGGCGATGAATGTGGCCGGCGAGCACGGCGTGGAAGTGGCTGGGGATCGCGCGGCGAGGAATGACGTCGGGGCCATCGCGAAACATTAAGTTGACGGGACCAACGGTCGCACCTTCAACGGATGGATGGAGCACGAGCAGCCGGACGTCGCCGCGCGGCTCGAGCTCCGGCAGCGCTTCGCGAACGCCGCTACGGATGCAGGGGAATCCGCAGATCGCAACATCGAGCCCGTTCACATTCAGATTGAACGTGCGCGGCCGATCGAAGATGTAGACGCGCGGATGCATCGCGAGCAGCGGATAGGGAATCGCGGAGCGCTCGTGATTGCCGGGCACGACGAACACCGGCACGCCGAGTTTCTGCAGCGGCTCGAACGCGCGCCAGACGAGGCCGGGCTTCACCGAGGAACGATAGAAGACGTCGCCTGCGTGGACGACGAGATCTGCATCGCGCGCAAATGCGAGCGCGCGCTCGTAGGCCGAGAAGTGCTGTTCACCAAGTCCGAGGTGCGTATCGGAGAAGAGCAAAACGCGCAGCATCGCGACTCGATGCTAGTCGTCCCTTCTCCCCTCCGCGAGGGGAGAAGGTGCCCCGAAGGGGCGGATGAGGGGATTCTTTACTCCGCTCTCTACCCCTCGGAGATCGTAGCCAATGGTTCATCGCGCAAATCGATCCAGCGCGACTCGCGAGTGATCCTTCGGGTCGAACTTGACCGGCACCTCCGCACCCGGCTGCACGCGCGGCACATCGAGCCGGCCGATGACTGCTTTCAGCGTCGCCTCGAACGGCGGAACGCCATCGGCATGCACCTCCACGCGCATGCTTACGACCGGATTCTGATTGAGCGTCATGCCGGTGTCGCGCAGCTCGAGCACGCGCGCCGTTGCCGGTAGTCCGCTGTTGCGGATGCGATTCGCCTCGTCTTCTCCCGTCATGTGATCGATGAGATGAATGGCGCAGCCGGAAAGCAGAACGCAAATGAGCAGCGCAAATCGCCGAGAATTCACCATGCGATGTTTCTCCGATCGTGAAAGAAGCCGCCAGTCGGTCCGTTGTCCGGCAGCGTGGCGAGCCATACGATTCCATCGGCACCTTCTTCGACGGAGCGTGGCGCGGAGGATCCGCCCATGTCGGTGCGCACCCATCCGGGATCAACGCAGTTGACGCGCGCGTTGCGAAGATCGTTCGCGAAGAGAATCGTGAGCGCGTTGAGCGCTGCCTTCGACGCGGAGTACGACGGCGCGTACGACGTCATCGAGGAGAGCTGGCCGGCACCGGACGAAACGTTGACGATGCGCGCGTGCGCGCTTTTCCGCAGCAGTGGCGCGAGCCGCTTCGTGACGAGGAATGGGCCGAAGACGTTCGTGCGAAACGTGGCCTCGAAATCGTCGGGCGGAACGCTGCTCACCGCACGTCCTTCATCGAGGAGGATCGCCGCGTTGTTGACGAGAACGTCGAGCCGTCCAGGCTCGCGCTCGATGAACGAACCGAGAGCGTCGATCGACTCTTCGCGCGAAACATCGAGCTCATGCGGAATCGCATCGTGCCCGATGCGGCGGGCCGCTTTTTCCGCGGCCTCGCGATGACGAGAAGTGACGATGACCCGATCGCCGCGCAAGGCAAGCTGCCGCGCGACTTCGAAGCCGATGCCGCGAGAGGAGCCGGTAACGAGAGCAATGCGTTGCATGACGAAAGAACGGAAATAACGTTACCGCATGAAGAGTTGGAGAAGATCCTTGACGCCGATGGGCCGCATCGCGATAATCGCGGTCCCTTCAGTGACGCGGGGTGGAGCAGTCTGGTAGCTCGTTGGGCTCATAACCCAAAGGTCGT
>CAZKID010000223.1:0-8839 GCA_964552405.1 uncultured Thermoanaerobaculia bacterium
GGTTCCTCACGAGTTGTGGGGGGTCGCGCGGGACGTCAGGTGACCGACCGGAGGGGTGTTCCGTTGCCGTTCTTCAGTTGGCATCCGCGCTCGCGCTCGCGACGACGACGTTTGCCACGGAGTACCAGGTCTTGGTCACGGCTCGACCGCAGCTCGAGAAGGCGTCCGAGCTGCTCGCGGAGGCGCCCGAGCAGCGACCCGCGTTGCGCCAGCAGTCTGCGACGGCACTTCGTTCTCCTGTCATCGCCGATGACCTCTGGTTCCGTTACGCGGCCGATGGACCGTGGATCCTGCGCGGACTCCAGTTGCGCGTCGAACCGGGCGAGAAAAGGCGAATCGTCGGCCCATCGGGATTCGGAAAAACGACGCTCCTGCGTCTGCTCGCCGGTATCTACACGCCGCAGCAAGGTACATTGCGGATCGGCCCCATGCCGGCGATCGCCGCTTCGCCGCTCGTCATGTATCTTCCGCAATTCGCGACGCTCTTCACCGGCTCGATTCTCGACAACTTGAAAGTGATCTCCGGTGCGTCAGACCGCGCCCGGCTGTTCGAGGCCGCGGCCGAGACCGGACTCGCAGAGTGGGTCGAGAGCCTGCCGATGGGTTACGAGACACTCGTCTCGGCCGGCGGGGCGAGTCTCTCAGGCGGGCAGCGACAACTCATCGCGATCACAGCAGTCGCAGCGTCTCCCCGCCCGCTGCTTCTACTCGATGAGCCAATGGCCAATCTCGATGCCTCGATGCAGCATCGCGTGATCAATTGTCATCTCTTCAAGAACAAGACGGTGATCTACGCGGCGCACGCTGAGCCGTGGAATGAGCTCACGGTGTGACGCGCCGCAGGCGTTGCTGCTCGTCGATGAACCAGCGTGCACTGCTCCAATCCTGGGAGCCACGTGGGAGCGCCGGAGCGAACCAGAACTCGAGGGGATCCAGAGGCGCAAGCCCGATTGCAACCGAGCGCGAGATGCAGCGATCGAGGTTTACGTCATAGAGATGCCACGCGCCTCTCTCTCGTGCGGCGACATCCACGAGCACATGTCCGGTGCCCGATTCGCGAATCCACGCTTCCGCGGGTAGTTCAGCGAGTGGGATCGTGCAGCGGCCGCGGCGCACGACGGAGCCTTTCTCGCCGCGCAGAACGACGGCGACACTTCCATCGCCAAGAAACGCAGCCGACCGCAACTTCATGCCATCGGTTGCGATTGGCTTGTGATTGACCTGCACGACGGTTCGCTGGTGCTCGAGCGTCAGAAAGAATTCGCCGGTTGCGTCCGGACGCACGAACAGGCCCGGAAAGTCCGAGGTGAATCGCGCAACCTCTTCGAACGTCCGTGTACGAACATTCAGCGCAAGCACGGAATGGATGATCGGCGGTTTCCCGGCGCGCGCCTCGCCGCGCTGCGGCGGGTAGAAGAGCAGCCGATCCTCGCTTGCGAAGAAGAAGAGAGGATCCGTGCTCCCGGACCAAGGCAATGGAACGGCCCAACGTTTCGCTGCACCCACGACGTCATAGAGCTCCACGCGCCGCGCGATGTAGACGGCAACGCTTGAGCCGCTCGGTGACAGTGCGAGGCCCGAGGCTGGCTGGTCCAGATGTCCAATGCTCCGCACGTTCCCCGATGAGAGATCGCACAAGGCGATGGTCCGGTCCGCGCGAAGCCATGCGGCATGCTTCCCGTCGCGCGAGAAAACTGGACGTGAAGGAACGCGCGGAGCATGATCGACGACCGGTCCGTCGTTGTTGAGCACGATCAGCTTTTCGTCGTCTCGCCAGCGCGCTTTGCCGAACACGAGCGCGTGCTCACTCTGAGGCGCGCCCCATCCACCTTCGATGCGCAAATCGGAAACGTGGGCCGAATCAACCCAGGCCTTCCAGGCTGGCCATACGGAGATCGCCACCAGGATTACGATGACGAGCAGCCAGCGTCTCATTTGTTTTTCGTCCGGGCGGCCATCGAATCGTAGAAGCGGGAAAGGAAGTGGTAGAGCACCGTCTCCTGTGCGTTCTGTTCGACGAGCAGCAAGCGGTACATGAACATGTGGACACAGCTCGCGGCGAGCGCATCGAGCGGAAAAATGATCCGTGCCGCATCACGCAACCGCGACAGGTTCTCGACATACGGAGCGATCTCGCGAGAACGTCTCAGCAAGACAGTGACGACATCGCCCAGCGGATGGTCAGGCTCTTCGAGCGTCGTCAACAGAACCTCCAGAGTCTTGGCTTCGCTGCGATAGCGATCCGCAATCGCGCGCCGCGTTGCGGCATCGACCATCATCTTGCCGTCGAAGTGCTGCTGCAGGTGTTCGAGGACCTTGCGCCGTTGATCGCGATCGAGCGCGAAGTCGCGCATCAGCATTTCCGCGCCCAGAACCGCCGCTCGCCAGCGAGTCACCTCGTCGTCCGCACAGAGACGCAGCAGCTCGATGACCGCCTCGCTGTCTGCCATGAAGAGATGCTCGACGATATCGATGCCATCCGGCCCGCCATATCGCTCCACTTCACGGTCGTAGCTGTCGAGCTGGAAGCCGGTGATGCTTCCCCGATACATGTGCGGCATCACGGCATCGCGTAACGCAGGAAGCACTTCACTCGAGAGTCTCTCTGGTGCTCCATGAAAGCGAATCCGCAGATGTTCTCGGCCGTCGCGGAAGCGGACAAAAAACCAACGATCCGCTGCACCAGCCGCGATTTGCGCGCAGGCGAGGGGACCGATGACGTCCGTCAGGAGCGCGTCGGCAAACGAAGGTCCGGCGTAGACCTTTGCGAACAACCACTCGGAACCGGGCGCGTACAACCGAATGTCCTTAGGAACGGATGCGCGCGGCGGAAGACGTTCGCCTCTCGTTGCCTCGCGGTTTCGCAGAAACGGAACTACGAGCTCGTGAACGAACCGTCCCTCGGGACCGCGCGCGAGGAGCTCATCCGGAGCGGGGAAAAGCTCGCGAACCTTCGCCGACGTGCGACCACTGAGTCTCACTACGAGTGTCTCGACGCACAAAGGATTGTCGAGATCCACGACCATCTCATCGAGCTGAATCCATCGCGGCAGGCGTCGGCGCCGGCGCATTTCCTGAACGGCCTGAAACTGCGCCGCGCCTTTGGCCGTCGTCATTACCTCAAGTTCTTCTTCGCTGATGATCCAGCGTGCACGCGAGAGGACGACACGTCCTGCGCGAATGCGAGGAAGAAAAGGCAAGGGAGCGCGATCGTTGAGCTCCTCTAGCCAGCCGCCGTTCATCGCGCAATACCCCTGCTCCTGCAATGCCGCAAGGAAACGGTAGGCAGGCAGATGCGTCTCGAACATGTACGCGTGGGCGTTCGTGAGCCGCGGAATGATCTGCTTGTTCAAGCGCTGGCTTCGAAGTGTGACGCGGCCATCGACGACGGAAACGAGAATGTCGGAGATCTCGATCTGCCGCTCAGATGGCGCGCCGGATCTCCCGAGATAAGGAATCTCGTAAGAGCGAAGCAACGGACGGCAGATCACATTGCCAAGGCGTTCGGCGATCGGTGGAAGATGAACGATCTCCGCAAAGATCGCGTTGGGCTCGAGAGCCTCTTCCGCGCGCAAGTACTCCTCGACATGCGCACGCAACCCGGCATCGCCATGACAGAAGCGGCCGAGCAACCGCGCACCGGAAGGACCATCGCAATGCTCGAGAAGAACGCGATACTCACCCCGCGCGATCGCCTCCTCGGACTCCGCTGCAATGGATGCGAAGGCCATGAACGAATCGGGCACCTGGGGAAAGCGATCCGTCTCGAGTGCGCGAATCTCAGCTTGATCGAGAGCTACTTCCGTTCGCCCTTCTTCCAATGCACGGCCGATCGCACGCAGGAGAAACTCGGTGCGCGACCGACGAGCCATCGTCCGCTCGGACGCTGCGGATGGGAAATGCAGGCCATGAATCAAGGGTGCATTCGGAGCGGCATACGGCTCGAATCCGACTCCGAGATCTTCATCGAGTGCGACAGCAAGAGGAACCTCGTTGTCACCGAAGCGATCGAGAAACCGCTCGCCAAAACGGCGTACCGCATCGCGGTGCCGCGCGCGGTGATCGTCGAGGAGACGAAGCACCTCGATGCCATTCATGATCTCGGAGAGGACGCCGCGTCCGAGCGTGACGGTTTCTGCCGGTTTGTAGAGATCGACCATGAACAGGCGCGACAGTGCAACCGGCGCCGGGAGCATTTCGACATGCGCAGCCATTTCACGATAGACACTCACATCGTTGCCGAGACCTGCCGAATCGAGCGAGTCGAGACGGGCGCGAACCTCGTTGAGTGTCTCGCCAGCCCGCTCCGTCGCACGGCGTGTGCGGAGTTCCGACACCATCGCGGTGAATGGATCTGGTCCAGTGACCAGAGGATCGAGATCTCCGATCAGAATGTCCGCGTCGATCAGGCCGTCGACATACTCTGCCGCCTCGTCACGGCCGGCTTCATGATGCTCGACAAGCATCGCCACAACGTCGTCGAAGGAGCAGCCGCTCGCCGCACGCTCGAGCACTGCGGCGAGATATTCACTCGACTCCACGACGTACAGCTCATAGCGACGATCACCACCATCGCGCGCTGCGCCGTAGTACTGAATCCGTCCGTTTGACTGTGTGAGACTCGTATTGACACTCAAGGTCAACGTGTGCCGCACCTCGGGATCGCGCCCAAGCTCGCGCGAGAGAACGGTCAGATACTCCATGTCGAGCGCGGAATAGCGGCGATAGCCGGCGCGAGGTCCGAGCTCGAACTTCGTACTGCGATCGGTTTTCCCGATCGTCGTCGCGGCGAAGAGCCCGAAGGGCGTCGCGCGTCCGGCCATCCGCAAGAAGTAGCGAACGAGCGCAAGCTCGAGGCGCCGGCCGGCGTCGCTGTCGGGTCTTGTCTCCCACGTCGGAAGCGCGTCGACGAGATCCGGTGACGCCAGAAAGAGCGCTTCCTGTACATCCGCGCGCGAGACGATCTCGCGCAGCCGTTCCCGCAGAATCGCTCGCGTGCGCTCCAGCCATTCATCGCCGGCATCAGCCGGAACCTCGAGTCCTGCCGACCAGCGATTGATCTCGTCGAACGGCAAGAGAGGTGTGCGGATGACGAAGAAGCCAGCGGGAGTCAGTTCGCGATTGGCTTTGAAGGTCATGCCGGAACCGCCGAAAGCAGAAAAATCGAATCCCAATCGGGTGCGACGGAATGCGTTGCCGCGTCGAGCGCGAGCGCGATGCCGGCCGCACCAGTGAGCAGACCCGGGTCGTCGACCCAGCGGAACGGATGATCGAAGTCATCGCGCTGCCAGGAACGGTAGCCGCCGATGCCGATTCCCTCACACGACATGTCGAGCGTTCGCACGAACCAGCGGCGCGCAGCATCAGCGAACACCGGAAGGCTTGTCGAGTGGTAGATCCGGTTGAACATGTGCGCGACGCCAGCCGCACCGTGACAAAGACCAGCATCGATGACGCCACTCAGCTCCATATCGCGAGCGGCACTCTGCATTGCGAGGTCGAGGGCCGTTTCGCGCCACTCCGTCTTGCCGGTGATCTCACTTGCGAGAAGGAGCGCAGAAGCAACACCAAGATCACCGTAGCACCACGCGAGGCGGGCACGATCTGCCGAGTAACCAGCGGCGTCCCATCGGCCGAAACCACCGTCGTCGAGCTGATGTGCAAGCACCCAGCGAACGGATTCGTCGAGCAGCGGACGCGCATGCGGATTCGTCGAAGAAGCTTGCGCGAGAAACGCGATTATCCCCGGTTGGCCGTGAGCGAGACCGAGGTTCGCGTAGCCGTTTGGAAATGCGGGACGATGCCCGCTCGGCAGCCATTGGTATGGGGTCCACCACACAGCTCCGTCGTCACTGCGATTCGCAGCCGCGTCGAGATGACGGACGATATGCTCGACCAATCGCTGGTCCGTTTTGCGCCGTGTAAGCGCATAGACTCCGATGCCCGTAATTCCCGCCAGCAGATCCAGCTCGCCCGGCCACGCATCGGCCGCGACAACATCGCCAATGACAGCATCGATCTCGACATTGACATCGTCGGAGACAAATCCTCGCCTCGCGAGGAGTTCAATCGCAAGTCCGAGACCGCTGTACCCAGAGTGAAGACCCAATGTTTGAAACTCTTCCGATTGCACCGCAGCGTCGATCCAATGCTCCAGCTCCGGGACTCGTGCGCCGGCGAATGATCCGAACATCAGCGCGAGCCCGGCTGCGCCACTGCCCAATGAAGGATCGTTGGATAGCGGCCACTCGGCAAGCGCTTCTGCGATGGCATCGCAGGCTTGCTGTGCGCGGGCAGCGTCCGTTCCAGTCAGGAGAGGCGTCCACACGAGAGGCATATTCGTTGAGGAAAGGACGCGAATGATACATGATTGACTGCCGCAGCGCGCTGCTGTACTTTGCGTCGCCTTCCATAAACAACTCAGCCGAGGTCCCTTGTGAGCTTCACGAAACTACTCGCTCCGGTCGATCCGTCATATTTTGTCGACGAACACTGGCGTAAGCAGAGACCGCTTTACATCCCAGGAGCCCCCGACAAATTTTCCGGCCTGTTCAGCCGTGACGCGTTCATTCGAGCGATGCGCGATACACCGCCTGGCGAGACCTTGCATGTCAAGGCCGTCATGACGGACGAGTTGGGACATCACAACGAGCACGGTTGTATTGGCGCCGAAGAGGCTCTGTCCTTGTACGAAGAAGGGCGGACGATCTGCGCAACTGCGGTCGATGCAGCCGACGAGAATCTCGCCCGTTTCGTGCGCGAATTGAAACGCGAGTTTCTTTTTCCTGGCGACTTCGTCGTCAACTGCTATTGGTCTCCAGAAGAGAAGGGCTTCAATACCCATTTCGATCAGCAGTCAGTCTGGCTGATCCAGATTGAAGGAGAGAAGCATTGGCGCTTCTCATCCGAACCGGCGATTCCTTATCCAAACAAGAACGTGATGCTCTCCGAGACGGGCCCGGTCGAATGGCTTCAGATCGAGCAAGCCCAGCTCGAGCGTCCGGACGAATCGACGTTCCAGGAAGTGACGCTGCGTCCTGGCGATGTGCTCTACCTGCCGCCCGGCACGTGGCACCGCGCACGCGCTGTGGGACATTCGCTCGCCCTCACACTGACGCAGGCGCCTTATGGCTTCTACATCCTCCTCTTCCAGCACTTGAAGCCGCTTCTTTTTCATCGCATGGAGTGGCGCCGCGATCTACCCGGCATCCTGGCGAAGGACGGCGACACGACGCAACTACAGACGACTATCGAGGAGCGGTTCGAAGATCTCAAGCAGACCATCAACAGGATCAATCCTCGAGAGCTCTTCGGACACTGGTACCGAATGTCCGTTCGTGCGCTGAGCGGAGGTCAGCCACTCTCTAATCAGGAGTCGGCGGTGCAAGCATCGGATCTGTTGCGCGTGTCCCAAAGGACGCAGGCGGTCATGTTCGAAGAGCGCGGTGAAGAGGATTCCGAACTACTCGTCTATCACGACGGGCGTGAGTATCCAATGCCCACTGCGGCAAAGCCTCTCTTACAGTCTATGCTACGAGAGTCGGCTCCCTTCGAGGCTGCGGCGGCGACCGCGTGGCTGCCCGACTACGAGTGGGCCGATCTGCAGCCGCTGCTGTCAGAGCTCGTTCAGATCGGACTGCTCGAACGTGCCTCGTAACTCGAAGCCATCGGCCAGAAGCGCGAATGCGCGAAGCTGATCATCGAGCGCGCGTGAAAAATCGAGCCAGGGGATCCCGTCCGCACCATAACGGCGCTGCACATCCTGCAGCCAATCCGTGCACGTTGCTGCGGATCCGGCGATGTTCGGCTTGATCTGCATGCCCGCCGTTTCCGCTTCGAGTCGCGCGGCGTGTTCCGCAGTTTCTGCGCAGACACCCGCGACCGAGACGATCACGCGTGGCTCCGTGGCAAACGGACCCGGCCGGAAGTTGTGGCGATAACACTCGACAGCAGCGATCCGATCCGGGCCGACATGCATCGAGTAGCCGTACGGCAGGCCTCGCGTTGCAGCGATCATCGCACTCCCTTCGCCTGATCCGAGACACCATGGCAGCGGCTCACTGCTCGCGCGCGGAGCGAGATGCGCGCGTTTCTCGCTTCCTTCGTTGCGCATATAGGCGAGCAGTTCGTCGACCCGCTGTTCGTAGTCGCGCACAGGACGCCCGTCGAGAAGAGCAGCAGACGACGCGGCCGACCCGCCCAGTCCCCGGCAGAATCCGAGATCGACGCGGCCTGGAAACATCGACTCGAGAAGATGGAAGGACTCGGCGACTTTGAAGGGGCTGTAATACGGAAGCAGCACTCCGCCGGAGCCGACGGAGAGATGCTCTGTCGCTGCCGCGAGGAGCGGCAGCAGCAGCTCCGGACATCCGTTCAACCCATGATGCTCGGTGATCCATAGACGCGAAAAACCAAGAGCGTCCACTTCAGGAGCGATCTCGAGCGTGAACGGCGCGTAGCCGAGATCGAGAACGCCAAGACGAAATCCGGAGGGCGGCATCAGTTCTTCGTCACGATGTAGTTGTCGATCACCAGCGCGTCGAGATCGCATTCAAGGAAGAACTCGACGGCCTGCCGGGGCGTTTCGACGATCGGCATTCCGCGGCGATTGAACGATGTATTCAAGAGCACGGAAATGCCCGAGACATTCTTGAAGCTCCGCAAGAGCGCAGCGTACGTCGGATCGAGTTCCTCGGTGACCGTCTGAATGCGTGCAGAATGATCGCGGTGCACCACACTCGGAATTCGCTCGCGCCACTCGGGTCTTACGGGCGCAACGAGGATCATGTAAGGACTGTCATAGTTGTAGTCGAAGTAACCCGGCGAATCCCGGGCCAAG
>CAZKID010000224.1:0-8829 GCA_964552405.1 uncultured Thermoanaerobaculia bacterium
TCATGTCGCGCGCCTCCCACACACACAGGTCCCTCGACTTCGCTCGGGATGACGAAGCCACCTGCGGGAGTCCTTCGCTTCGCTCAGGATGACAGGGGCGTTGCCTTCGCATGCTCCCGTGTCTGCAGCGTCCCATCCTCGCGATGAAAGTCGCGCCGCTGACGAAGGAATGGCATCAGGAGAATCCTTCCGAGCGTCACGTCGCGCGCGTTCTGATACGCGGGCACGCCGATCGTCACCTCCTGCTGCGGCACGGAGAGAAGAATCGTGCCGTGCAGGTAGTCCCACACCGAGAGCAGGCTCGACCAGTTGCTGTCCGTCTCGCTGAATTGATCCGAGTGATGAATCCCATGCATGCGCGGCGTGACGATGATCCGCACGAGCCAGCGCTCGAGTGGGAACGGGAGCTCGATATTCGCATGATGAAAAAGAATCGACACGAACAGGACGAGCTGCCACGTCCACATCGCCTCGGCTGATGCTCCGATCACGATGATCTGCAGCGCGCGATAGAGGATCGAGAGCGCATGCTCGCCGAAGTGAAAGCGCAGCGCGGTCGAGCTGTCGAGATCGCGATCGACGTGATGCACGACGTGAAAGCGCCAGAGGAACGCGACGCGATGACTGAGGAAGTGCCAGATCCAGAGCGTGTAGTCGAGAAGAAGGATGCCGAGGATGAGGTGGAGCGGGCCGCGGACCCCAAGGATGTTGAGCAGCCCCACGCGATGCTGCGCGACCCAAGCTGTGAGAGGTGTGAGCAGCGGCGCGGTGAAGAGCATCGCGAGCGCGAGAGCGATGCCGCCGGTGGTTAGATTGCGCGCCACGCGGCGCGGCTTCGATTCGCGTGAAGGACGCAACGGCCGCAAGGCTTCGATGAGCAGCATTGACGCGAACGTTGTGGCGATCACGCTGGCCGTAATCAGCGAGAGCTGGTTCATCGTGCGCAACTCACTCCACCTTCGGTAACACGATGCGGAACGTGCTGCCGCGTCCATCCTCGCTGTCGAGCTCCACGTCGCCGCCATGGCTCACTGCCGTGGCCTTCACGATCGCGAGACCGAGCCCGGTTCCCCCCATTTCGCGTTGGCGGCCGGAATCAACGCGGTAGAAGCGCTCGAAGATGCGGCCGCGGTGCGGCGCCGCGATGCCCGGTCCGGAATCGCTGACCTCGACGAACGCCTGGTTCTCCATGCTGCCTGTCTTCAATCGAACGCATGTGCCTTCCGCGGAGTACTTGATCGCATTGTCGACGAGATTCGTGACCGCCTGTCGCAACGCCAGCCGGTCGCCGCGGATGAAGATTGATTCGCCGCACCGCGTCTCCAGAGTTTGTCCGCGCTCCTCGGCCAGGATGGCCAATTGTTCGCCGGCCTCGCGAGCGATCATCGAGAGATCGACGCGTTCCCTGGTGAGTGCGCGCCCCGCGTCCGTGCGAGCAAGCGTCAGGAGATCGTCGACGAGCCGCCCGAGCCGGTCTGTCTCTTCGAGCATCATGCCGACGACCTCGCGATACTCATCCGCCGTCCGCGCTTGCCGGAGGCTGACTTCCCCCACGCTTCGGAGAGCAGTGAGCGGCGTGCGCAGCTCGTGCGAAGCGTCGGCGGTGAATCGGCGCAACTGTTCGAACGACTGTTCGAGCCGCGCGAGTGTTTCGTTGAACGCATCACGCAGTTGATCGAGCTCTGTTCCCGCGTCTTCCGTCGCGAGGCGGTCGTTGAGGTGTTCGGCAGTGATGTGGCGCGCGTGATCCGCCATCCGCGCGAGCGGACCGATGAAGCGCCGTGCGATGAAGTAGCCGCCGATCGCGCCGAGGAGGAGGACGCTGAGGCAGGAGAGGGCAAGCGCTCGCCAGAGAGAGTGAATCTGCCGCCGCCCGGGTGTTTCGGACATCGCTGCGCGAATGATGAAGCTCGAGCCGCCGATTCCGATTCGTTCGCTCTGCACGCGGAACGGGCCCTCCGGCGCATGCACTGATTGCGCAGGCAGACTGGCATCGGGCAACTCGACGAGACGCGGATTGAGAGTGCCTGCCGCAAGCAGAGGCTTCTTGCTCTGGCCGGCCCAGACTTCGAGCCAATGTCCGCCGCCTTCCTCTTCGATCATCCGATTGGCGAGAAAACCGGGCGGCCAGACCGGACGGCCGCCGGCGTCGACTGCCAGCGCGCGTGCTGCGAGCTCGATGTCTTCGCGCACGTCGGAGTTCCACTCCTGCTCGACGTGGCGTTCGAACGTAATGGCGATCATCGCGGAGTACGCGATGAGACAAAGCGCGATCAGGGCGCCGTACCACAACATCACGCGCGTCCGAAGGCTGTGGAGGTTGGTGATCACGGCACGTCACTCTCGCGCAGGATGAATCCGACGCCGCGCACGGTGTGGATGAGGTGTGTCTCGAAACTCTGATCGACTCGTTTTCGAAGATGCGCGATGTGTACGTCGATGACGTTGTCGAGCGGCGTGCTGCGCTGCGTCTCGCCCCAGACATCGCGTGCAAGCATCTCGCGCGAGACGAGCGTGCCCTTGTGCCGGACGAGATATTCGAGGAGCTCGTACTCGCGCGTGGTGAGATCGAGTGGATGGCCCGCGCGTGACACAGTGCGGGTCGGCACATCGATCACGAGATCGGCGATCGTGAGGCGAAGCAGCTGATCTCCTCGTCCGCGGCGCATGAGCGCGCGGATCCGCGCGAGAAGCTCGGTGAAGGCGAATGGTTTGACGACGTAGTCATCGGCGCCTGCATCGAGTCCCGCGACGCGGTCTTCCACTGCATCGCGCGCGGTGAGGAGGAGCACAGGGGTGAGCAGGCCGTTGGCCCGAAGCGCGGAGAGCACTTCGAGGCCGTCGCGTCCCGGGAGCATGCGATCGAGGACGATGATGTCGTACGGGTGCGTCGAAGCAAGAAAGAACCCATCCTCGCCGGTCGCGGCGACCTTCACCTGATAGCCCTCGGACTCGAGGCCTTCGCGCAGCGCTCGCGCGACCTTTGGCTCGTCTTCGACGACGAGCACGCGGGGCGCATCGCTCTCCGGTGACGTGCCGCCCTTCTGCATGCGGCCATTGTGGCATTCGTGCGCGGCCGCGTCGCGGAACCTGAAGAAATCTTCAGGATCTCTTCATTTCTGACCTCGTCCCGCGCGGCTATCGTCGCGTCAGGAGAAACTGGAGGTTTCAAGATGAGAATGATCGCGCGCGCAATTTCAGTCATCGCGCTGATTCTTGTGCCCCTCGGATTGACGGCACAAACGTACAACTCCGACGGTGCAGCCCATGATCCGTCGAAGCAGAGCGGATGGGCGGCGCCCGCCGTCGACAAGTCGGCGGTCGACTACAACAACTGCCTGCGCTGTCATCAGCAGGGCGGCCCTGTTGGTGCGTCCGACAAGACCGGCTATCTGTTGGGTGGACACAAGAACATGTCGCGCCTCGCGGATGGCGCGGCGTGGGGGATGCCAGGCGTCGATCATGATCACGCGGCGACACCCGCACTCGAAGAGGCAGGCCTCGATGCGAACGGCAAGTTCAAAGAGCTGTGGATTCAGGAGGACTACGTTCGTCCGCTCGTGAATTGGCTTACACCTGGAGGTGCTGCGCGCAGCTCTCTGACTGGCGGCTACTGCGCGAAGAACGCGGCAGGCGACGTGAGCTCGGACGATGTTCCCGACCTCGCGGCGTGTCCGCACTGTGAGTCGCCTGTCATGGGCAACGGCAATGCAGGTTATCCATTGAACTATCCCGATCCTGAAACGTGCTCCGCCGCCGCGCTGCACACAGGCAAGCCATATACGTGGATCAAGATCGATGGCGAGCCTCTCTATTGGATCTACGGAGGCGCAGGTCTCGAAGGCGGTCCGGCGATGATCCAGCGCGGCTCGCAGCAGTACAAGTGCGCGCGCTGCCACACCACCGGTTGGACCGCGAATAGCGCATCGGATCCAGCGGTTGCGCAGCAGACGAAGAAACCGTACAGCGATTTTCTCTCCGCCAATCTCGCGTCAGTGACGACGCTGGGCGCGACCTCCAAGCTCCTCGGTCCCAGCCTCGGCGCATCGGGATATCCGGTCGTGAAGGCGAATTGCACCGCGGGCGTCGATTGCGACGTGACGGGTGTGACTCTTACAGCGAAGGGGGCGCTCTATCCGGCGAATGCCTCCGTGACCGTCACGCTCACCGATACGACGGGCACTGGTTGTACGGCGACTGCAGTGATGGCCGCCGACGCATACAGCACCTCGAACAAAGTCGACAAGGTGACTGTCGACTGCACGGCGAGCAATCACAAGTACTCGTCCGGTGCGAAGGTCGCGATCAGCCATCCATACTCACTCTCTTCATGGGATCAGTGGGGCATTCAGTGCTCTCGCTGCCACACGGACTCGGTCGATGGAAAGCACGGCAATGACACATTCAAGAACGTGAAAGGCGGCGACATCGTCGCGTCCTGTTTGTCGTGTCATCGCCAGGAGGCCGATACCGCACCACGATCGATCCAGGGTGGCAACGGTTTCACCGGCAACAACGGCTATGTGATGCCGTACACGAACAAGCAACAGCAGCCGGACGGTTTTGCGCATCACCCGGACGGCCCCGAATTTCTCAACAGCCCGCACGCCCGCTTGACCGGCAACTGGAAGGATATGGGCTGTCCGCCGTATGCGATCTTCGGTTACAAGGGCCTTGATCCTGCGAAGCCGGGAGCTCCGGCGTCTGACGGCTGCGTTGCTGGAACGATGAATCTGGACGGCAAGACGCAGTCCTTATACGGGAGCAAGTTTGCACAGGCAGCGAAGGTCGATCTCAAAGGAATCTCAGACGCAGTAGCGGGAAGCTGCGCGACGTGTCATGACGTGCACCAGCCGCTGAATCAGAACACGGAAGGCATGGGCGGCAGCATCAAGACCGAGTGCACCTCATGTCACTCGAGCTCGGACGCGAAGATCTCGCCGCAGGTTTCGGTCGCCGCGATGCGCCATTCCGGCGGTCTCGGGACTCCGTTCGAAAATGCGGATAAGGATCCGTCGAGCGCATGCGTGGTCTGCCACCAGCCGCCGGGAATCAAGCACCTCTGGAGAATCAACACTGATCCGAACTACACGATTTATGGCGACTATACATACGCCTATCCGGTGAATGGCGCAGCCGCGCAGAACACGGGCTCGAATGCCCCCGGACTCGTGAGCCTTTCGCACACGGCGCCGGAAGGTGAATACAAGAATGCGGTGTGGGTCGACATCGACAACGCATGTGGTCAGTGCCACGGTGGTGGTGTCAGCCCGCGGAAGGAAGTCGAAACGATCGGTTCGATCAATGCCGGCGGCGCCGATGGATTCATCAATCCGCTGAAGGTCGCCGACGTGTTCGGCTTCGAGTCGGGCAAAGAGGTGACGGTTGCAGGCGCCGGCTGGGCGGGCGCGGACTTCAAGACGATCATCGCCAAGGTCGAGAAGGATCCGGCGCCGGCGATTTCAGGCACGGTCTATCTGACGTATCCGACCGTGACGACCGTGAAGAACGCGAAGGTCACGGTGCCGGGCAATGAGCACATCCCCGAAGCTCCGTACATGACCAGAGCCCAACTCGCCGTTGCAGCAAAGGGAATTCATGGCGGCTCGTTGTTGAACGCCGCGATTACGTATACGCGCAGCGCAAACAAGTACACGTTCGGTGTCGCCGAGCTCGCCTGCCCGAACGGTCCGTGCACGCTCACGTGGGACTTCGGCGATAACACGAAAGGGACGGGTGAGTCGGTGTCGCACGACTACGGCACCGCGGGCGCGAACAAGAGCTTCACGGTCATTCTCTCGGTGAAGGACAAGCTCGGCGCGAGTGCTGCGGTGACGGCGCCGATCACGGTTTATCCGGCATCCGCCCATCCGTATGAGAACAATTTCCAGCAGACGTGGACCTACACGCAGCCTGGCAGTCCGTCGTCCATCAACGTGCGCTTTGCAGGATTGACGAATGTCGAGACAGGCTACGACAAGATCTACGTCACGGATAAGGATGGAAAGAACGTGACAGGATCGCCGTTCACAGGCACTTCATTGGGCGGTACGACGCTCACGATTGCCGGGGATACGGTCACCGTACGTCTAACCACCGACTACTCCATCACGAAGTGGGGATTCGAAATCGAGAGCGTAAGTGCGGGCGGCCTGAAGGCGACGTCCATGGGGCTGCGCTCGCGGAGCATCGTTCGCAAAACCACCCGCCATCATTCGGGCGATTAGCCGCCATCATGGGACGGCGGAGAGATTCTCCGCCGTCCTCTCTCCTGGATCGGAGGCGACGCCTTGACGACACTCAAGTCTCTCGAGATCTGGACCGCCCAGGCTGTTTGCGATGCCGCGATTGCGTTGTCCGTGATCGCATTTCTGCTGCACGTTGCACGTTCGTACTTCGAACGTGTGCTCGTGCGGCTCACGCTTCGCGTCGCGGCGGACTTGTGGTGGCTGAGTTATGTCGTCGTCCGCGATGGATCGTTGTTCGTTTCTGCGGTCGCCGGTCTCTGGGTGCTGAACCTCGATCTGATGGCGGACATCAAGATCGGACTTCCATTCGTTCCTCTCGCAACGGTCATGACGTGCGCGACCCTGCTCTGGAAAGTCGCCGATCGCGGCGAGAAGCCGCAGCGAAGCCAGCGGATTGGTGTCGTACTCTCGGCCATCGCGGCGGGTCTCAACACGATTGGGTATGTAGCGGTGATGGAAGGGCCGGGCGCGGAGTATCGCGTGGCGGCCTCGCCGTTCTGGCGGACGATGTCGTCCCTCCGCTCGAATGCGAACCCCGAGCTCGCTACGACCACCTTCTATGTCTCCGTCGCGCTGCTCGCGTTGATCGGTATCGCGGCGGTGGCCGCATCGATGCGTGCCGAGGAGTCGCGCAATGTTCAGACTTGAGCTTACGGGGGCGCTGTGTATCTCGTGCGGTCTATGCCGCGATGTCTGCACGCGTAATGCGATCGGCATGCGCACGTCGGCGCGCCAGGGTGTCGAGCGGCATTCCGGCGTGTGCGCGCGGCCGAAGTACGAAACATTTCCGTTTCTCGCCACGCCCGAGGAGTGCGATGGTTGCCTGGAGTGTGTGCGCGAGTGTCCAGTGAGCGCAATCGCGATCAGGGCTAGAAGGTCCCTCGCTCTCGCTCGGATGACGAGCACTGAAATCGTGAATAATCCTGGCTAGGAGTCTGCGCGGCGGAGAGAACGAAAAGCGAAATGCAGAACGCAGAATGAAGAATTGAGAAGGGCAACGCCCGCGAAGCGCGACCTCAATTCTTCATTCTAAATTCTGCGTTCTGCGTTCTGCATTTCGCTTCTACCTCCGTGACTACCTCCGTGAATAATCCGCGCTAGCCGTTCACTTGCTGCGCCTGAGTCCCTGGAGCAGATCGTCCGCATCCGCGTCGAGACCTCTGGCGCGCAGAACCTCATAGAGCCGTTCGTATTCTCCGCGCTTGTCGAACGCATAATGCTGGATGTAGCTCAGCATGGCTGGATAGAAATCGTTCGGCCCGTACAGATGCGCGGCGAAGAACTGACGCCGCTCTTCGAGCCGCTGTTCGAGAAATCCGGGCTCGTACCTCTGCTCCATCGCATTGCGGTCTGCAACGCGGGCCAGCACGGCACTCCACGGCGCGAGGTTCTGATGGATGCGAAGGATGTTGTCCGCGCTCCGGTCCGCACCGGTGGAGAACATGAGCGGGAGCCGGTCCTCCGTGAAGATTTCTCCTCCTTCGGCTGCCGCGTCCCACGCGTTGGAATCGGCGAGGATTCCGGCAAAGAGATTCTCGACATTCTGATACTGCGCGATCGACAGCCTTTCCGCGAGCACGCGGCTGACTTGCGGACGCGCGAGGCGGCGCGCGGTCTCTTCGTAATTCAGAACGATGGGCGCATCGCCGCCGATCATGACGACATCCGGACCGCCGATGAACCACAGCGCGCGGTGAGGGAAGACGGCCGCGAACGTCTTCATCACTCCGCGCGTTTCCGCCGGCGAAAGGTCGGCCAGCGGGAGAAGCTGCACGAAGAATCCACCCTTGTTCAACCTTCGTTCCGCGGCTGCGTAGAACTCGCGTGTGAATAGAAACGCGTTCCGAAAATTGAAACGCGGCGGCGTTGCTTCGACCGAGATCATGTCGTAGTTGCCGCACGAGTAGCGGAGATAGTTCCTCGCGTCATCGGCGATGAAATGCGCTCTGGGATCGTCGCGAAATCCGGCGTTTTCCGGGAAGTACTTCAGAGAAAGTGCAATGTTGTCGGCCGAGAGATCCACGCAGTCGATCTGTCTGACTTCAGGGAAGAGGCGCATCCCATACGTCGAGAGTCCGCCGCCGAAGGCCAGACTCAATACTTTTTCCGGGATTTTTGGCGAGAGGATGACCGGCACGATTCCAGCGCCATAGAACGAGCCATTCCGCGTTTCGCTGATGGCTAGCGAATCCGACCAGAGCTCGTATCCGCCTCGCGCCGACTGGACCGCGAAGGTCGTTCCGGTGATGCCGTCTCTCACGTCGAGAATCTCGTCGCCGGGTGAGATCGCGCTCCGCAGGATCGTGAGCGGCAGCGAGATGCGAGTCACCATCTTCACGGCACACGGCACGATCATTCCGATCGTGCACGCGGCCAGTGCCGCACTCCGGCGGGGAAATTCGCGGTCGGCGAAAACGAGCGCAGCCCCGGCCAGCAAGTTGAACGCCACGCAGATCACGATTGAGCGTTCCATCCCAAGCACCGGGATGAGAACGAAGACTGTGATGAGCGAGCCCGCGATCGACCCCGCCGTGTTGAGCGCGTAAACCATCCCCGCCTTCTTGCCGGCGGTTCGGGGAAC
>CAZKID010000225.1:0-8788 GCA_964552405.1 uncultured Thermoanaerobaculia bacterium
GGAGAAGGAACTGATGGCCCGAGCACCGCGAGTTTCTCTTACTCAGTCGCGGCGCTGCGCGCCGTTGGCGCTCGGGATGACGAGAGATTGGTCGCTGCAGAATCTACCCACTGAAATCAGCGATTTTCAAAACGGCCCCGAGCCCGCGCCCGGTTTTTCGCTGCAGCTCACGGCTCAGGATGACGCGCGTTCCAACTCCGCCAGTGCCCGCTCCTTCGCCACACCCGCCGCTCCCTCGGCGTTCGCCGCGCGCAGCCACTTCACCGCGCGCGCGATTTGCCTCCGGTAGTGGCCGCTCTTCGTCGTGTGGCCCTGGCGCACGAACTCGAGAATCGCCGCGGCGGTCTTCTCGATGCGTTCATCGCCCGTGCCCCACGAACCGTCGACGTTCTGCGTGCGCGCGAGCCGACGGAGTGGATCTTCGTCTTCGCTGAGACACTCTTCGAAGGCAGGCGGTGGCGGAGGTGCCTGCGCGGCAGAGCGTGTGATCTTGCCCAGCATTCCAGCTGCGAATGCCGGCATCGCCGCCGCCGGGGCCGCGACCATCCAGTCCATGACGACAGCTTCCGGCATCGGAACCGCGACGCGTACCTGCTTCGACTCGCCGCCGCCGGCCGGCTGTTCATCGACCGCGACGAGCGAAGTGAAGCGCGTCGCGAGATGGTGCTCGATCGCGAGCTCGATGATCTCGCTCCGGTGCATCGAAACGTTAGCCCGGCTGTCGATCTCCGCAAGCAGTGCATCGACGCGCGCCTTCGCCCAGATCCTCGCAACCGCCGGCTCGTTCGCCCCCTCGGGCAACGCCAGCTCCGCGCGCCATTCCTTCCCGTCACGAGTGCCGGAGATGATTGCCTTCGCGTGCGAACCAGTCGTCTTCACACGAGCGGTCATCTCCAGCGCCTGCCCGTGATACAGGTCGGGCAGGACGTTGGGATAGACGTCCCACGCCGTTGCCTCGCTCCACTCGACGCGGACGTCCTGCATCGCAGGGTAGGCGACGCGATCCTGAAAGCGGATCAGCGCCTCCTCGATGTCTTCATCTTCCTGCAGAAACTCGGCAACACCGCGCCCCTCGTTCGCCATGCCGGCGAGCAGCGCGCGATTGACGGAGGCGCCGATACCGAAGGTAAAGAGCCGTCCGCTGCCGATGCGTGAGCGAACGGCGCTGATGACCTCGCGCTCGGCGGAGACCGCGCCGTCGGTGAGGAAGACGATGTAGCGCTGGCGCTCGCGGTCGTGCGGCAACTTCAGTGCCGCTTCGAGCGCCGCACCGATCTCCGTGCCACCCCGCGATTGGATCGTCCGGATCCAGCGATCGGCGTCGTCGATCATCTTCTGTGAGACGGCCGAGGACTGAGGCTTGTACCAGTCGAGCCGGTCATCGAAGGCGAGGATCGCGAATGTGTCTTTCGTGCTGAGCGAGCGGATGCACGCCCGCAGCGCATTGCGCGCCTGCGCCATCGGCTTGACCGACATCGAGCCGGAGCGATCGATGACGAAGATGAACTCGCGCGGCGAGGGCTCCGCATCGGACTCGAGCCGCGGAGGAATCGCGGTCAGGAGCAGGGTGGTACCGCCATTCGCGTGAGCCAGCCAGACGGCGGTGCGAATGTCCTCGCTCGCAACGCGATAGCGAAGCACGAAGTCCTTGTTCGGAATGATCTCGCCCGCCGTGCGAACGTTCATCCGCCGCTCATCGAGACGCGTGACGTCGATCGCATGCGACGGACTCACGGGATCTCCCGCCGCGACTCCGGCATCGATCGATACCTGAACGGCGGCAATGCCGATCGGACTCCCGCTCTTCGCAACCGGCGCATCCGTCTTCACCGCCTCGGCCGGATCCTTGTGGTACTTCGGCGTGATGCCCATCGGGAAGACGAAGGAGTAGTTGCCGTCGTCGAAGCGAATGCGCTCCTGATAGCGAACCGTCGCCACGATCGTCTCGTGCGGCTGCACATTCGCGATCTCGAGGCTGAAGAGATTCGCGCGCCGTTCTTCGACGAGACCCGCGCGCTGGCCGCGATCGCGTGCGGACTCGTAGGTGCGCCGCGCGGCATCAGCCTCTTCGACACGGCTCACGATGGTCCGTCCGCCGGCCTTCAGCTCGAAGGACGTGACCGCCGCCTCATGCGGAAGCGGGAAGAGGTAGAGCAGCTCGATCGGCTGATCGAATGGATTACCGAAGCGTTGCGTGACGGAGACGTTGGCGATCGGTCCTGTTACCTGCGCGACGACGTCGGTGTGCTCGAGCGGCAGGGACGACTCCGCCGCGGCCTGGACGATCATGGTGCCGAGCTCTGGGATCATTTCGATTCTCCTTCTTCGCTGGAAAAGAGCGCGTGCGCGTTCTGGATCAGCTGCGCGACCTGCTCACGCAGTTGTGGTGAGAGACCGCCTTCGACCAGCAATTCGACGCCGTCGGTCAGTGAGTAGCGGATCAGTGTCTTGCCTGCGACCGGCGCATGCGCGGCGCGGCGGACTTCATTCGGAAGCGGCTGCGGCTGATTGAGAAGCTGCGTCAGCTCGCGCGTGCTGCTGTTCTCGAGCCGCGCGCGAATCTCGTCGAGGCGCAGGCCGCGATTGCGGAGCAGCGGAATCGCGCGCAGCCGCAGCAGATGCTCTTCCCCATACCGCGCCGCGAGACCGGCACCTTCAGGGGGCGGCAGGACACCCTGCTGCACATAGAAGTGAATGTTGCGCCGGTTGACGCCGGTGAGGTTCTCGAGGTCGGCGATGGTGTACATGACAGTGACAGCGTAATCACTGTCATGTTAACTGTCAAGTTGTTCGAAGGGCCGGCTATTCCCGTTCCAACACCATCGCCACACCCATCCCGCCCGCCGCGCACACCGTCACCAGCCCGTACTGCTGGCCGGTGCGCTGCAGCTCGTGGCAGACACTCGTCACGATGCGGGCGCCCGTTGCGCCGAAGGGATGTCCCAGCGCGACCGAGCCGCCGGTTACGTTGATCTTCACCGGGTCGATGTCGCCGATCGCCTCGCTGCGATTGAGCTTTTCCTGCGCGATCTTCTTCGAGCCGATCCACTGGATGTTCGACAGCACCTGTGCGGCGAACGCTTCGTGCATCTCGATGACGCCGATCTCGTCGAGCTTCACCTTGGCCCGCTCGAGCGCGAGCGGAAGTGCGAAGACCGGTCCCTGGAGCAACTGATCGAAAGGATCGGTCGCGGCATACGCGTAGCTGCGAATGAAGCCGATCGGCTTCAGCCCCAACTCCTTCGCTCGATCTTCGGACATCAAAAGCACGGCAGCCGCGCCATCCGTCAGCGACGACGCGTTGCCCGCGGTGATCGTTCCGAACTTGCGGTCGAAGACCGGCTTGAGTTTCGAGAGGGCTTCGATCGTCGTGTCGCCGCGCACGAGGTTGTCCGCCTCGACCACGTTTTCATACGCGGGAGGGACGACCACGGTCATGACTTCATCTTTGAATCGCCCGTTCGCGATGGCTGCCGCGGCGCGCGTGTGGCTCTGGTACGCGAAGCGATCCTGTGCTTCACGCGTGATGCCGTTCTCCTTCGCCATCTTCTCTGCGGACTCGCCCATGGTGAGGCCAGTCGTCGACTCCGCGATCGCAGGAGTCTGCGGTGCGAAGTCCTTCATCTTCAGTCCGCGGAAAGAGCCGAGCTTGCCGCCCATGCTCTTCTGCTTACTCGCCTTCACCAGCGAGTCGGAGAAGTTCTTCGAGAAGAGGATCGGAACGTCGGAGAGCGATTCCGCGCCGCCCGCAATCACGACATCCGCGTAACGCCGGAAGATCAAATCCGCGGCCGAGGTAATTGCCTGGTTCGCCGATGCGCAGGCTTTTCCGACCGTATAGCCAGGAATCTTGCGGGGAAGGCCGGTACCAAGCACGATCTCGCGCGCAATGTTCGGCGCCTTCACCGACGGAATGACGTTGCCGAACACGAGCTCTTCGACGTCTTTCGGATTGATCCCCGATCGCTCAATCAGCTCCGCGACGACGAGCTTGCCGAGATCGAGCGCGGACAGATGAGCGTAGTGAGTCCCTGATTTCGCGAACGGTGTGCGCAGACCTCGAATCACCGCTGCTCTTGGCGTGTATTGCCACATGTAGGCGTCTCCGGCGCGGGAGAATAGCACTGACGAGTCCTGAGTGCTGAGTGCTGAGTGCTGAGTGGGGAACGAAAAGCGAAAGGATTCAAAATGCAAAATGGAGAATTGAGGTGCGCAGGTTGCGCGGGAGCACCTTCTTCATTCTGAATTCTGCATTCTGCATTCTGCATTTCGCTTTTCGTTCTTACGCCCGAGCACCGACTACAATCGTGCATACGGAGGTGCCCCCACCCATGCCGGTTGCTGCTTCGCCAGTTCCGGAAGTGAATCCTCTGCGCGAGGGACTCGAACAGGAGCGAGTTCCGGAGGCGTCCTGTCTCGTCATCTTCGGGGCTTCGGGCGATCTCACGCATCGCAAGCTGCTGCCTGCGCTCTACTCGCTCGTTCACGATGGACTCCTTCCCGCCGGCCTGACGATCGTCGGCTTTTCGCGTCCCGATTACACGGACGATGCGTTTCGTGCCGAGATCAAGGAGGCGTGCAACAAGTACTCCCGCACGCGTCCGGTCGACGACGCAATCTGGGAGAACTTCGCGAAGGGACTCTTCTATGTGAAGGGTGAGTTCGGCGAGGCCGAGGCGTATGTCCGGCTCAAACAGAAACTGGAAGAGTGCGACAACACGCGCGGAACGGGCGGCCGCCGTCTGTACTATCTCGCCGTTCCTCCCGCGTTCTTTCCCGTCATCTCCGACCTCCTGGGTGCACAAGGAATGGTCACGGATCCGGAGAAGGGGGGGCCGTACACTCGCGTCATCATCGAGAAGCCGTTCGGCCATGATCTGGCCTCGGCGAAGGAGCTGAACCGCGTCGCGGTCACCACCTTCCGCGAGCGCCAGGTCTTCCGCATCGACCACTACCTCGGCAAAGAGACAGTTCAGAACCTGCTCGTGTTGCGATTCGCAAATGGGATCTTCGAGCCGTTCTGGAATCGTCAATACATTGACCATGTGCAGTTCACCGTCGCGGAATCGATCGGCGTCGAAGGACGCGGCGGCTACTTCGACAGCGCCGGCATCACGCGCGACATCGTGCAGAACCACATGCTGCAGCTCGTCTCGCTCGTGGCGATGGAGCCTCCGGTGGCGTTCGAAGCCGATGCGATCCGCGATGAAAAGGTGAAAGTCATTCGCGCGCTGCGCTCGCTGCCGGCGGATCGCCAGTCGGAGCTGGTGGTGCGCGGGCAGTACGACGATGGCTCGGTGCTCGGCGAGAAAGCGGTGGGCTACCGGAGTGAACCAAGCGTTCCCCCCGAATCGCGTACCGAGACGTTCGTCGCGATCAAGGCGTTCGTCGATAACTGGCGCTGGGCCGACGTGCCGTTCTACATCCGCGCAGGCAAGCGGATGCCGAAACGCGTGACCGATATCTCGATTCACTTCCGCCCCGCGCCGAATCCACTGTTCCGCCGCGTGCCGGGCGTGCGCGTGCAGCCGAACATTCTCGCGATCCGCATTCAGCCGGACGAAGGCATCTCGCTGAAGTTCGACTCGAAAGTGCCCGGGCCCGCGGTTCGCAGTGCACCGGTGACGATGGAATTTCGTTACGCGACTTCGTTCGGTGGCGAACCGCCCGAGGCGTATGAGCGTCTGCTGCTCGAAACGATGCTCGGCGACTCGACGCTCTTCGCGCGGCGCGACGAGGTCGAGGCCGCGTGGGCCTGGCTCGATCCGCTGCTCACGGCATGGGCGAACGACGGCGATCCCGCGCCGTATCCGGCGGGAACATGGGGGCCGCCGGAAGCGGATCTGCTCCTAGAGCGCGACGGCCGGCGCTGGAGACGGCCGTGAGCAAGCAGAAGCCAGGCAGCAGGCAGCCGACAGCAGGCAGCCAACTGCAGGCATACTCTCCCCCTGCTGTGTGCTGTCTGCCGTCTGCTGTCTGCTCACCCCTCCTGCTGCCTGCTGTCTGCTGTCTGTGAGGAGACCATGACCAGCCCGATGCCGCCCGAGGATCTCCGCGTCGACGTCGGCGCGATCGAGCGGAGTCTCTCCGAGATCTGGCGTAACCAGAATCAGGACGAGGCTGTCACACGTGCCGCTCTTTGGAATGTCATCGCGCACACCGGCACGATCGAAGAACAGGAGCATGCGGCCGAAGTTCTCTGCGCCGCATCGGAGGTGGTTCCGCAGCGCACCATCGTCATCCGCTCGGATCCTCGTGCAGAGGCGGAGCTCGCGTCGTGGATCGGGGTGAACTGCCATGTGATCAGCGGAGACAAGCAGGTGTGCTCCGAGGAGATCGCGATCATTGCGGGCGGAGATCATGTGGATCGTGTGCCGCCGCTCATGAACTCGCTGCTGATCCCCGACATGCCGGTTGCAGTGTGGTGGGTGGGCGATCTGCAGCACGACAACGAAGCGTATGTGCAATCGATGCTCGATCCGGCCGATCGCCTGATCATCGACTCGTCGGCGTTCGACGATCCCGCGGATCTCGCGCTGTTGACGAACGTTGCGGAACAGACGACGACCGCGCCCGCGGATCTGAACTGGGTGCGGCTCGATGAATGGCGGCTCGCCGCGGCATCGATCTTCGATGCGCAGGAGATGCGCTCGCGCCTTCGTGCGATTCGCCGAGTGCGTGTCGTCGCGACCGCGTCGAGCGAGTCACCGGCGTTCGGTGAGAACGTAGGCGCGCTCTACTTCGCCGCGTGGCTCACCGTGCAGTCGGGCCAGACGGAGGATGCGATCGACTATCAGTTCGAGCACCGTCTGCACACACGAGGGGGAGGAGTCGCGTTCGTCGAGCTCGCGTTCGACGATGGTTCGTCCGCGACGATCACGCGTGACCGCGATCGCGCGGTGCTCACCTCGACGTTCGATGGGGTGGAGCGAACGCCGGAGGCCGTCACCCGCTCGCTGCTCAACCGGCCGCACGAGCTGATCGCGCGGCAACTCAAACAGCCGGAGGCCGATCGCATGCTGGTGAAGACGTTGCCGGTAGCGACGCGGATGGCGAAACGGACGATGCGATGAATCTTCGAATTTTCGACGACACGAATGACTTGATCGAGGCAGCGGCCGATGCGCTCGTGCAGCGCGTGCACGCCGGAGTCCGCAGTATTGCCCTCTCCGGCGGCTCCACTCCTAAACCCCTCTACAAGCTCCTCGGGGCTAACCAGGCGTTGCACCAGGTGCCGATCACCTGGGTCGTCGTCGATGAGCGCTATGTGCCGATCACGGATCCACAGTCGAATGCAGGAATGATCAACGCGACTCTCTTCGCCGGTGGAATGCCGCCCGCGCATCGTTTTCTGCGATTCCGCACAGAGCTCGAAAACCCTGAGGCGACGGTAAAGGCGTTCGAGGAAGAGTGGAGATCGCTCGGACTCGAGCATCTCGATGTCATCACCCTCGGCATGGGCGATGACGGACACACCGCGTCGCTCTTTCCAGGCACGACCGCGTTGACCGTCGAGAGTGGAATCGCCACGGCGGTCTATGTCGAGAAGGTCTCGATGTGGCGCGTGACGCTGACGAAGCCGGAGATCCGCGCGGCGGGGGAGCGGCTCGTGCTCGCAGCGGGTGCCTCGAAGCGCGATGTGCTGACGCAAGTGCGCGACGGCGCCGACTATCCCATCGCCCAGGCGACGAGAGGGACGGACACGTGGTGGTTTGTCGATCGGGCGGCCGCGCCGTAACATTGGCGAATGCCGGAGCCCGTTCGTATCGGTGATCACGCGCTCGACAACTTGCGCTACATCCGCGAGACGATGGAGCGCGCGGGTTCCTTCACCTCGATTCCCGGCTGGGGTGGATTCGCCATCGGCCTCGCCGCGATCGCCGGCGGAATCCTCGTGCGGAATCGAAGCGGCGAGGCCTGGCTGGCCGGATGGTTGATCGTCGCCGTCGTGGCCGCTGTGATCGCAGTCGCGACGATGGCGATCAAGGGCAAGAAAGCCGGCGTCGATTTCACTGCAGCGCCGGCGCGGCGTTTCTTTGCCAGCTACTTCGCGCCGTTGATCGCGGGCGCGATTCTGACGTTCGTCCTGTGGCGCGCCGAACAATTCCTGGCGATGCCCGCGCTGTGGCTGCTGCTGTACGGCGCGTCATTCGTGACGAGCGGCGCGCATTCGATCCGCGTCATTCCGATCATGGGACTTCTCTACATGCTGCTCGGAGTTGCCGCCGCCGTCATTCCCGAGGCGGGTAATCTGTTCATGATCATCGGCTTCGGCGGACTGCATGTGATCTTCGGTTTCGTCATCGCAAGGAGCTACGGTGGCTAAGTCAGCGACGGTAAAGAAATACGCAGGGGAGCAGGCCGCGAAACAGGTACACGTCAGCGATCTGGATCGCGTGATTCATGAGAAGACGCGCCTCGCGATCCTCAGCGCCCTCGCGGTGAATTCGAGCCTCACGTTCAACGAGCTGAAGGACATCGTGAATACGACGGACGGCAACATCAGCGTGCACGCACGCAAACTCGAAGAAGCGAACTACGTCTCGTGCAGGAAGGGATTCGAAGGACGAGTCCCACGCACCGAGTTCTCGCTCACCGCAGCCGGACGCCGCGCGTTCGAGCGCTACCTCAATCACATGGAAGCGCTGATCAAGGCCGCGCGAGGGGAGTAGCGCCGCAGTTCCCCTCGCCCCGCGAAGCGGGGAGAGGGGTCAGGGGTGAGGGAACCCCATCACTGCTGTGCCGGCACGTACGTCGGATCATTCGTCAGCATGTCGACGACCGAACC
>CAZKID010000226.1:0-8747 GCA_964552405.1 uncultured Thermoanaerobaculia bacterium
GCGGGGAGTGGTGGGGGGGGGCGTTCATGCGTCGAAACGGGAGGAAGGTCGTGCGTTTTCTTCCCCACCGGGCCTGTCCAGCAGAGATGGTCCGAGACCCAGCGCGCGTTCACGCGTTTTGCGAGCTTCTTCAGTTTGCGGAGATAGTCCATGTCGAGCGGATCGGTTCCGCCGATGGACATCGAGACGCCATGCAGGACGACCGGATAACGCTCGGCGATCTTGTCGAGCACGAACGCAGGACGGCCGCCGCTGTCCATGTGGTTTTCAGAGAGCGCTTCGAACCAGTCGATCTCCGGCTCCTGTCCAAGGATGTGGGAGAAGTGGACGGTGCGAAGGCCGATGCCGATGCCTAGATAGGGGAATTCGGTCATATGCGTGTTTGGATGCCGGTTGCTGGCTGCCGGTTTCCCGCGCAGCCAGCAACAGACTCGTGGCTCGTGATTAAGCCTTCGGTGCGGCAGGCGGAACGGCGCAGCCGCCCTTGCCCTTGCACTCGTTCTTGCCGTCCGGGCCCATGCCCTTGCAGGCATTCTTGCCCTTGCAGTCGTGCTTGGCGTCGGCCGAGGCGCAGCCGCCTTTGCCCTTGCACGAATTCTTGCCGGCGCAGCCCTTGTCGCCGCTCTTACAGTTGCCTTTGCCCTTACAACCATTCATGCCTTTACAAGCATGTTTGTCGGCCGCCTTGTCAGCCTTCTTGGTGTCGGCAACCTGGACCTTGGCGTTGTCAGTCAGCGAGATTGACTGAGCGCGGGCCTGGGTACCAACGGTAAGACCAGCAACGACACCACCGAGAACGAGAACCTTTGCGAGATCACGTGAATTCATGGGAGTAACTCCCTCCTTTCAATGCACAAACTACGAGTGGAACATCACGTCGGACTCATGCACTTCTCACTTTTCTGTCACGCGGGGCGGGGGACGGGAAGAAGACACAGTGGATGCCTCCTTTTGCCGCTTGGGGAATGAGTTGCTTTTGTTGGTCGAGACGGAATGGTACGCCGGTCGGCGTCACACTGCAATGTGACAGGCAGCGGACAGCAGGCAGCAGGCAGCAGGGAGCAGGCAGCAGGCAGCAGGCAGCAGACAGCAGGAGAACCCGAACCCTCTGTTGCTCCTGCTGTTGCTCCTGCTGTCTGCTGTCTGCTCCTGCTGTCTGCAGCGCCTACACCGCGAAGCTGAACGTCGTCCCGGCGTTCTTCCGGCTTTGCGCCATGAGCGACGCGCCGTGTAACTCCAGGATTCTCTTCGCGATGGCGAGGCCGAGGCCGGCACCTCCGCGCGGGGTCGACTCCTCTCCCTGCCAGAAGCGATCGAAAATATAGGGCAGGCTCTCTTCGGCGATGCCGCATCCCGTATCGGACACACGCACCGCGAGCTTGTCCTGCTGCGGCATCAGCGACACCGTCACGCTTCCGCCCTCTGGCGTGTAGCGGATCGCGTTCTCGATGAGGTTCTCGAGCACGCGCTCCATCAGCGCGATGTCACCTTTCACCAGCGGCAGCGCGGGCTCGAGTTGCGCGGACAGCGAGACCTTCGCCTGTTCCGCGCGTAACTGGAACTTCTGCACGACGTCCTGCACCAGCTCGGCCATCGAGAATGGTTCGATCTGGAGCGGCGTCATCTTCGAGTCGAGCTTCGCCAGCTCGAACAATTCATCGACGAGCTTACCGAGCCGCTCGCTGTGCTTGCTCGCGATCTCCAGGAAGCGGCGCTGCTCATCGGGCGTGAGCTGCCCCTCCTTTAATAATAGGGTCTGGATATAGCCCTGCAGCGATGCCAGCGGCGTGCGGAGATCGTGCGAGACGTTGGCCACGAGCTCGCGCCGGTGCAGATCGACTTCCTTCAGCATCTGCACCTGGCGCTCGAACGCATGCGCGAGGCGATCGACTTCATCGCCCGAGCCGTTCACCGGTAACCGCATCTCCCCGCTCGATTCGACTGCACTCGCGAGATTGCGCAGCCTGCGCGTCATCGCACCGAAGAGCACGAGGCCCGCCGCAAGCGCGAAGAGGAGCGCCGCAATCGCCAGCATCACGCTCTGCTGGAGAATCCAGCTGCGGCGGATGTGCGCCATCGCCGAGTCCTGCTGCTCGCCGCCGAGGATGACGTAGAGATAGCCGTCGTCGACCTGAGTCACCGAGAAAATCTTGCGGCGCGAGAGATCGCGAGGATCGTCGCCTCGAATCGGCAGCCGGTCCCCGCGCATGAACGCTTCGATCGGCGCGAGCGAGACCCTCGTGCGCTTCACTTTCCCCTTCGGCGCTGAAAACGCACGGATCTGTCCTTTCCCATCGAGCAGATAGATCTCGATGGAAGGGTTCACAGCCATCAGCGCGTCGAAGACGTTGTCGAGCATCTTCCAGTCGATCGTGCCGTCGTGGATGACAGGTTTCTGTTTGACGATCGTCGCCGCCAGCCCCCGATTCAATCGCTGCGTCGCCTCTTCGTCATAAAGGCGCGACGTGTGGATCGTCAGCGCGACGTTCATCGCCGCCGCGACGAGGAAGATGCCGAGGAGGGCGATGGCGAGCTTGGCGTAAAGAGACTTTTTCATAGCAGACAGCGGGCAGCAGACAGCAGACAGCAGAATTTGAAAGCAGGAGCCATCAGGAACCTGCTGTCTGCTGCCTGCTGTCTGCTGCCTCCGTGAATTTGTACCCCACTCCCCACACCGTGAGAATCCACTTCGGATCCGACTGATCCTCCTCGATCTTCGATCGCAATCTGTTGATGTGCGAGTTCACGGTGTGCTCGTAACCATCGTGCCCGTAGCCCCACACGGCATCGAGCAACTGCGCGCGGGTGTAGACGCGGCCCGGATTGCGCGCGAACTGCAGCAGCAGATCGAATTCCTTGGCGGTGAGCTCGACTTCCTGGCCGCGCAGCGTCACCTTCCGCTTCTCCACCTCGATCAGGAGCTCACCGTACAGCAGCCGCGAGGCCGGCACATCCTCTTCCTGCTTCGCTGTCAGCGCATCGACTCTGCGCAGCAGCGCCTTCACGCGCGCGATCAGCTCGCGAATGTTGAACGGCTTCGTCAGATAGTCATCGGCGCCGAGCTCGAGGCCGACGATCCGATCGACATCTGCCGATCGCGCCGTCAGCATGAGGATCGGCGTGTAATTCGTCCGCGCCCGCAAGCGCCGGCAGATCTCGAGCCCGTCGATCCCGGGCAGCATCAGGTCGAGAATGATGAGGTCGAACGATTTCTTCGTCGCCTGCTCCAGCGCCACATTCCCATGATGCGCCAGCGTGACCTCGGCACCGAGGTCCTTGAGATGCATCTCGACGAGATGAGCGATATCACGATCGTCTTCGACGACGAGAATCCGGCGCGCCATGTGCTTATTTTGATGCCGGGAGGATGATCTTGGTTTCGGCGTGATAGAAATTGGTCACGCGGATACGCGGGCTCGCGGGCTCGCGGTCCCATCCACCCCCGAGCCCGCGTAACCCAGGAGGTTTTCATGCACCATCGCAAACTCGGCCAACTCGAAGTCTCCGCCATCGGACTCGGCTGCATGGGGATGTCGGAGTTCTACGGAACGCACAGCGACGCGCAGTCGCTCGACACCATCCATCGCGCGCTCGACCTCGGCGTGAATTTTCTCGACACCGCGGACATGTACGGTCCCTTCACGAACGAGCAGCTCGTCGGACGCGCAATCAAAGGCCGGCGCCAGTCGGTCGTCATCGCGACGAAGTTCGGCAACGAGCGCAACCCCGACGGCTCCTGGGTCGGCATCAACGGCCGCCCCGAATACGTGCGCGCCGCATGCGATGCCTCGCTCATGCGCCTCGGCGTCGATCACATCGACCTCTATTATCAACATCGCGTCGATGCAAAGACGCCAATCGAGGAGACTGCTGGCGCGATGTCCGAGCTCGTGCGCGCTGGCAAAGTGCGCTTCATCGGATTGTCGGAAGCGGCGCCCAATACCATTCGCCGCGCGCATGCGATTCACCCGATCACCGCGTTGCAGACCGAATACTCCCTCTGGAGCAGAGAGCCCGAGGACGAGATCCTGCCGGCGGTGCGCGAGCTCGGCATCGGATTCGTCGCGTACAGCCCGATCGGCAGAGGCTTTCTCTCCGGCCGCATCAAGACGATCGACGATCTGGAACCGGATGACTATCGCCGCAGCAATCCCCGCTTCAAGGGGGAGAACTTTCAGAAGAACCTGAACCTCGTCACGCGCATCGAACAGCTCGCGAAAACGCGCGGCGTCACGCCGGCGCAACTCGCGATCGCGTGGGTGCTCTCGCGCGGCGACGACATCGTCCCGATTCCAGGCAGCCGGCGCATTCCGCATCTCGAGGAGAATGCGGCGGCGGCGAACATCACGCTGTCGAAGGATGAGCTGAGAGAGATCGAGGATGCTGCTCCCATCGGTGCAGCCGTGGGTGAGCGGTACCCGGACATGTCGCGCGTGAATCTGTGATTCGGGTTCCGGTGGAGGACAGGCGCCCTCGCCCGTCGGCTCGGGGGACAGGCGAGGGCGCCTGTCCCCCCACTCAGTGTTCCTCGAACGCGATCATCGATGGCTTGCCCGTTTTCGCGCTTTCCGCGAATGCGAGACGCATCGCTTCGTACTGAGGCAGCCACAGATCTCCGAATTTCTTCGCCTGTTCGATGAGCGCAGAGGCTTCCTTGTATTGCTGCTTCTCGTACAGCAGGCGCGCGCGAAAAATCGCGGCGCGTGACGTCTTGCGCACTGCGTCGGCCTGATCGAGCAGCCGCTGTGCATCGTCGAGGCGCCCTTCGCGAATTGCCGGATACGCCGCGCCAGCATGGATGTCGGGAGTGAGCTCCGGAATGCGGAGCTTCTGATCGATCGCGAGCGCTTCTGCCGCCTGGCGGCTCGCGACATCGAGCTCGCCCCGCCGCGCATGGGCCTGTGCGAGGTTGGAGAGAAAGAGCGCCTGCATGTGCAACGCGCCAAACGCTGCGGCCTCGCTCGCCGCGCGTTCGAGCAGCGAGATCGCGCGCGATTCATCGCCTCGCGCATACGTCCAGATCGCGAGGTTCGCATCCGCCTCGGCTTCCGACTCCTTGTCGCCCACTTCGCGCGCGATCGCCGCGGCCTGCTTCGCCAACTCCTCGGCGCGGGCCCAATCGCCGTAGTTGCCGTAGACCTGCGCAAGATTTCCGCTGATCACTGCGATCAGATCGCGATAGCCGATCTTTTCGGCAAGCTGCAGCGATTCGTCCAGCCAGCGACGGCTGGCGGCGTTGTCGTTCCGGCGCATTGCGGTCGCGCCGAGGTTGTTGAGGATCGCGATCTGGATGTAGGGAATGTGCCTCTGCCGCGCCAGCTCGAGCGCCTCCAACTGCAACTTGTCGGATTCGTCGAGACGATTCAACGACCGCATCACGATGCCGCGAGAATTCAGTGCGTACACCATCAGCTCGGGATTCCCCTGCTGTTTCGCAAGGCCGACGGCTTCCCGTGTGTATTGATCCGCCAAAGCAGCGTCGCCTCGTGAATGCATCCAGAACGCAGCATTCACGAGTGCGCGCGTCAAAATGAGGTACTCACCGCGTTCGCGGGCATCACGAATCACCTCATCCATCATCGGCTGCGCTTCAGCCAGCCGCCCCTCCTTCGCATAGGCATCGGCGATCGCTTGTTTCGCGTCGAGAAACTGCGAGTCACGATCGAGCGCGACCTCGTAGTACTTCTCGGCAAACTTGCTGCCGCGCGTGACTTCGACCTCGCGTCCGATGTCGTACGCGAGGGCCGCAAACGCATCGCGTGTTCCGTGCGTCACGTGCCGGACGTAGTGGCGGGGATCGACTCGTTTCGCGATCTGATCCGTCATCTTGTTCGCCGCCTCGGTAATCGTCGATGCGGTGACTTCAGGCTGCGGCTCGCTTCGCCGCGCATCTTCGACCGCATACCGAATGACGTAGCGGCCATCGTGGTACGACACGGAGGGGCTGACGAGCGCGTCAGCGCCGTTCGCATCGAGGATCTTCTTCCTCGCCTCGGGCGTTTTCACCGCGCTGACTTCACGAAGCGATTTCCGAATCGTGTCGGCGGAAACGAGGTCGAGTCCGCGCACACCGCTCAGGCCGCGCACGACGTGATCCACGAGCCCGACGCGGACCCAGTCCATGCCCTTGTCCCCCGTCGCATTCGTGAACGGCAGAACGATCAGACGAGTACTGGCCTTTGCCCCAAGAAGCTCAGATTTCTCACGGATTCGCTCGGCGATCGATACGAGGCCGGCCACGACGGCGAGCAGTGCCGCAACCGCCACGATCCACTGAACGCGGCGGCGCCTCAGCGCGGGCCGTCCGGCGATGCGCGCCAGTACGTCGCCGAGCTCACCGGCCGCCGGCCTGTCAGCCGGCTGCAGCGACGTCATATGGCTAACCAGGCGTTGCACTTCGCCGCCTCCCGCATCGAGCGGGACGAGGTCCGCCGCCCTCACCTTCTGCAGGAGCTGGGCTACGCTTCCTACTTCGCCATACGCGCTGGCACCGCCGCGCAACATTTCATGCAGCATCACACCCAGCGAGTAGACGTCGCTGGCCGGCGTGAGCGGCAGACCGCGGGCCTGCTCCGGCGACATGTAGTGCAGCGTCCCCACGAGACTGCCGACCGAGGTCTTGCTGTCGTCGGGCGAGGTCGATTCCCCGCCGATGATCAACGTCTTTTCGAGATCGACCGCCGCCGCTTCGACCAGCGCCGGATCGGCGTACTCCGCTTCCACCGCACGGGCGAGACCGAAATCGAGCACCTTCACATCGCCGGACGACGTCTGCATCACGTTCTCCGGCTTGAGGTCGCGATGAATGATGCCGCGGCCATGCGCCATCGCCAGCACGCGCGCGATCTCGAGCGCGATCTCGACCGACTCCTGTTTCGAAAGCCCCTGCTCGATGCGCTCGCGCAGCGTCGGGCCATCGATGAGCTCCAGCACGAGCCAGTCGCCGTCGACGAGCTCCATGACATCCCAGATGCGGCAGATGTTCGGATGATCGAGTTTCGAAAGGACGCGCGCCTCGCGCAGAAATCGCGTGCGAAGCTGCGGGCTGAGGCGGCGCTCGCTCGTGATCGACTTCAGCGCAACGGTGCGCTCGAGCTTCTCATCCCAACCGCGATAGACCTCGCCCATACCGCCAGCGCCAAGGAGTGCCTCGATGCGGATGCGGCCGACGTAGGAGCCGATCGGAAGCATGCCGCAGTTTATCCCGAGCGTAGCGAGGGATCAGCGACCACACCGCGCGGCCTGAGATCAGAGGCGTGGATCATCGTTCGTCGCCCGTGGTTTCCGGCGATCCGGTGTAGCCGACGACCCCTCGCTTACGCTCGGGATCAATTGAGGACCACGTGATGGCAGTCACATGCCGGCGTAACCGGAATCATCCCTTCTCGTGACACCCTGCTGCGACACTCACCCTGGTGACAACTGAACCGCGTCCGCCGACGCTGACGATCCTGTTGCTGCTCTCCGCGGCGCTGCTCGTCGCCTTCTTCAGCGGCTACGAGCTGTTGGATCGAGCCCTGCTCGTCAACATGTTGTCGGGTGAGGCGCGGGAGCTGCTCCATGGGTTGAGCGGCATCACCGGTTCCGTTCTCCTCACGATCTTCATCGGCTGGTATCTCGTCGGTCATCCGGTACACGCGCCGCATCGCGTCGACGGCATCGCGTTCTTCGACTCGCACCACCGCCGCATCGAACAACTCCGCTGGCTCGTACAGATGCGGTGGATTGCGGCCGGCTTCAGCCTCGCGCTCATCGTCATCGCCGTGCCGTTGATGGGCGTGCTCTCCGCCGACCATCTTCCAACGCTACTCTCCTGGCTCGGGATCATGATCGCGGGTAATCTCTATTTCGCCACCGCAATCAACCGGGATCAGAACTTCGATCGCCAGATCGTCGTGCAGATGACGCTCGACACGCTCGTCGTCACCGGTCTGCTCAACGCATCCGGCGGCATCGACAACCCGCTGCTCATCGCCTATCTCTTCGGCGTCTTCACTGCCGCGATTCTCCTTCCGAAGAAGACGGCGCTGGCGATGACGGCTCTCAGCGCGTTCGCCCTCATCTCTCTCGTCATCGGCGAGCTCGCCGGCATTCTTCCGCACGCGAACGTGCGGCTGATGCCTTCATCCGCGCACAATCCGCTCTTCGTTCTCGCACGGCTCACCTCGATCCTCGCCGTCATGTTCCTCACCTCGTATTTCACGACGATGGTCATGGACCGCCTGCGCGAGAGCGAGTCCGAGTTGCGCGACAACGCACACACCGCAACGATCGAGCGGCGGCGGCTCGAGGCCGTCATCGAAGCGGCAGGCTTCGGCATCCTCGTCGTCGGCAGCGATCAGCGCATCGCGTGGATCAACCATCGGCTCGGTGCGTGGATGTCGTGGAACGAGTCGCTGATCGGCAGCGAGTGCCCGCACGATCACGACCGCGAACATTTCTGCTTCGCCTGTTCGGCCGCGGAAACGCTGAAGAGCGGCCGCGCGCAGGATCGCGAGGTCTCGACCGGCAGCGCAGACTCGCAGCGTCACTTCCGTTACGCGACGTTCCCCGTCCGCAGTTCCTCGAGCGAGCTGGCGCAAGCCGTCCATGTCGTCGAGGAGATCACCTCGCGCAAGGAGCTCGAAGCACAGGCGCTCCACACCAGCGGCCTTGCGGTCCTCGGCCAGCTCGCAGCGGGGGTCGCGCACGAGATCGGCAATCCGCTGTCATCGCTGCACGCGCGCGTGCAGCTGATGCGGCGGTAT
>CAZKID010000227.1:0-8650 GCA_964552405.1 uncultured Thermoanaerobaculia bacterium
CCTGCAGCTCAGGCACCGGAAGATCGACGAGGATCACGTTGGCTGCTTCGCGCACGATGCGATCCGGGACACGCTCGCGGATCTCGATTCCCGTCGCTGAGCGCACGATGTCCTGCACGCCTTCCAGATGCTGCACGTTCATCGCGGTCATGACCGAGATGCCGGCCGTGAGAATCTCCTCGATGTCCTGCCACCGCTTGTCATGCCGCGATCCCGGCGCGTTCGTGTGCGGCAGTTCGTCGATCACGAGCACGTCCGGCTTCCGTTCCAGACATGCGTCGAGATCCATTTCCTCGATCACGACATCCTTGTAGTGGAGCTTCGTGCGCGGGATGGTTTCGAGGTCGCCGATGCGGGCCCGCGTCTCATCGCGTCCATGCGTTTCAACGAATCCGGCGACCACGTCGATGCCTTGCCGCCGCATCGCGTGCGCGTCGTCGAGCATGCGCACCGTTTTGCCGACACCGGCAGCCATCCCGAGGTAGACCTTGAGCTTGCCCTTCGCGGATTCGCGGCGGCTGAGTGCCAGGAATTCGTCGGCGCGGCGCCCGCGCTCGTCGGTCATCGACATCGATTCATTGTGATCCTACGACGACGACATCAAACGGCGGATCGAGGTACAACAACTTCTCGGCGATCGTTCTGCCGAGGCCGTGCGACTCGCCGTTCTGCAGAAACAGAGTGCGCACGCCGAAGCCCCGTGCGACTTCGAGCAGCGTCTGTGCGACGTCGTCTCCCTCCTGCATCACCGGTGATAACTGCAGCTCCGTGATCAAGTCGATGTTGTGCCTCACCGCGCGTTCGTCATCGGGTGTGATTGCGTGATAGGGCAGCGTTTTCACGACCGAAATGATGAAGCAGGGGACGCCCTGTGACTTCGCCATCTCGGCCGCGTGACGGATCACGACATCTTCTTCCGCGGAGGTGATGCGAATCGCCGCGCCGACACTCATGGCCGTTTCATCTCCAGGAGCGCGAGGTTCAATCGCAGCACATTCACGCGCCGCTCTCCGAACACACCGCCGAACCTCTCCTCGGTCGTCCGCGAAATGAGAGCGCGGACCGCGGAGATTGAGAGCCGGTTCGCGCGCGCGACACGTGCGGCCTGTGCATACGCGTTCGCGGGTGAGATGTGAGGGTCGACTCCGGAGGCCGAAGACGTCACTGCATCGGCCGGGACGTTCGTTTGTGTGTCGTATGCTTTGATCGCGGCATCGACGGAGTCCTTCAATTTCTTCGACGTCGGTCCGAGGTTCGTTCCGCCGGAGGTACTGGCATCGTAACCGGATGCTGAGGGGCGCGCGTGGAAGAAACGTTCGGACGTAAATGACTGACCGATGAGCTCGGAGCCCACCACGTGTCCATTTCGTGCGACGAATGAACCATTGGCGCGCTCGGGAAACACGAATTGAGCGACGCCATGAACGATTGCCGGATAGAGACCACAGGTGATCGCGGCGACGATCACGGTCATTCGAAGAGAGATGAGGATGTGCTGTTTCATGTGGAGACGCCCGCTCTCCTGTTCATGCGAGATGCACCATGTGCAGTAGAACGTCGATCGCCTTGATCCCCACGAACGGAATCAGGACGCCACCCAGGCCATAGATCAGGAGATTGCGGCGCAGAATCCGCCCCGCTCCGAGCGGTCGATAGTCGACGCCGCGCAGTGCGAGCGGAATCAACGCGACGATGATCAGCGCGTTGAAGATGACCGCGGAGAGAATCGCACTCTGCGGTGTCGCGAGCCGCATGATGTTCAGCGCCTGCAGCTCGGGGAACGTCGTGAGGAAAAGCGCGGGAATGATCGCGAAGTACTTCGCAACGTCGTTCGAGATCGAGAACGTCGTCAGCGCGCCGCGCGTCATCAGGAGCTGCTTACCGATCTCGACGACTTCGATCAGCTTCGTCGGGTTCGAGTCGAGATCGACCATGTTGCCCGCTTCTTTGGCAGCCTGCGTCCCGGTGTTCATCGCCATGCCGACATCGGCTTGCGCAAGCGCGGGCGCGTCGTTCGTTCCGTCGCCAGTCATCGCAACGAGATTCCCCTTCGCTTGCTCGTTGCGGATGAGCGCGAGCTTGTCCTCCGGCTTCGCTTCGGCGAGAAAGTCGTCGACGCCGGCTTCTCGCGCGATCGTCGCTGCGGTGAGGGGGTTGTCGCCGGTGATCATCACCGTGCGAATTCCCATCATGCGCAGGCGATCGAAGCGATCTTTCATCCCGCCCTTGACGATGTCTTTGAGATAGATCGTGCCGATCACACGCTCGTTGTCGGCAACCACAAGGGGCGTGCCGCCCGCGCCGCCGATCTTCGCGACGGTGTCGCGAACTGCATTCGGTAGCGAGCCGCTTTGCGCTCGCACGAACGCGTCGACAGCGTCGGCTGCCCCTTTGCGAATGGCGCGTCCGTTCGTGAAGTCGAGCCCCGACATGCGCGTTTTCGCGGTGAACGGCACGAAGTGCGCGCCGAGGTCATGGAGCTCGCGGCCGCGGAGTCCGAATTGCTCCTTCGCAAGAACGACGATCGAGCGGCCTTCCGGAGTCTCATCCGCGAGCGAGGAGAGCTGCGCAATCTCCGCGAGCGCGGATGCGTCGATGCCGGGAGCGGGGATGAACTCGTGCGCCTGGCGATTGCCGAGCGTGATCGTGCCGGTCTTGTCGAGCAGCAGCACGTTGACGTCGCCCGAAGCTTCGACAGCGCGGCCCGACATCGCGAGAATGTTGTGCTGCAGCACGCGATCCATGCCGGCGATGCCGATCGCGGAGAGCAGCCCGCCGATCGTCGTCGGAATCAGACAGACGAGCAGAGCGACGAGAATCGTGACGGAGACACCGCTCCCCGAATAGATCGCGAACGGCTTGAGTGTCACGGTCGCGAGGAGGAAGACGATCGTGAGCCCCGCGAGGAGGATGTCGAGCGCGATCTCATTCGGGGTCTGCTGCCGCTCCGGACCCTGCACGAGGCGGTTCATGCGATGGGGGAATGTCTGGCCGGGATTCCAGTTGATCTCGAGGATGATGCGATCCGAGAGCACCATCGTGCCGCCCGTGACGGCGGAGCGATCGCCGGCTGCTTCGCGAATGACGGGCGCGGACTCGCCGGTGATCGCTGATTCGTTGACCGACGCGATGCCTTCGACGACGGTGCCGTCACCGGGGATCAGATCGTTCGCCTCGCAGATGACGCGATCACCTTTGCGTAGTGATGAAGCGGGCACGCGCTCTTCGTGATTGTTGGTCAGCTTGCGCGCGCTCGCATCGGTCTTCGCCTTGCGCAAGGCGTCGGCCTGCGCCTTGCCGCGCCCTTCGGCGAGCGCTTCCGCGAAGTTGGCGAAGAGCACTGTGGCCCACAACCACGCCGTGATCTGTGTCTGAAAGAGGAGATCGGTGGCCTTGAAGAGGAGCAGCGTCGTCAGGACCGCGCCCACTTCGACGAGGAACATGACGGGGTTCTTCATCATGCGGCGCGGGGAGAGCTTGACGAAGGAGTCGGCGAGCGCTCGACGGAGGATCGCGCGATCGAAGAGTGAGAGTTTGTGTGACTTAGTCATAGGAGACAGAGAGGAAGGCGCTGCACGTCATCCCGAGCGGAGTCGAGGGACCTGGGTGTGTGGGAGGCGCGCGACATGATCTTCGTACCGCCCGCCCACCCGGGTCCCTCGACTTCGCTCGGGATGACGGCGGCTTGCGATCGCGTGCCTTGGTTTCTTTCTCTCAGTCGCGGCGCGTGCGTCGCGCCGTGGCTCGCTCGGGATGACGTTGGCTCGATAGCGATTTCTTCACACGCTTTGAGCCGTCTTCGCATCAGAACACCTTCCCGTTCATCATCAGAAAGTGCTCGACGTAAGGACCGAGCGAGAGCACCGGGAAATATGTGAGTGCGCCGACGATGACGATCACGCCCACGAGCAGCGTGGTAAAGAGCGCACCGTCGACGGGAAACGTGCCTGCCGATTCAGCGACTTTCTTCTTTGCGGCGAGCGAACCGGCGATGCCCATGAGCGGGATGATCATCATGAAGCGGCCGAAGAACATCGCGATGCCGAGTGCGGTGTTGTAGAACTTCGTGTTGGCGTTGAGGCCTCCGAATGCGCTGCCGTTGTTGCCCGTCGCGCTCGTGAAGGCGTAGGTCATCTCCGACAGTCCGTGCGGTCCGCTGTTGTTGAGACTCGAAGTGCCCGCTGTGGTGACCGCGGCGACCGCGGTTCCGGCAAGGATGCAGAATGCGAGGATCAACACCGCCAGCATGGCGAGCTTCACGTCGTGCGCCTCGATCTTCTTGCCGAGGTATTCGGGAGTGCGGCCGACCATGAGACCGGCGATGAAGACGGCGAGGATGATGAAGAGGAACATCCCGTAGAGGCCAGCGCCGGCGCCGCCGAAGACGATCTCGCCGAGCATGATGTCGAGCAGCAGGATCGAGCCGCCGAGCGGCGTGAACGAGTCGTGCCACGAATTGACTGCGCCGCACGAGGCATCGGTCGTGATGGTGGCGAAGAGCGCGGAGTCACCGATGCCGAAGCGGACTTCCTTCCCTTCCATGTTGCCGCCCGCGACGTGGTGCAGCGGATTGCCGCGTTGCTCCGCGTAGACGCAGACGAATGCGGCAGCGAGAAACAGAATCGCCATCGCCCAGAACACGGCCCAGCCGTGACGCGGCTTGCCGGTCATGAGGCCGAGTGTGATCGGCAGTCCTGCGGGAATCAGGAAAATGAGAAACATCTCGAAGAGATTCGAAAACGGTGTCGGATTCTCATAAGGAAATGCGGAATTCGCGTTGAAGAAGCCGCCGCCGTTCGTGCCTAGCTCTTTGATCGCTTCCTGGGATGCCACCGGCCCTTGCGGAATCCTCTGCGTCTTTCCTTCGATGGTCGTGATCTGTCGTGTCGGGTGAAAGTTCTGAATGACGCCGTTTGACGCGAGCACAATCGCGGAGACGAGGGAGATCGGCAGCAGCAGCCACAGCGTGCACCGCGTGAGGTCCACCCAGAAGTTGCCGATGGTCGTGGCGCTTGTGCGCGTGACGCCGCGGACGATTGCGATCGCGAGCGCGATTCCGACGGCCGCGGAGGTGAAGTTGTGCAGCGTGAGGCCGAGCATCTGCGTGAGATGCGACATCGTCGACTCGCCGCTGTAGGCCTGCCAGTTCGTGTTCGTCGTGAATGAGACCGCGGTGTTCCACGCGAGATCCGGTGCGACGGCGCCCAGCTTGTCGGGATTCAGCGGAAGCAGATGTTGCAGTCGCTCGACCGCGTAGGTGAGCAGCAGCGTGATCGCGCTGAAGATCAGCATCGCGATCGTGTACTGCGTCCAGGTTTGTTCCTTCGTCTCGTCGATCCCGGCGAGGCGATAGATCGCGCGCTCGACGGCGTTGCTGCGCTCACGCGAGAAGAGGCGCGCCATGTAGACGCCCATCGGTTTCGCGACGGCGAGAATCAGCGCGAAGTAGATGAGGATTTTCTGCGCGAGCATCTATAGGTCTTCCGGGCGCAACAGCGCGTATAGCAGGTAGCCGAGTGCGAACAGTGAGAGCGCGAGGGCGATGGTTGTTTCGAGATTCATACGCGCTCGCATGCGTGCACATACGCGATCGCAATCGCGAAGAGCACGACGGTGAACAGGACATACAGAAAATCAGCCATCGTCAGTAGTTGATGACCGCGCTCGCAATCGCGAGAGTCTGGCCGGTTGATAGGAAGTGATCCCTTCGTGCTTCCGCTTTGAGGATCAGGTGTTGTGATTGCCGGACCTCGTAGGTCAGGGTTCCTTCGCGCAGCCGCTGCGCAGTGCCGCTGATGCCGCCCTGCGGATCGCGGAAGTGTTCGGCACGAATGGCGATCGCGTGCCGGTCGTTCAAGGAGTAGCGCGCATAGGCGGCGATGCCGGTCCAGTTCGTGCCGGAGTCATGGCCGCGATCGATCGACGTGCCGACGCTGAGGCTCTTCGTTGCCTTCCAGGTGGCGACGAGATCGCCGAACTTGCGATGCGAGTCGATGTAGGTGTTGATCGAGGCGGACAGTCGCGAGTCGTTGTACGCGAGCTGCGTCCCGGCGGCTTTCCGCGCGTGGGCGGTTACGTTCTGCCATCCGTTGAGCGCATGGACTTGCGCCGACCAGTGATCGTTGATCGAGTAGGAAGCCTTGACGCCGCTCTGGTAGTACGGCGAGAGCTCGCCGAGCCAGCTGCGCGTGTAGTTCCAGTTGTCTTTCGTGAAGAAACCCTCGAAGCCGATGTGCGACGGATAGATGCCGGCCTCGAGTCCGAGCTTGCCGGCGTTGTACGTCATCGACGCCTGGTAGATGTTGCGAATCGCGCCGCGATGGCCCTCGGTGGCGTGAACGACATCGGCAGAGTCGCCACCGACGAGCGTGATGTGGAATCCGAGCGGCTTCGGCTCGCTCACGATGTCGATCGCCGCGACGTTGAGCGCGAGCTGATTCGCGCGATGTGCCGTCGTTCCTGCGCCGCTGAAGAAGTTGAGTGCGGGCCGTGGGTCGTCGTCGTTCCCCGCGTAGTACGCATCCACCCAGCCATGTAGTGAGATCGTTTGTGCGTTTGCGCTGACGACGAAAAGCAACGCGATGAGAAGGTGCTTCATGAGCGTCTCCATTCAAATCGAGATGCGGTCAGTAAGTCCGGAGGAAGCGCGTAAGAAATACGAAAGACTGCTAAAGATTTTCGAAAGGCAAATCGTGTACGACTAGCGTAGTGCACACTGTGAGCGTGAAGGATTCGCATCAGCAGCCGGCCCCCATCCTCCTCCTCTCCCTCTCCGCACTCGGCGTCGTCTTCGGCGACCTGGGCACCAGTCCGCTGTATGCATTGCAGGAGGCATTTCACGGGACGCATGGGGTGCGCGCGACGCCCGACAACGTGATCGGAATGTTGTCGCTCTTTCTCTGGTCGCTCATTCTGATGGTGAGCGTGAAGTACGTCGCGCTGCTGATGCGCGCCGGCAACCGTGGCGAAGGCGGGATCCTCGCGCTGCTCGCGCTGCTCACGCGGCGGACGGCGAAGCAGAAGCGCATCGGCGTGTTCGTCGCGCTCGCACTCTTTGGCGCGGCCATGCTCTATGGAGACGGGATCATCACGCCGGCGATCTCGGTGCTCAGCGCGGTGGAGGGGCTCGCGGTTGCGACGCCGAATCTTGCGGGCGCGATCATCCCGCTAACGATCGTGATTCTCGTGTTTCTCTTTGCGATTCAGCCACATGGCTCGGGACGCGTTGGGGTGTTCTTCGGCCCGATCCTCGCGACGTGGTTCATCGTGATCGCGATTCTCGGCGTGCGCTCGCTCTCGACGAATCTGCACGCGCTCGCCGCAATCAATCCGCTGCATGCGGTTCGATTCTTTCAACAGAACGGCTCGCACGGATTTCTCGCACTTGGCGCGGTGATTCTCTGTCTCACCGGCGGCGAGGCGTTGTACGCGGACATGGGGCATTTCGGCACGCGCCCCATTCGGCTGTCGTGGTACGGCCTGGCATTACCCGCGCTGACGCTGAGCTATCTCGGACAGGCCGCACATCTGCTGAATCATCCTGAAGCGGCGGCGAGACCGTTCTACTCGACGGTGCCGGCCGCGGCGCTGTATCCGATGGTGGGACTGGCGACGCTGGCCACGATCGTGGCGTCGCAGGCGCTGATCTCCGCAGTGTTCTCTTTGACACGGCAGGCTACGCAACTCGGGTTCCTGCCTCGCGTGCAGATCGTCCACACGTCGGGTGCAGCGGCTGGTCAGATCTATCTGCCGGGACTCAACTGGATGCTGATGATCGCGACCATCGCGATCGTACTCGTCTTCAGGTCGTCGGATCGTCTGGCGGCCGCGTTTGGCCTTGCGGTGTCGGCGACGATGGCAATCACCACGATTCTCTTTGGGGCAGTCGCGCGTCGTCGTTGGCGATGGTCGTGGTGGCTCGTCAGCGGCGTGTGCGGTGTGTTCATGATCGCGGATCTGTCGTTCGTTGCCGCGAATGTCGTCAAGTTCATTGACGGCGGCTGGCTGCCGCTGGCAATCGGCAGCGCGGTCTTCGCGATCATGTCGACGTGGGCCGCCGGCCAGAAAGTGTTGCAAGCTGAGGTCAGTGAGCGCGCGCTTCCGATCGATGTGTTCATCAGCAGTCTCGAACGGCATGAGCCGATTCGCATTCGCGGAACCGGCGTGTTTCTCGCGCGCGAAGGGGAGGGCGTGCCGCTGGTGCTGCTGCACCATCTGAAACACAACCAGGTGCTGCACGAGGTCGCAGTGCTGCTGACGATCACGACGGTCGATGTGCCGTATGTCGACGACGAGCATCGCGTCACGGTGGAGTCATTGCACATGGGCTTTCATCGGGTGGTCGGGCGCTATGGATTCATGGAGGATCCCGACGCGCCGCACGTGCTGGAGCTCGCTGCTCAGAAAGGTGTTCCCATCGACGCCGATCGCATGACCTACTACCTCGGGCGCACGACGTGTGTGCCGCCGGGAGAGCGTGTGACGAGGCGCATGGGCCGCTTGCGCCTGATGCTCTTCGCGTTTCTCAAGCGCAACGATCGCAGCGCGACGCTCTACTTCGGTATGCCGCCGAATCGAGTGGTGGAGCTGGGGACGCGAGTGGAGCTCTGACGTTCTGCACGTCATCCCGAGCGGCGAATCGGCGCTGCGC
>CAZKID010000228.1:0-8641 GCA_964552405.1 uncultured Thermoanaerobaculia bacterium
AAAGAATTTCCGCAGGACGTCCACGAACAGTTGTGGGGCGCGATCGGCGCGGTGTTCACGTCATGGAACAACCAGCGCGCCATCACGTACCGCAAGCTGAATCAGATTCCCGATGATTGGGGAACCGCCGTCAACGTGCAGTCGATGGTCTTCGGCAACATGGGCGACGACTGCGCGACGGGCGTTGCGTTCACGCGCAATCCGTCGAACGGCGAGCACAAGTTCTTCGGCGAGTATCTCGCGAACGCGCAGGGGGAGGATGTCGTGGCCGGCATCCGCACTCCGCTCCCAATCTCGAAGTCGCAGGTGACCGACGTCGGTGCGTCGTCATCGATTGCTGAGAAGTCGCTCGAAGAGTCAATGCCCGAGGTGTACGCGCAGCTAGAGGACGTCTACAAAAAACTCGAGTCGCACTATCGCGACATGCAGGACATCGAGTTCACGATTCAGGCGCACAAGCTGTACCTGCTGCAGACGCGTACCGGCAAGCGCACCGGCTTCGCCGCGGTGAAGATCGCGTGCGACATGGTCGATGAAGGTCTCATCAGTCATACCGAGGCGGTCTCGCGCGTCGAAGCGGGACAAATCGTTCAGTTGCTCGCACCGATGTTCGATGCCAAGGAGAAGTCGAAAGCCGTCCAGGGCGGACGGCTGCTCGGCCGCGGTCTTCCCGCGGGCCCCGGCGCCGCGACGGGACGCATCGCGTTCAGCGCCGAACGCGCAGTCTCGATGGCGAAGGATGATCCGGTAATCCTCGTGCGGATCGAGACCTCGCCCGAAGACATCGCCGGCATGCACAGCGCCGCGGGCATTCTGACCACGCGCGGCGGGCTCACGTCACATGCGGCCGTCGTCGCGCGCGGCATGGGACGTCCATGTGTCGTCGGCGCAGGGAATCTGCGCGTCGACTACGGCAAAGGTGAGCTTCGTTCCGAAGGACACGAGCCGCTCGAAGAAGGCGACTGGCTCTCGATCGACGGTACCTCGGGCGAGATCATCGGCGGCAAGCTCGCGACGAAGCCGTCGGAAGTCATTCAGGTGCTCATCGACAACACGATGCAGCCGAGCGAGTCGGAGACGTTCCGCAACTTCGATCGCCTGCTCAAGTGGTCGGACGAGATCCGCTCGCTCGGTGTACGCACGAACGCGGACACGCCGAAAGACGCGCGCGTTGCCCGGCTGTTCGGCGCGGCTGGCATTGGCCTTTGCCGCACGGAGCATATGTTCTTCGCCGAAGAGCGCATCCTTCGTGTTCGCGAAATGATTCTCGCGCGCGACGAGAAGGGGCGCCGTCACGCACTCGATCAACTACTGCCGTTCCAGCAGGCAGACTTCGAAGGCATCTTCCGCGAGCTGGCCGGACTGCCGGTAACGATCCGCCTGCTCGATCCGCCGCTGCACGAGTTTCTGCCGCAGAGCGAACAGCAGATCTCAGCCGTGGCGCGCGACATGGGGTGGGGTTTCGTCGAGCTGCGAGCGAAGGTGAATCAGCTGCACGAGTCGAATCCGATGCTCGGTCACCGGGGCTGCCGTCTCGCGGTCACGTATCCGGAGATCTACGAGATGCAGGTGCGGGCGATTTATCTGGCGGCGTGCACCGTGAAGAAGGAAGGGATCGATGCGCGGCCCGAGGTGATGATTCCGTTGGTGGGAACGGTCAAGGAGTTGACCATTCTCACGGAGATGGTGCGACGAGTTGGCGCGGAGACACTAAAGGCGAATGGCGTCGACCTTCCGGTGATCGTCGGAACGATGATCGAGATTCCGCGCGCGGCGCTGGTCGCCGACAAACTCGGTGAGGTTGCCGAGTTCTTCTCGTTCGGCACGAACGATCTGACGCAGATGACATTCGGCTATTCGCGAGACGACGCGGGAACGTTCCTGCCCGAGTATGTCGACAAGAAGATTCTGAAGAAAGATCCATTCGAGTCGATCGATCAGGAAGGGGTCGGTCAGTTGGTGAAGCTCGGCACGGAGCGGGGACGCGGTGCGAATGCGAATCTCAAGGTCGGCGTCTGCGGCGAACATGGCGGCGATCCCGACTCGATCCGCTTCTTCCGTACGTGCGGTCTGAACTACGTCTCGTGCTCGCCGTACCGCGTACCGGTAGCGCGGCTCGCGGCGGCCCAGGCCGAGCTCGAGTTCAAGCACTACGAGGGATAGCCCGTACGCTCGGGATGACGGAGATCTGAGCCCAGAATCAAGAGGACTCGCTAGTGCCCATTTACACGATATTCGCTCTGCACCATGCCGCTCGGGAACGTGCGCGTCCAGAGATGCTGGAGGCGCACGTCATGCGGCAAACTTCCGAATAACGGGATTCCTTCGCCGATCAGCACCGGAACTCGTGTAATCACGAGGCGATCAATGAGTCCTTCTCTCAGAAAACGCTGAATCGTGATGCCGCCATCAATGTAGAGACGCTGCGAACCGCTCATCGCGAGTGACTCGACGATTGCAGCAGGCGCGCCGCTCATTTGCTCGACGACGCCTTTCGCACGGGAGAGGTCGAGCTCGCGGCTGCTCAACACGACGACGCGCTTTGATCCATACGGCCATTCACTGAATGCGAGTACGGTCTCGAATGTGTGGCGGCCGATCACGAGTGCATCGACCATTGCGATGAACTCTTCATAGCCATGTGGCTCGCCGCCGTCCGCCGGCAGGAAATCGAACGAGCCATCCTTCCGCGCGATGAATCCATCGAGACTCGTGCCGACGAAGACCGACGTCGTCATACTGAGGTGATGCTAGCAGACGTAAGCGGAGCCGGACGGCTCGCGGGGATCTTCGCGCTCACCATTCCACTCTTTGCGCAGCCCGTTCTGACATCGTGGCGAATCAACACGACGGCGGAGACGGGCACGTATCACCTTCAGAACGGCACAACAGGAACGTTGCTCGCGAACGTGCAGCAGGTGCAGTACGACAACGCGTACGCGTACATCAGTGCCAGCGGCATACCGTCCTATGACATCGGACCGTGGGGACCGAATCCTAACGTTCCGCGGCAGCAGAACTACGTCGTTGCAATTCCGCGGCAGCCCGTCGATGCGACGACACCAGTGCGCACACCACCCGGCGCGAACGGCCTCTTTGTAAACGGCGTTGCGATCTACAACGCGTGGGACACGTTCTCCTGGTCGAATGCGACGCACTCGGAAACTCCGCAGGGCGACGGCGTCTGGAACCGCAACGGCGGTGTCGTCGAAGCACCCGGATTCGATCCCTGTGATGGTCATCCACAACAACAGGGCGCCTATCATCATCATGAGTATCCCGCGTGTCTCGGCAAACAGCTCGGCGCGACGAGCACACAACATTCGCCGATCCTCGGCTTCGCATTCGATGGCTATCCGATCTACGGGCCGTGGGGCTTCGATCCATCGGGCGTCGTGCGGAGGATGGAGAGCAGTTTTCGTCTACGCGTGATTACGCAGCGGCACTCCCTGCCGAACGGTCAGGCGCTGCAGCCAAATCAGTACGGGCCCGATGTCTCGTCGCAGTTTCCGCTCGGTCGTTATCTCGAGGACTACGAGTTCGTGCCGGGACTCGGAGATCTCGACGAGCACGATGGTCACTTTTGCATCACACCCGATTACCCGACCGGAACCTACGCGTACTTCCTGCCCATCGATGCCGGAGGAGAACCGGAGTTCCCTTACACGATCGGCATGACGTTCAAGGGATCGCCATACACCGCGGACTTCGGACAATCGCGCATCAATCTTCCATCGGGCCTCACGCAATTGCGCGTGCTCACGATCACCACGTTCTCGCCCGACCGAGGAACTGGTTCGAGCCGGGTCGTGATCACAGGCAAGGGCTTCCTTGACGTCACGACAGTTTTCTTCGGTGACGTCTCCGCACCATTCATCGTCGACAGTGACACGCAGATCACCGCGACAATCCCGAGCAATGCGAAGAGCGGCCGCATCCGCGCCGACCGCGCGGACGCCTACGTTCGCAGCACGACGGACTTTTCCGTTATCGCAGGAAAACGCCGTCGCGCCTCTCGGTAAACAACGTGGCAGAATGATGCCTCCACCATGGCGGCGATCGATCTCTCCAGGCTTTACCAGGTAGACGACTACGGTTCGCTCTACATCTCGCCGGCGATTCACGACTGGTCGATCCTCGAATCACATGGGATCGACACCGTGATCGATCTCGACGGCGGCCTCGATGACTGTATCCCGACGCTTCCAGGCCGTTGTCTCTACGTTTACTTCCCGATCTACGATGAAGAGCTGCCGGATCTTCGCAAGCTCGAGGCGGTGAGTGCCCTCGGTGCACACCTCGTGGAAGGAGGACATCGCGTGCTCTCCCATTGCGGGATGGGCTTCAATCGCTCCGCCCTCGTCGCCGGCCGCATCCTCCACAGGCTCGGGATGACAGGTCCCAACGTTGTGCAACGGTTGCGCGAGCGGCGCGCGGGCGCGCTATTCAACCAGGTCTTCGCCGATCATCTGATCGCGCTTCCGTGATCGCCATGCCGTTCGATCTCAAAGTCTCCGGCATCACCTATCGAGACGACGAGATCTCCATTACCGGCACCATCATCGGAGGTGCGTTTGCCGGACCGGAATGGGTGAAGCTGCGTACGGCGGATGGACGAGACGTCTATTCGAGCATTCGGCGCCACGGTGGCGACAGCATCGATCAGTGGCCGCTTCAGGCAGGTCACAAGGGCGCGGTCACGCTCCATGTGAAACCGTTACGAGACCACGCAATGATCGACGAGAGGGAGCTCGTGGTAGGACTCGGCTTCCGAGAAACCTCGGAGCGGCTCGTTGTGTCCGACGCGGTTTCCGAGCCGCGCTTCTGGGCGATGCGATTGCACGATCTTTTCGAGGAGGGAGCCGGAGCGGCCGATTTCGAGGAGATGATTCACAGCCGCTTCAAATCAGACACCTGGCCGTTCGTGCGCATCGATGTCGGCTCTTCACTCTATGTCGAGCTCGAATTCGCGGCGGACGCCGAACATCAAACTCGTTTCTGGATCGGTCGCGACAACGATCAGCGAATCATCCTGGGCTATGAGAGCGGCCATTCCTCTCTGCCCGCATTTCGCTTCGCGGAAATCGAGCTCATCGCGAGGCGCGCACGCAACCCCTGGTCAGCGTTACTGTTTCTCGGGGGCTGCAGAGAGCGCGCATTCGGCTCCGAGCAAACGAACCTCGTGGCATCGCTCGTCTCACGAGTGCCGGGGTTTTCCGGCGACCCACCGGCTGCGGCGAAGACACTAACCACTCGTTGCACTTCGAGCGATGTCGCTTGGTTTCACGACGAAATGTTCGGTTGGATCAATAACTCGGTCCTGAGTCAGCGCAACCCGCAAGGTGCAATGTCTTGTCTCACGGACGAGGAGCTGGAAGGGATCCGCGACTATTTCGAAGCATTGTCAGTGTGAGCAGAATCACGGGCAGCTCTCTTTTACGAACTTTTGACACCGGCGCACACACGGTCTTTACGCAGACCGGCAAGAATCCTCGGAAACGAAAACATCGCGGTAGCAAGTACCAACAAAGGGGCGTAACGCCCCTTTTTTTGTTTCCGGAGGTTCTGTACGGCAACGTGAACGTCAAACCAGCCACACCGGTGACGGCCACGGTGCCGGACAGAGGGGCGTAACGCCCCTCTTCGTGTATCGGGCCCCCTGAAAAAATTACCTCCGCAACAAATCCGGTCTCTGACCGATAGGGAGAAGTCTCGTGTCTAGAAACAACCGATCGGGCGAACGAGGAGCCGCACTGGCCCTCGTGCTGTTCGCGAGCACGATCATTCTGCTGCTCCTGGCAACGGCGCTGACGATCTCGCGCATGTCAGGCCGCATGGTCACGCGGCAGCTGATCTCCCAGGGACAGGCATACAACGCCGCGAATGCGGGCCTCACCAACGCGCTCTCATGGTTCGTCCATCAGCGCGTGCAGCCCGTGACGACCTTCACTCCCACCGGCGCCGAGACCGAAGACTCGTCGATCGGCATCGTCCGCACGTACTCGATCAACGATGTGGGCCGCGTCGCGGGCCGCTATGAAGTACGTAAGACGATGGTCACGGACGTGAGCGCACGCCGCGGCCGTAGCGCGGGCACGGTGTGGCAGATCGACTCCGCCGGCTACGTGTACGTGCAGAACAGCGCGAGCAGCGGACCGGGAGTCAACGGCAACACGATTCTCGCGAAGCGGACGATGCGGACGGAGATTCAGCGTCTGGCCTTGGCACTTCCCGCAAGTGCAGCGCTCAGCGCGAGCCGCGGCTCCAACGTCAACGTCACGGCGAGCGGTCGCATCCTCGGCGGCACAAACGGAATCGGCGTCGCGTATCCGCCGTCCACCGGAACTCCACGAGTGAGCGGCACGGTCAGCGGCAACCCGGCCCAGAACACCACCAACGGCGCCTTCGCGCTGAGCAGCGTTTTCGGCGTCACCCAGCAGGAACTGATCGGAATGGCCGACATCGTCGTCGACGACGAGCGCGATCTTCCTGACCCGATGCCGACCATGTCACTGATCGTGATCCGCGGCAATGCGACGTTCGGTCCAACGAAGCGTCTAACCGGCAGCGGCATCCTCGTCGTGCTCGGCAATCTCATATTGAATCCGCAGTCGAACGCGTTCTTCAACGGTCTGGTCTGGGTCGGCGGAACGCTCAACATCTCGCCTCCCTCCAGCATCACCGGCGCTGTCATCGCGAACGGTCCGGTGCAGCTCTCCAGCGGCGCCGAGGTGGCAGAGATCGATTACGACTCCTCGATTCTCGACCAGATCCGCCTGCAGAAGGGCAACTACCTCTTCAGCAGAACGCCGTGGATCGTCACGAAGGGAAACTGACATGAGCCATCGATATTACGAACGCGGTATGTCTCTGGCCGAGGCGATGGTCGCGATCGCGCTGACAGGGATGCTCATCGTCGCCTCTTCGAACATGCTCACCACGGCCTATCGCGGCACGCAGGACAACATCAACAAGCAGTTCGCAACGCAGAAGGCGATCTCGATGCTCGAGGAACTACGTTCGCTCGTGCAGTCGAGCACGGGTTCGAACGCCGTCGTACTCGACCAGTTCGACGACGGCGTCACGAACAAAACGGTCCTCACCACACAGACATCGATCACCGATCCTGCGAATGCCGCGAGTGGCAACACATCGATGGGACCGAACCAGTGGCTCTACGAGCGCCGCATCTCGGTTCAGAAGATCACTGGCTCGAACGACCTGCGCATCGTCAACGTGAAGGTCTTCGTCAACGAGAAGAGCGGTCAGCGCCTGCTGGCGGAAGTTGCGAGCGTGCTCAGTACGATCGGACAGAACTCTCCTCCCACGCAGGTCTATGACATCTACCTGATCGCGATCGAGAACATCCCCGGCTGGTGGGTGTACATGCAGGACGTCGTGCCGTTCGTCGACAGCGCGATGGCCGACCTCGAAGCGCGTCAACCCGGATTGCAGTTCCGTCGTCACTGGATCCGCAAGCTCTCCTACGGCCGCGATCCGTACTACACACCCTACGTCAATCGAACGAACGACTCGAACGCAGCGATCGACTCCGTCTACTTCTATCCGGGACTGATGCCGAGCGGCTCGGCAGTGAATTACTACTATCCTCCCGACTTCTTCTCGGGCCGCGTGAAGGTCGACAGCACTGTCGTCAACGGCTACGACGCGACCACGAACCGTCTGCCGTACTCACTCGCCGATCAATACAACAACGCGATGCGCTATCCGGAAGAGCGCGCTCTCTTCGATGCACGCGTCGCGGCCGGGCAGGAATCCGCCGATACGCCCACGCTGCGCCTTCTGCTGGATGACATGTACATGCATCCGTCGCAGTACAAGAACGCGATCATCATCAATCTGCACGGCGAGCTCTTTCCGTTTCCTCCCGTGCGCAACTACGCGGACGCGGCGAAGGATCCGGCGACCTGGCCGAATGTCCGTGTCGTCACGCATCCCGAGAAACTGCGCTACACGAACTCGGAGAACATCAACCTTCGCGTCTACTCGTACCACACGAATATCAACAGCCCGAATTCTGTGCCAGACACGCTGAACGTTCCGATCACCGTCACGATCAAGAATCTTCGCTACACCGCTTCACCGAATGATGTGGCGTCGATCAGCGGCGGCATCAGCAACACGCCGTATTCGGCGCAGATCGCGCCCATGATCTCCAGCCCCGGCACGATGTACTGGTCGTCGACGAACACGGCGAACGACACCGTCTTTACTCTCTACAACTCGCCGCTGAAGACCCCCTGCGTGAGCGTGACGAATCCGTGCGACCGCGGCGGCTTACCCGCGGCATCGCGGTTGTACGGACTCGAGTACATCCCTTCGCCCGTCGAGAACCTGCCCGACGGCACGGCACCGAACGCGTTCACGACGGCGCCCGACAACCGCACGAACATCGCGAAGAACACCGCGCGCTGGGTCGTCACGATTCCTTCGTTCGTCCTTCCATCGAACTCGCTCATCGAGATCGATACGCAGATCGGCGATTCCTCAACCCCGGCGCTCACGAACGTGTCTCGAACGTATGCGTGGCGCGGCACCGACACCTGGATCTTTGGCGACGCAACGACTGACCCGAACCTCCCGATCACCGAGCGCTTTCAAATTCTTGGTGACCCCCGCC
>CAZKID010000229.1:0-944 GCA_964552405.1 uncultured Thermoanaerobaculia bacterium
TAGCATGGCGCTCGAGGACACCTTCATCAATCTGGCAACCTTCCTCAATAGTCTCGACACGGAAGGCGAGCAGAAGCTGGAGCTTTCGCACTCGCTGGTGATCATCTGTCCCGATTGCGGGAAGAACATCGCCTTTCGCGGACGCTGTCCGAAGTGCGGCGGCAACAGTTGGATTCCTGCGGGACACGCAGGCGGCGTGTTCGAGCGAATGAAGGCGCAGCGCTGGCGCAAGGTGATGCAGGACGAGGATGAGGTCGGGGAGACGATTCAGTAGGTCTGCTATTCGAGCCCTTCGCGCACGTGCTCTTCCTCTAGCAGTTTGGTGAAGAGCTGGTCGTACTCGTTCGATCCGGGCGCCGGCGGCTTCTTGATCGTCGCGAGTTTGCGCCGGACGTTTTCTTCGCGATCCTGCTCTCGCTTCAGTTCGTCGTCGAGCGCATGGGCGATCGCCTGACGAACCGATTCACGATCCTTGAGCAGCACGACGGACTGCGTGCGGGTAAGAATGTCCAGCAGCTCGCGCGCCACCTGGCTGACTCGATCGCGCGACATTCTCAGCATGCTCGATTTCGCCCTCTAGTGAATCGTGTCATCGGCAGGAGGTACCGTCTCCGGCTCCTCCGTTTCGTTCTCGCTCACGACTTTGACGGAGGCCACGACGCGATCGTTCTCATCGACGTTGATCACGCGCACGCCCTGCGTCGAGCGGCCCATCGGGCGGAGGTCGGTGACGTTCGTGCGGATGATCATCCCCTGCTCGGTGATGAGCAGGATCTGCTCGTCGCCGACGACGTGGGCGATGCCCGCGACCTTCCCGTTCTTCTCAGTGCTCTTGATGTTGATGACGCCCGTTCCGCCGCGGCTCATCCGCCGATAAATCGAGTCCGTCATCCGGTTCGCGAAGCCCTTCTCGGTGCCCGAGAAGGTCCCGCACGTCCTCTCGG
>CAZKID010000229.1:954-8615 GCA_964552405.1 uncultured Thermoanaerobaculia bacterium
GGGAGAGCCCTCACCGGGGATGCTAATGACAGGGGCTGGTTCGGTGATGAGGAGCTTTGTTTCGTCGCCGAAGACATGCGCGAAGCCTGCAACCTTGCCGTTGCGCTCCGTGATCTTGATGTTCGCGACACCCATTCCACCGCGGCTCTGCAGGCGATACATCGAGACGGGTGTGCGCTTGCCGAAGCCTTTTTCCGTCACGGTGAGGATCTGGCCGCGGTTGTCGGTCGTTGCGACTTCCTCATCCGACTCGCTTTCGATCTCTTCGACGACTTCTTCCGACGTCGCAACTTCGTTCGACGCGGGGATGACATCCATCTCGACGACGTGATCGCCATCGCGCAAGGTGATCGCCTTCACACCAGCGGCTCCGCGGCCCATCGGGCGAACGTCCGACTCATGGAAGCGGATCGCGCGGCCGCCATAGGTTCCGACGAAAATCTCGCTGTTTCCATCGGAGAGACGGACGGCGTAGAGGTCATCGCCTTCGTTGATGTCGATCGCGATGATGCCGCTTGCGCGCACGTTCGAAAAGGCGTCGAGCTCGGTCTTCTTGATCTTCCCGGCACGCGTCGCCATGACGACGTACTTCGCTTCAGTGAAGTCCTTCACCGTCAGCAACGCTCGTACGCTCTCACCTTGCTCCACCTGGAGCAGGTTCACGATTGCCTTGCCGCGCGCGTTCGATGCGACTTCCGGAATCTGATGAACCTTCAACCAGTACAACCGTCCCTTGTCGGTGAAGACCAGCACGTAGGAGTGCGCACTGGCCACGAAGAGATGCTCGACGATGTCCTCTTCCTTCGTCTGCATCCCGATGCGGCCTTTTCCACCCCGGCGCTGTGCACGATAAAGGGACAGCGGTGAGCGCTTGATGTAGCCGCCGCGCGACACGGTGATGACCATGTCTTCGTCAGCGATCATGTCTTCGATGGAGATGTCGCTTGCTTCGGCAATGATCTCGGTGCGGCGCTTGTCGCCGTACTGTTCTTTGATCTCGCGAAGCTCGGTCGCGATGATGTCGAGCACAAGCTTCTCGGACGCAAGAATCTCGCGCAGCCTCGCGATGAGCGCGAGTACTTCCTGGTACTCCTGCACGATCTTGTCGCGCTCGAGACCCGTGAGACGTTGCAGGCGCATCTCGAGAATCGCCTGCGCCTGAATCTCGGAGAACTCGAATTTCGTGACGAGTCCTTCTTTCGCTTCGGGCGGCGTCTTGCTGCCGCGAATCAGCGAGATCACTTCATCGAGATGATCGAGTGCTTTGACGAGCCCGTCGAGGATGTGTGCACGTTCTTCCGCCTTGCGCAGGTCGAAGCGCGTGCGGCGGACGACGATCTCTTTGCGATGCTCGACGAAGTGATGGAGCATCGTCGGGAGGTCCATCACTTCGGGCTTGTTGTTGACGATCGCCAGGAAGATGATTCCGAACGTCGTCTGCATCTGCGTCATTGCATACAGATTGTTGAGGACGACTTCGGGTACCTCGCCGCGCTTCAGCTCGATCACGATCCGCATGCCCTGCCGATCGGATTCGTCTCGCAGATCGGAGACACCTTCGAGCTTCTTTTCGCGATGGAGCTCGGCGCTCTTCTCGATCAGCCGCTTCTTGTTCGTCATGTACGGAATCTCCGTCACGACGATCTGCTGCTTGTCCTGCTTCTTCGTTTCTTCGATGACGGCGCGCGCCCGAACCTGAATGATGCCGCGGCCGGTCTTATAGGCTTCGTAGATCCCGTCGAGGCCATGAATGAATCCCGCCGTCGGAAAGTCGGGGCCCGGCATCACGGTGATCAGATCCTTCACAGTCGCCTTCGGGTTGTCGATCACCATCAGGCAGGCGTCGATGACTTCGCCCAGGTTGTGCGGCGGAATGTTCGTCGCCATACCGACGGCAATGCCCGAGCTGCCGTTCACGAGCAGATTGGGGAACTTGGAGGGAAGGACGCTCGGTTCGCGCTCGGAGCCGTCGTAGTTCGGAACCCAATCAACCGTTTCCTTGTCGATGTCGTCGCGCATCAACTCTTCGGCGAGACGCGTAAGACGGACTTCCGTGTAACGCATCGCCGCCGGGTTGTCGCCGTCGACGGATCCGAAGTTGCCCTGGCCATCGACCAGCGGATAGCGGAGCGAGAAGTCCTGCGCCATGCGCACCACGGTGTCGTAAATCGCGCTGTCGCCATGCGGGTGATACTTGCCCATCACGTCGCCGACGATGCGCGCGGATTTTTTGTAGGCGCGGCCGGCGGTGTTGCCCTGCTCGTACATCCCGTACAGCACGCGGCGATGCACCGGCTTGAGGCCGTCGCGCACATCAGGCAGCGCACGGCCGATGATGACGGACATCGCGTAGTCGAGATACGACTTCCGCATCTCGTCTTCGATGTTGACCGGCAAGCGCTGGTCGTTGAAGTTTGTGTAATCCGATTCAGACATGAATTTTCGTGATGACTAAATGTCCAGGTTTTTGACTTCGAGGGCGTTGTCCTGGATGAAGAGCCGGCGCGGCTCGACCTGATCGCCCATCAGGATCGTGAACAGCTCCTCGGCGCCGACCCCGTCTTCGACTCGCACCTGCAGGAGGCGGCGCGTCTCGGGGTTCATGGTCGTCTCCCATAGCTGCTCGGGGTTCATTTCGCCGAGGCCTTTGTAGCGGCTGATGGAAAGGCCCTTCTCGGCGCGGCGATAGATCTCAGAGATCAGCTCGTCGACGCGAGCGAACCTGGTCGTCTCTTCGTCGTGCTCGAGGGTGTATGGCGGCAGCCCGAAGGCGGAGAGTTGTTCATAAGTCTTCGCCATCTGCCGGAACTCGTATTGCGAAAGCAGTTCGTGGTTGATCGTGACCTTGCGTCCGGTTCCATTGCTACCGGCCGAGAACTGCACAACGGTCGTCTCGGTCACCGCATCCGTCTTCGGTTCGACATGCTCGAACCCGTGTGCGACAAGGGCACGAGACAGCGCTGCAATCTTTACGGGATCGTTCAGTGCGCTGCGGTCACTAAAGCCTTCGGCAAGGAGAATATCGAGTGCGTCGCCCGGTATGCCACGAGCCTGCAGTTTTCGCGCATGCGACCGGTAATCCTCCATGCGCTGCAACATGGCCACGAGCGTTTCGCCCGCGATTTCGCCACCGGCCTGTGGCGTCACTTTCACACTCGCGGCGATACGGTTCAGCAGGAACCGGGACTTTTCTGTCTCGTCCTTGAGGTAGGTGTCTTTCTTCCCTTGCGAAACCTTGAACAGTGGCGGCTGCGCGATGAACAGGTGGCCATGGTCGATGACCTCCCGCATGTAGCGAAAGAAGAATGTCAGGATCAGCGTGCGGATGTGTGACCCGTCGACGTCTGCGTCCGTCATGATGATGATCTTGTGGTAGCGAAGTTTGGCGACATCGAAGTCGCCTGTGCCGATGCCCGTGCCCAGCGCAGTGATCATCAATCGGATTTCTTCCGAGGAGAGCATCTTGTCGAAGCGCGCGCGCTCGACGTTGAGAATCTTTCCTTTGAGCGGGAGGATCGCCTGGTACCGGCGATCGCGCCCCTGCTTCGCGGACCCGCCTGCGGAGTCTCCCTCGACGAAATAGATTTCGCAGAACCGCGGATCGCGCTCCTGGCAGTCGGCCAGCTTGCCGGGAAGCGATGCGGAATCGAGCGCGCCTTTGCGGCGCGTGAGGTCGCGCGCTTTGCGTGCGGCTTCACGCGCACGCGCTGCTTCGACGATCTTCTCGACGATGCGCTTCGCCTCACGCGGGTTTTCTTCGAAGTACTCCCCGAGACGCTGGTTGACGACTTGTTCGACCCACGTCTTGACGTGCGAGGAGACGAGTTTGTCCTTCGTCTGCGACGAGAACTTCGGATCGCGGACCTTCACGGAGACGACGGACGACAAGCCTTCGCGAATGTCATCGCCTTCGAGAGAAATCTTCAGCTTCTGCAGCAGACCCGACTCTTCGATGTACTTATTGACCGTGCGGGTGAGTCCGCCTTTGAAACCGGCGAGGTGCGTTCCGCCATCACTGTTCTTGATCGTATTCGTAAAGCAGTAGATGTTCTCGGTGTAGCCCTCGTTCCACTGCAGCGCGATCTCAACGGTCTCGCCATCGGCTTCGTCGCGAATGAAAATGGGCTCGTCGTGCAGAGGGATCTTGTTCTTGTTCAGATCCTTCACGAACGAGACGATGCCGCCCTGATAGCAGAACTCGTGATGCTTCTCCGTGCGGTCGTCGCGAATCTCGATGTTGACGCCGGAGTTGAGGAATGCGAGCTCGCGCAGGCGTTGCGCGAGCGTGTCGAAGTTCATCTCCGTGACCGAGAAGATCTGCGAATCCGACTTGAACGACACGCGCGTTCCGCGGTGTGTCGTACGCTCGCCTTTCTCGATCGGAGCCACTGGAATGCCGCGTTCATAACGTTGACGCCACACGAACTCGTCGCGATGAATCTCGAGCTCGAGCCATTCCGACAAGAAGTTGACGACTGAGACACCGACGCCGTGCAGACCGCCGGAAACCTTGTACGAGTTGTTGTCGAACTTCCCGCCCGCGTGCAGCTCCGTCATGATGACTTCCGCCGCGGATCGATTCTCTTCCTTGTGCAGATCAACGGGAATGCCGCGGCCGTTGTCTTCGACCGTGACCGAGTTGTCCTGATGAATGGTGACGGTTACGCGATCCGCGTAACCCGCAAGCGCCTCGTCGATCGCGTTGTCGACGACTTCGTAGACCATGTGGTGTAAGCCGGTGATGTCATCGGTGTCGCCGATGTACATTCCCGGGCGCTTGCGCACGGCATCGAGGCCCTTGAGGACCTTGATGTCTTCTGCGGTATACGTGGTTTCTTCGCTTTTTCCGCCATCGATGATCGCGAGCTTTGGATCTTCGTCTTTGGTGTAGTCGTCTGCCATCAGGTCGTTACTTTCGATCGTTCTCTGCGGTGGCTTGCCGGCAGGCTGCGGCGGGTGTGCTACGCCAACTGGTGGAAACGCTGAATTCTACTATGAAAATCCCGTGTCAGACGAAATCTTGGGCGGTGCTAACTCGCCCATTTTCAATGAGTAAGCGTCTGTGAGACGACGCTTCCAAAACGTAGAGAAACCGCTCCTTGGCAGAGGTCGCAAAAACCTGAGTCCGAGGGGGTAGTTTTTGAAGGAGCGCCTGAAGGATATCGAGGTCCAATTCGGCATCGATGTCGTCGAGTAGAAACAACGGTTCGTCGTCCATCCGGCGGCGAAAGAGCTCGATTTTCGCGAACTTCAAGAACAGCACGATCATCTTCTGCTCGCCGCCGCTGAGTACGTCGGCAACGAGTCGTCCGCCGATCTCGAACTCGAGGACGTCGCGCTGCGGGCCCGTCAACGAAGTTCGCGCACGAATCTCGGCGCCGCGTGGCACCTCGCGATTCGCCGGCTTGTACACGAGCTCGACGTTCTGCACGTGATAGGCGTGAGTCGCGACCGTCTCCCGAAACGTCGCTGCCAGTTGTTCCACATACGCTCGTCGCGCATTCCAGATCGGCTCCGCCGCGGAGCTCGTTTCTTCATCCCATGCGTCGAGCGTGAACGAGGGTGCGGAACCGGTCGCAATGTCATGAAGCAGCGCATTCCGTTGCTTGAGCGCCCGATGAAAACGCGAAAGCTGTTCGAGATACCCCGGATTGACGCTCGCAATCCCTCGGTCGAGAAAACGGCGGCGATCCTCCGGCGTGCCTCGTAGTGTGTCGAGTCGCGACGATGAGTAGGCAAACACCGAGAGCGCGTTCACGTACGCCGTGAGCGGGACTCTCTCTGCGTTGATCGTCAAGGCGCGCCGTCGCGGCTCCAGTTCCATTCCAACAGCAAGCGCGCGTTCGATCTTGTCGCGAAGGAGCACGCCGCTGACAAAGAGTCCGGGCTCATCGAAACGAAAGAGGTTCGCCGGACGGGACGTGCGAAACGATTTCGTCGTTGCGAGAAAGTAGATCGCCTCGAGGAGATTCGTCTTCCCCTGACCGTTCCGGCCGACGATCAGATTCGCATGCGGATGAAAGCTCTGCTCCGCGATGTCGAGATTGCGGAATGTCTGTGTCGTGAGCCGCTCGAGAATCACGCCAGGCGCATCGGCATCACGACATACAGATAGTCGTACGGAAGATCCTCAGCCGTCGACGCTGGCCTTCCGATGCACTGACTGTTCTCGTCTTTCAGATCGAGTGACACGCTTGGCGTGTCGGTCGCGCTGAGAAAGTCCATCACGTATGCCGCGTTCAGCCCAACGAAGAACGGCTGTCCTGCATAGTCGATGGGAACCGTCTCGCGAGCATCTCCCAACTCGGGATTCGTGGAAGAAACGGTGAGTTTTCCCGGGGCAAAGTCGAAGCGCACAGCTCGAGTACGCTCATTCGCCACGAGCGAGATTCGTTTGATTGTCGAGAGCAGCCGCTCACGATCGACCATGACGTGACGGTCGTTATCGCGCGAGATGACTTCCATGTAGTTCGGGAAGTTGACGTCGATCATGCGCGCCATGAGCCGGCGATCGGCAGCATCGAAGAAAAGTTGATTGTCGGAAACGCCGAAACGTACTGTGCCTTCTTCTCCTGCCTCGAGTCGAAGAATCTCGTCGAGCGCCTTTCGCGGAATCAGGATCGTCAGTTCGCTGCTCTTCTTTCCGTTGCCGCCGGTCGCGTATGGGAAATTGATCAACGCCATCCGATGACCGTCGGTCGCAACCATCTCGAGCTTTTGCGGCTGAACTTTGAGCAGAGCGCCGTTCAACTGAAAGCGTGTCTCTTCGTGCGTGATTGCGAACTTCACTTTCGCAACCATCGTTTTCAGTTCATCGAGAGGGATTGTGTATCCCTCAGACACGTTCACCGTCGGAAGAGTTGGATAGTCTTCGGCTGGAAGCCCGAGGAGGCGGAACTTTGCGGTTCCGGATTCGACAAGCATCTGATTGTTTTCCTGGAGAGCGATGTGCACGTCCTCATCCGGAAGACTCCGGACAATGTCGAACAGACGACGAGCTTCGAGGGTGACACCACCAGGTGTCGAGATTCGTGCGGTGCAAGACGTGAGGATCGTGACGTCGAGATCGGTCGCGGATACCTGCAGCTTTCCGTCAGCAGCCTTCAGAAGAACGTTCGAGAGAATCGGAATCGTCGACCGCTTCTCAACGACTCCCTGGCAAAGCTGCAACTCTTTCTGAAGATCGGCTTTTCCGACTGTCAGTTCCATGTCTCTTCCTTCAGAACCCGGGTCTTTTTTTCTTTAGTGGTGTTAGCAGTAGAACCGTGCGGAAAAAACGCCGACACGCTGCAAAGGTCTCGAAAGTATAGCAGTTCTTCCCGCTGTCAAACTGTGGGTTTTCCCGTGGAAAAACACCGGAAAAAGGTCGCGTTTTCCGCAATGCCGTAGGGGCCTTTACGACGGATCAAAAGCATCCACAACTTTTCAGAGGAGCTTTCCACAGCATTCACCGGAATTGTTTGGTCAGCATTTCGATCGTTCGTGCGAGTTGCTGGTCGTCCTGCATCAACTGATCGATCTTCTCGACGGAGTACATCACCGTCGAATGATGCTTGTTGTTGAACAGTTTTCCGATCTCGGGATATGAGAGATCCGTGAGGTGCTTGCACATATACATCGCAACCTGGCGAGGGTAGGCGATGGGACGAGCGTTCGACTTC
>CAZKID010000230.1:0-8599 GCA_964552405.1 uncultured Thermoanaerobaculia bacterium
GCGATCACGGCCGAGAACATTTCTTCCGATGCGAACGGGGAACGATTCGCCACGGGTGGTTCCGTTCAACCCGACGAGCCAGCCGACGACATAGCGCTTCGGCTGCGGCGCCGCTGAGGCTTCCATCTGCCGCACGGCGACGGTCCTCTCCATTGGAGGAGGTGGCGTGATTCGTGGCGCTGATGCCGGCCGCGCGATCGAAGGCGATGAAGGTGGTGGAGGCGGTGGTAGAGGTGGTGCGGCGCTCACCGGCTTCGCGTCGGGAACTCGCGCCGGACGGACGATCGGAATATCCGGCTCGGCTGCCTCCGCGGGACAGTAGGGACAGAGATCCCACGACTCATCGATGAAGTGCCCGTTCTCACACCGCTTGTCAGCCACGATGACCCCTCACGCGTGGTAGGCGACTGCAACCGCGTTGCGCCCACCAAAGTAGATGATGTCGCCGTCTTTCAGGAAACGCTTGTCGATCTTCTGATCGTTGACATAAGTTCCGTTCGATGAATTCCGATCGATGAGCATCACTTTTCCATCGATCGAGACAACCTCTGCATGGAGCCGCGACACTTTCGGATTTTCCAATACGATCTCACAAATTGCGGACTCGCGGCCGATCCGAATTCCCGATCCTCCCAATCCCAGACGCTGACCGGCGCGATTGCCATTGAGGATCGTGAAGCGGCCGAGCATTCTGTCGCGCGTATTGCCATCGCTGGGGACGACCGTCTCGACCGTCCCTGCGATATCGAGCGGCATCGGAAAGCGCGCCGGGCGCCGCTGCATGAACAGAATCGTTCCGCCGATGATCGCGACGAGGAGCGAAACGCCGCCGAACGCCATCGCCATCGGGTGAAGACGCCACGGCGGCAGCGTCTTCATCGCACGATCGATGTCGCGGCGAAAACGGATGAGGTCCGGCGAACCTTTGAACAGCGAACTTGCAACCGCCAGTTCGCTGCTCGCCTTGCTCCAGTTGTCGTCCGCCGCCGCATCGAGCGCAGCACGATAGTGCCGGTTCATTTCGCCGTCGCTGTTGATCGCAACCTTCGAGGCCGCCAGCATGTCGCGCCCGACATTCGAGGGGACGAGAAATTTGATCTGTTCCGCATCGGTGTGGCCCCAGGTCGAGATGCCGATCACTTCACCATCGCGACTCACGACCGGGCCGCCGGAGTTGCCGCGATAGATCGCGACATTCGACTGCAACACCGGAAGGTTCGCGACATTGCGCTTGATCGCGGTCACGTTACCGGGGCTGACCGTCGCCTCGAGATCGCTGTCGCGAGAGAGCCAGCCGCCGATCACATCATCCGAACTGCTGGCCACGGCGGGATAGCCAACCGCCCACACCGAGTCGCCGACACGCACCGTGTCGGAATCTGCAATCCGGATCGAAGGAAGGTTCTTGCGCGCAATTTCGACCAGCGCCAGATCGGTTCCTCGCTCGTTCAACGGAGGTGAAAAGCTGCGGATCTTGAACGGCAGCTTCTCTCCGTTCGACAACTCGACTTCGTTGATCACGCGAATCGTCTCGAGCTGTCCGCCAGCCGCAACGCCTTCGATGTAGCGGTCGAGGCGATCCCCGCGATGAACCGAGCGCAGGGCATCGAGAGGAAAGTGTCGCAGCAACGCAGCAATCGCGCCGTTGCGCAGCAACTCCTTCCGCAGCGCAGCCTCATCGCGTGTCGGCGCAACGACGTGACCACACGTCACGATCACGCCGTCGGGATTCACGACGAAGCCGCTGCCTGAACCGCCGGCACCTGTGTCGATCGTCGTCTCGCCTTCGGGCAGACCGCGCACTGCGGCATCGAGCCCTTCAGCGTGGAGCTGTGACTCGACCGCGGAAATCACGGCAGGTGCGTAGCGAAACCGGCCGGTCGCATACGCGTTGATGCGCACGACCGCAGGCTTCACGGCATACGCCATCTTTTGCACCTGATCGAGCCGTGCCTCTTCGCGGCGGCAGGCAACGGTGAAGCAGGCAACAGTCAGGCAGTAGATAACAGAAGCCACGCTCCGCAGCCGCACTGCTGCCTGCTGCCTGCTGTCTGCTGTCTGCTGCAGAGGCTCCCGGAGCATCGGTTTACCGGTTCGATGTCGGTGTCGATCTCGAGGTGCCGATCCCCTGTTGATGATTCCAGAAGAACCAGGCGCCCGCGGCACCGGCGACCAGCACGACGATCAGCATCCATTTCAGAAAGGATCCGCCGGACGCCGGCGTCATTTCCTGTTGGTTGGGGCGAGCCTCGCTCGCAGCTTCGGGTGCCGGAATTTCGATTTCTTCCGTCGGCGCCAAAGGATAGGGCTGCGTCTCCGCCTCTGAGGAGTCGGGCTCCGGAATCTGAACTGCTGCGAGCTCCTGCGTCTTCTCCTGGCTCTTGTGATCGAGCAGCGTGACGTCGTCATCGCCTGGTTCCGCGCGAATTGCGCGCGCGACGATCACCGTGACATTGTCCGGCGCTCCGCGCTCGAGTGCGCGCCGCACGAACTCGTCTGCCGCCGCGTCGATCGCCAGCTTGGCCACTTCGGCCATCTCATCTTCCTTGACGAGTCCATGCAGACCATCGCTGCAGAGAATGAACGTATCGCCTTCCAGAACATCGAAGGGTCCTTTGACATCGACCTCGACATCTTCGGCGACGCCCATCGAGCGCTGCAAGACATTGCGGCGCGGGTGCGTCTCCGCTTCCTTGGTCGTGAGCAGACCTTCGCGCACCATCGTGGCAACGAGGGAGTGATCTTCGGTCATCTGCTCGATCACGCCCTGACGCACGCGATAGATGCGCGAGTCGCCGACGTGTCCGAACCACGCATCCTCTCCTCTGATCGCAAGTGCGGACGTCGTCGTACCCATGCCGCGCAGATCGGGATTGGCCTGCGCCTCGTGAAAGATGCGTGCATTCGCGCGCTGCAGCGAGTCGCGAAGGGTTTCCGCGACATCATCGCCTTCGCCACCGAGGTACTGCGCTTTGACGGTTTCCCCGGCAATGCGCGACGCAGTTGCTCCGCCGCGATGCCCACCCATTCCATCGGCAACGACGAGCAGTCGGCCTCCAGGATGCGCACCTTTCTCTTCCGTCGGAGTCGTGTAGGTTCCGAAGTCCTGATTTTCGGAGCGAACGAGTCCAACATCCGTGCGGAGTGCCGCCTGGATGACGATGCGACCGGGTACTACGGCTGTCGTTGCCGAAGATTGCTCGTTCATAGGGTGGAGTTGCCCGGAGAGGAGATTATAGACCTAGTGTTGAGTGACGAGTGCCGAGTGATGAGTGACGGAGGCCACGGACTCACGACTCGTCACTCGTCACTCGTCACTCATTACTCATCACTTAGTACGTCACGCTATAATCCAAGGCGCTCTTTCAACAATGGCCGATCAACTCCAGATCCATTACGTTGACCTCGGCGTTCCGCGTATCGCGGACCTGCGCGGAGAACTGTCGGTTGGTCGCACCGAGGGAAACGATCTCGTTCTCAATCATCCATCGGTGTCGCGTAAGCATGCGCGGTTCGAACCACGCAACGGACAGTGGTGGATCCTCGACCTCAAATCGACGAACGGCGTGAAGGTGAATGGTAATTTGATCACCGAGTCCGCCGTCACACCGGGCGACAAGATCCTCATTGGCTCGGTTCAACTCGAATTGAAGGGCATGCCGTCCGTCGACTTCACCAGCGAGTCGATGTTCGACAACCCGTCGGGCACGGTCATCCGCCGTATCTCGGACTTCAACTCCGAATTCAATCTCGACTTTCAGGAAGTCGACAAACCCGTCCAGCGCGACAAGTCCGAGCCGGGCCTCAAACCCGAGCCGGCCATTGCGCGCGAGAAGATCTTCCAGGTTCTGGTACAGGTCGCGAAAGCGATGCTGCAGAGCGACAACCTCGACTCGCTCCTCAACGTCGTGATGGACATGATCTTCAAGTACCTGCCTGTCGAGCGCGGACTGCTGATCCTGTTCGACGACGCTGGCAATCCGGTTCCGAAGCTGACGAAGTTCATCGAAGGCGCGAACGCGGAAGACATTCCGATCTCGCGCACGATTCTGAAGATGGTGGCCGAGCAGCAGGTCGCGCTGATGACCTCCAACGCGCTCGAAGATGCGCGTCTGCTCGGCGGCAAATCGATCGCGATTCACGGCATCCGTTCCGCGATGTGCGTCCCGCTCTGGAATCGCGCGCGCGTCATTGGCGCGGTGCAGGTCGATTCGCCGATTCACGTCGGACGGTTCACGGAAGAGGATCTCGATCTGCTGACCGCACTCGCCAACTTCGCGGCAGTTGCGATCGAGCGCGCGCAACTCAGCGAGAAGGTCGAGCAGGAGCGCAAGATCCGCTCGAAGATGGAGCGCTATCACTCGCCTGCGGTCATCGAAGAGATCGTCAAAGGCGTGGTCTCAACATCGGAGAGCGAGATCCGCAGTATGGACGTCTCGATCCTCTTCGCGGACATCTCCGGCTTCACCACGATTTCCGAGACGAAGAGGCCGGAGGAAGTGTCCGAGTTTCTCTCGCACTTCTTCAACGCGGCAGTGGACGCGATCTTCGCGTACGGCGGCACGCTCGACAAGTTCATCGGCGATGCCGTGATGGCGTTCTTCGGAGCGCCGATCCTGCAGGATGATCATGCGGATCGTGCCGTTCTCGCCGGCTTGATGCTGCAGCGCCTCGTCGCCGACTGGAATGAACAGCGCGAGAAAGAAGGACTGCCGCAGGTACGCGTGCGCGTCGGCATCAATAGCGGCCCCGCCGTTGTCGGCAATGTCGGCGCAGAAAAGCGTGTCGACTACACCGTGCTCGGCTCATCGGTGAACATCGCATCGCGGCTCGAAAGCGGTGTCGCGAAACCGGGTCAGGTCGTGATCTCGAAAAACACGCTCGAGCGCATCATGGGCTCGTTCCAGACCGAGCCCCTTGGCGAGTTCGCACTGAAGGGCCTGCAGCAGAAGATGCCGGTCTTCGAGGTACGCGGTACGCCCAACATGCCGACGCCTTCGCCCGACACGATGCACGTCACATCGCACTAGGGTGAACCTACTGCGTGTTCCTCTGCACGAAGTCCAGCACCGTCAACGCCGTCATCACGACGGATTCCTTGATCCGCTTTCCCGCGTTCGTTGCCTTCGCAACCTCGGGATGCGCGGCGGAGGCGAAGCCGTAGGTCGTGAAGTGAATGTGGTGCATGTCGGCGGTCTGCACCGTGTTGAGCTGATAGCCGCGCACTTCATGCAGCAGCGTGAAATCCGGCTTCATGAAGGGATCGAGCTCTTCGTAGATGTGCATCACCGGAGGAAGCTTCGCGTTCTTCTTGAAGGAACGCGCGGCCATCAGCTCGCTCGTGCCTGTTGCTGTACCGATACCGCCATCGAGGCTGATCAGCGCACGAATCGAGGGATCGCGCATCGTGAGCAGCAGCGCCGCGCGCGCGCCGAAGCTGTGCCCGATGACGACCGTACGCTTTGGTTGCGCGAGCCCCTGGTCGACGGCAACCTTGCGCGCCTTTTCCAGCGCATCCGCCTGCGCTTCCGCAAACGACGCGATCTCCGAGTCGCTCGTCATCGGCTTTGCGATCATCGGTGACGGCACGCTCGCCACGACGAAGCCATTGCTCGCGAGATACTCGCTGAGGATCGCCTGATCCGCAGCATCTTCGCCGTTGCCCTGCGCGATCAGCACCAGCGGAAATCGCTTCTTCTGCGCCGGGGCATCAGCTTTCGCGAGCACATCGTCATCGATGAATTGGTCGAGCACTTCCGACTTTTCATCGCGTTTCAGATAGTCCCGAAATTTCATCGCGCGCCCATCGCCCTCGGCGGGATACCAGAGGTCGACCGCCTCGGCGCGCCGGTAGCCAACAGGCTGCGGCCCGGGCTCGAGTCCTGCGGAGAGAAGAAGTACCGCGAGGAAAAGTCTCACGACATTAGTATCCCATGGGGTGCGGGCCCCACTGGATTACCGTTTCGCGCCTGCCTTGACAGGCTTCAACACCTTGCGCAGAAACTCCGACGTCGGCGCATTCGATTCATTCGCGACCTCTTCCGGAGTTCCCGCTGCGATCACGCGGCCGCCCGCATCGCCGCCTTCAGGGCCGAGATCGATCACGTGATCCGCGGTCTTGATGACATCGAGGTTGTGCTCGATCACCACCACCGTGTTCCCGCGATCGACGAGGCCGTGCATCAGATGCAGCAGCTTCGCGACGTCATCGAAGTGCAAACCTGTCGTCGGCTCGTCGAGGATGTACATCGTTCGTCCCGTGGCGCGCTTCGCAAGCTCTTTGGCGAGCTTCACACGCTGCGCCTCGCCGCCTGAAAGCGTCGTCGACGACTGGCCGAGCCTGATGTAGCCGAGGCCGACTTCGTCGAGCGTGCGGAGGATGTTGAAGATCTTCGGCACGTTGCGGAACGTCTCGATGCCCTGCTCGACGGTCATGTCGAGGATCTCCGCAATCGACGCACCCTTGTATTTCACCTCGAGCGTCTCGCGGTTGTAGCGCTTGCCGCCGCACACGTCGCACGTGACGTAGATGTCCGGCAGAAAGTGCATCTCGATCTTGATCTGACCGTCGCCTTTGCACGCTTCGCAGCGGCCACCTTTCACATTGAATGAGAAGCGCCCCGGCCCGTAGCCGCGCATCCGCGCCTCGGGCGTCGCGGACATGAGATTGCGGATCTCGGTGAAAAGCTGCGTGTACGTTGCCGGATTCGAGCGCGGTGTGCGGCCGATCGGCGACTGATCGATGTCGATGACTTTGTCGAGATGCTCGAGTCCATCGATGCCGTCATGCTCACCCGGCGTGTCGATCGCATCGTAGAAATGCTGCGACAGCGCCTTGTAGAGAATGTCGTTTACGAGCGTCGACTTGCCTGAGCCGCTCACCCCGGTCACCGCGATGAAGAGTCCGAGCGGAAACTCGACGTCGATGTTCTTCAGATTGTTCTGCCGCGCGCCGCGAATGACCAGCGAGTTCTCGCTCGCCGCGCGCCGCTCCGCAGGGACCTCGATGCGCGCCTCGCCGCGCAGATACTTCGCGGTCAGCGAAGAGGGGAACGTTTTCACCTGTTCGAGCGAGCCCTCCGCAACGACCTGTCCGCCATGTTCGCCGGCGCGCGGACCAAGATCGATGATGTGATCGGCGGTCTCGATCGTCTCTTCGTCATGCTCGACGACGATCACCGTATTGCCGAGCTCGCGCAGCTCGACCAGTGATTCGATCAGCTTGCGGTTGTCGCGCTGGTGCAAGCCGATCGACGGCTCGTCGAGAACATAGAGCACACCCATCAGCTTGGAGCCGATCTGCGTCGCGAGGCGAATGCGCTGCGCCTCGCCGCCGGAAAGCGTCGCGCCGCCGCGATCGAGCGTGAGATAGCCGACGCCCACCGCGTTGAGGAAGTGCAGCCGATCGCGCACCTCCTTCAGGATCTTTCCGGCGATCTGCTCTTCACGCGCGGTGAGATCGATCTTCTGAAAGAACGTTTCGGCCTCGAGGAGCTGCTGCTTGACGACCTGATCGATTGGCTTGCCCGCGACCGTGACGCTCAGCGCTTCCGGTTTCAGCCGGCGCCCGCTGCACTCCGGGCATTTCGTCGGTGTCATGAAGCGCTCGATCTCTTCACGAATGTCGTCGTTGTCCGACTCGTGATAGCGGCGCTGCAGCATCGGAACGAGGCCCTCGTAGTTGCCGCTGTAGTGATACGAGCTTTCCGAGCCCTGGAACTCGAAACGGATCTTGTCTTCCGATCCATAGAGGATGCAATTGCGCGCCTTCTGCGGGAGCTTCGACCACGGAGTGCCGAGCGCGAACTTGTAGTGCTTCGCCAGCGTGTGGATCTGCTTGATGCGCCAGTTGTCGGCGCCTTCTTTCCAGATCGCGATCGCACCTTCTTCGATCGACTTCGATGAATCGGGAACGATCTTGCGCTCGTCGATCTCGAGGAGAACGCCGAGGCCGGAGCAGCGCGGACAGGCACCGAAGGGAGAGTTGAAGGAGAAGAGTCGCGGCGTGATCTCGCCGATCGAGATGCCGCAATCGGGGCAGGCGTAGTTCTGGGAGAGAAGTTCTTCGCGCTTGTCCTCCTGATAGAGGACCTTCACGAGTCCTTTTGAAACGCGCGTGGCGGTTTCGAGCGAGTCGGCGAGGCGCTGCGCGATCCCTTCCTTCACGACGATGCGGTCGATGCGCACGTCGATGTCGTGCTTCTTCTGCTTGTCGAGCGCCGGTGGATCCGAAAGCTCGACTTCCTTTCCGTCGACGATCGCATGAGTGAAACCTTCCTTCACCATCTGCAGCATCTGCTTGCGATACTCCCCCTTCTTGCCGCGGACGTAGGGCGCAAGGATCGTGAACTTCGTGCCGTTTGGCAGCGCGACCAGACGATCCACCATCTGTTGAATCGTCTGCGGACGGATCTCCTGTCCACAGCTCGTGCAGTGGGGCGTGCCGATCGATGCGTAGAGAAGACGGAGATAGTCGTAAATCTCGGTGACGGTGCCGACGGTGGAGCGCGGGTTCCGCGAGGTCGTTCGCTGCTCGATGGAGATCGCGGGCGAGAGGCCTTTGATCGAATCGCTGTGCGGCTTGTCCATCTGGCGCAGG
>CAZKID010000231.1:0-8590 GCA_964552405.1 uncultured Thermoanaerobaculia bacterium
CCGCGCGCTCGGCGAAGAAGTGACCTGGGATCACGACAAGAGCGCGGCAGGAGGGAAACTCATCGGCTGGACAGCCGAAGGATACGGTCCCGAGATCTACACGGGAGGTGCGAAGCCGGGAACGTATCGCATCGCTGTGCAGTACTACTCAGGCGATACGACGGAGACAGGATTCGAGACTCTGCTGCACATCGTGATCTACGACCGCGGCGAGCGCCATGATTTCTTCACGGCACTCGCGCGGCCGGATGAGAAGAAGACGATTACGGAAGTCGACGTGCGATGACACCGGCCACTACAAGTCGAACGCTTCGAAGTCGCTGTCGTCGAAGTAGAACGAGAAGCTCTTCCCCTTCTTCTTCTCGAGCGTCGTGCCATCGACGGGGCACTTGTACGTCTGCTCTTCCTTTCCATCAGGAACGGAGAGCGTCGTCCCATCCTTCGGGCAGACGAACATCGTCCTGGCGTGGCGTTGATGCATCCGCGGAACATGAATCTCCGGCACATGCACCTCGGGCACCACGATGTCGCGGCCGTTGATGATGACGCGCCGATCACGATCGATGCGGATGTCGCCATCGCCGGAGCGAGTCACCGTGATGTGCTTTGCGCCGCCTGCTCCTTCGACCTGAATGTCCACGTTCTCGCCGTTGCGCGTCACCTTGATCGTGGCGCCGTCGTCCGTCAGAGTTTTCGTCTCGCCGTTCTTCATCGTCGACGGCGTGACGGTGATCGCGGTCGAGGCGTAGGCAGCCGCCGCGACGACCAGAATCGCAAGGATCACTACGAATCTCTTCATGGGAATTGCCTCCTTGCCCGGGTTGGACGACGGACAAGGACCGAGGTTAGCTACTCCCCTACGACGACATTGCGAACTTCGAAATGCGCCGCCGTGACTTCGTCGGACTCAGGCCACCGCGGTTCGAGATCCATCGAGTAGTCGCGCGATTCGTGCGGGCCGACGCGGATCGGAAGCTGGAACTGCAGCTGTGACTGCGGAGAGGAGGTGATGATCTCGACCACGCCATCGATCCGGCTGACGGTGTAGGGCGAGTCGTTCCGCACGAGGATGATCAGCTTCAACATCCCCGCGTTTCCTTTGTCCGTCCGGATGTAATCGATGGTGACGCCTTTCACCTTCGACCACCCCGGATCGGGCCGCAGTTCCATCGGACTCGTCGTCGTCGGACCGGACGCTTCCTCATTCGCAGCACGCGCCTTGCGCAGCAATTCCTCCTGGCGCTCGCGATGGCGGCAGGACGAGAACGCAAGGATGACGAAGAGCGCAGCGGCCCAAACTCGATTTTTGTTCATCACCGCTACTCCACGAATCGCGCGACGACCAGCGTCTGATCGTCCTTCTGCGGCGCCCCGGCGGAGAACGACTCCACGGCCTCGGCGATCCGATCACGCAGTTCGTCGGGCGTTGCGTTCTGACTCGCGCGAATCACCGCCTCGAGCCGCTCGTTCTCGAACTCTTCGCCCGCAATGTCTTCCGCTTCGGTGATGCCGTCGCTATAGAGAACCACGAACGAGCCTTTCGGGAACATGCGCCGCTGCGTCATGTAGCGCGAGTTGGGCAGGATGCCGACCGGCAGCCCGTGCGACCGCAGCGTTTCGATCTCGCCATCGCAGACGATGTACTGCGGGTTGTGCCCCGCGTTGATGAACTCGATCGTCTGCTGCTCGCGGTCGATCGAGACCATCACGAGCGTTACGAACTTGTTTTCCGCCGACCAGCGGTGAATGTGTTTGTTGAGCTCCGTCGCGATGTCGCCCAGCTCACGCTCTTCCGCGAAGAGCAGCTGCACCGCGGCGTGCAACGCCGACACGAGGAGAGCGGCCGGCATCGACTTGCCGGCGACATCGGCGACGACGAGCGTGACGACGCCATCGCGCTTGAAGAAGGCGTGATAGTCACCGCCGACCTGCTTCGCCGGGTTGGAGGATGCAGCGATCGGAAGCCCCGGTACATGGGGAATCGACTTCGGGAGAATGTCGCGCTGGATCGTCGCGGCCAAGTCGAGCTCGCGCTGCATCGCCTGCTTCTCGAGCGCCTCTCGGTGCAGCCGCGCATTCTCCAGCGCGATCGCAACCTGATTCGCGAACAGCGACAGCAGCCGCATCTCGTTCGGCTCGAAGCGCCCCACGCCTTCGCGCGTCTCGCGATCGGCAGCCGCGAGCACGCCGATCGTCGCGTTGTTGCCTTTGATCGGCAGCAGCACCACGAGACCGCCGTCGAGCGCCACCACCTCGGCACTCGACAGCAGCCGCGCCGTCAGCTCCGCATCGAGCGCGGGAGGATCGCCAAACGCGCGATAGAGTTTGAACGCATCGCCCTCGCGCAGAAACAGCGACGCACGCCGCGCGTTCGTCAGCGAGATCATGCGCGACAGGACTTCATCCGCAAGCTCGTCGACGTTCAACGTCGCGGCGATCGAAAGCCCGATGTCGTAGAGCGACTCGAGCTCCCACAACCGCGACTTCAATTGGAAATCGCCTTCGCGCATCTCGTGGATCAGACGATGGTTGGTCAGTAGCGTGTTGAGATACGCCGCCGCCGCACGAGCGGCCTGCACTTCCTCTTCACCCACCTCCGCGTTCGCGCTCAACACCACGACGCCGGCATAGTCGCGATGCGCACGCATCGGTACGACGAGCATCGGACGGGGCTCGACCGGCAACGCCAGATCCGTGACAGGCTCCGATGGCAGCTCGATCTGCAGCACATCCGGAGCAACGCACGATTCAGACTTCGCCACGAGCCGGAGTCCGGTTCCTTCGCGCAGATAGACCGCTCCCGTGTCGAACGCCGTGTTGCGCATGAACGCCTCGAGGATCAGCGGTCCATGAGCGGACTGTGCGGCCCGCTCGAGATACTGCAGATCGGCGATGAACCCGGAGAGTTGAAGCACGTGACGAGGATATCGCGGTTGGTGCTACGATTTTTCCACGTCCATGTCCTTGGTCCCGGGTTTCCATCTCGGACCCTACGAGCTCGTCGCACGTCTCGGAGCAGGCGGTATGGGAGAGGTGTGGCGTGCAAAGGACAGCCGTCTGGGCCGCGGCGTCGCGATCAAAGTAATCGCCGAGCGCCTCGCGGGCGACGAGCAGACACGCGCTCGTCTGCAGCGCGAGGCACGCTCCGTCTCTGCGCTGAATCATCCGAACATCTGCTCGCTCTTCGACATCGGCAGCGACGGCGGGTGGGACTACCTCGTGATGGAATTCGTCGAAGGGGAAACGCTCGCGCGAACACTGCTATCCGGTCCGATGCCGATCCAAACGATTCTGACGCTCGGCGCGCAAATCGTCGAAGCCGTGCAGGAAGCGCACATCCTCGGCATCACGCATCGCGATCTGAAGCCGGCCAACATCATGGTGACGCCGCGCGGCCGGGTGAAGGTGCTCGACTTCGGTCTCGCCACGCGTGCCGAAGCGCAGCACGACGCGTCGACGGCCGTTCACTCCAATCCGGGCATGATGATCGGCACGCTCGCCTACATGAGCCCCGAGCAGGCATCCGGCGCGACACTCGATCATCGCTCCGACATCTTCAGCATCGGCGTCGTCCTCTACGAAATGACGACCGGGACGAAACCGTTCGACGGCACTCCTGCGCAGATCGGCGCGAAGCTGCTGATGGGCCGCGCAAAACCGGTGCAGGACGAGCGGCCCGATGTTCCCCCGCGTCTCGCGCGTCTCATCGAGCGCTGCATGGCCCGCATGCCGGAAGATCGCTTCCCCACCGCAGCCGCCGTGCTCGCCGAGCTGAAAAGCGCGAACGAGCCTGAGCGGCGAAAGCGCGAGCGCCTTCCGGCGAAGGCGAGGAAGAAGTTCGATTCGATCGCCGTGCTGCCGTTCACGAACACGTCAGAAGACGAGAAGCTCAACTATCTGAGCGATGGAATTGCCGAGGGCGTGCTGCATCAGCTCTCGAAGTCGAGCAAGCTGCGCGTGCTCGCGCGCAGTACGACGTTCCGCTATCGCAACAATCCCGATCCCGTTGCCGTCGGACGCGAGCTGCGCGTGCCCGCGGTACTCACCGGCGAAGTCAGCATCCGCCAGGGGGCGGTCACGATCTCCGTCGAGCTCGTCGACACGAAGAAAGGTGCGCACATCTGGGGCCGCGTCTACGCTGATGCGACCGCGCGCACGATCGACGAGCAGATCGCGCGCGAGGCGGCCGAGGCGCTCGATGCGGGCGCGAGCTTCCGAACGTCGCGCCCGCCAATGGATTCCGAGGCGCACAAGCTCTACCTGCGCGGGCGCTATGCGATGAACAAGTCGACGCAGCAGGCACTCAACTCAGCGATCCAATCGTTCCGCGAATCCATTGATCGCGATCCGACGTTCGCACTTGGTTTTGCAGGCCTGGCTGATGCGTACCTGATGTTCGATCGCTATTCGGAGTCGGCGATTCGCGGCTCGTTGTCGAAGGCGCGCGCGGCGGCGATGCGCGCGCTGCAGATCGATGACTCGGTGGCCGAAGCGCACACGTCACTGGCGATGATCGAGTTCAACCAGTGGAACTGGGAGGCGGCGGAGCGCGAGTTTCAGCGCGCAATCGCGCTGAATCCCAACTACGACAACGCACACTACTGGTACAGCATCTACCTCGTGACGCGGGGGCGGATCTCCGAGGCGGTGGAGGCGGTGCAGCGCGCGCACGAGCTCGATCCGCTGTCCGCGCCAATCGCCTCGCATCTCGCCACGTTCAAGGTGATGAACGGAGACGTGAAAGAGGGAGTGAAGGACCTGGAGCGTCTCGCGGAAACCGATCCGAAGATTCCGATGCTCCATCAATGGCTCGCCTTCGGCTATTTCGTCGATGGGCAATGTGACCGCGCCGTGGCAACGCAGCAGCACTGCGCGGAGATGACGAATCATGGCAATCTCGCGATTGCGAACCTCGCGTTCTATTCGGCGCGTGCCGGACAGGAGGAACGGGCACGCGAGCTACTCGCTGAGCTCAGGTCACGTGAGGATGTGCCGCCGATGTGCCTCGCCGGCGCCTATGCGGCGCTCCGCGACTACGACAATGCGCTCACGTGGCTGGAGAAGTGCGTCTATGGGTCGCACCGCAGCGCGAACGCAACGTACGCAACATGGCCGCCATGGTTCGACGAAGTGCAGGATCACCCACGCTACGTGGCCGTTCTCCATCACATGGGCTTGTAAGTGGAGGACAGGCGCCCTCGCCTGTCCACCGAGCCGGCAGGGCAAGGCGCCTGTCGCCCCACACTAGTTCACGATCTCTTCCTGAATCACGTTCTTCGCGCGCGGCAGATCGCTCTCGCGAACGAGAAATCGCACAGGGTTCTCCGTCGTCGTGAAGTCGATTCCTGCACCCGCCAGCAGCGACGAGATCACAGGCACCACCTCGGCATTATTCGCCTCGTAGAGCTCGACGAGCTCTTCTTCCGGCTCCGCTTCCGGCTCCGCTTCAATCTCTTCTTCTTCGACCACGCGAAACAGCTCGCTCAATGGCAGTGAGAATGCTGCGGCGAGTGTCGCGCCGTGCAGAAGGATCGTGATGTAGCCGAGCATTCCGTCGAAGGCCGGAATGACGTGCACGCCGCCCAACGCGGTGAAGGCGACCGACAGGAGCGTGAACACCACGAACACGCCGCGCGCGATGCGGCTGAAAAAAAGCAGACCGAGCGCCGAGGTGATTCCTGCGAAGAGAAACAGAAACGCAGCCGAAGGCGGCAGCGGCAGGAGCGCGCCGCGGTGGGAGTACCTCAGCACCTCGAGCACGGATTCGGGCTGCTTGTAATGTCCGAGCGGAAGTGAGACTGCCCAACCGTACGCGACGATCCAGAGGACGACGAGAATGCGAAAGCGTGAAACGGTCATCGCTTCCCGGCAGCGTAAGGCTTGCCGGGGTTGATGTCCAAGACTTCACGCTTCGGCTCGATCAGTGATTCCTCATGTTGTGCGCGCCACTTCGATCCGGACTCGAGGCCTTCCACGGTGTGGCCGTCCTCGATCACATCGCCGCTCTCGAATATGTAGAGCGACAAGTCATAGAGGAACTGCGCGACGTCATTTGCTTCCAGTCCGTGGAAATGAACCTGGAGATCGGGAAGGCCGAGTGCGGCCAGGCCCATCGTGTCCATCACGAGATCGCCATCGGTTCCCGAGATGTTGAAGAGTCTGACGTTGACGCTGCCGGCGAAGAACTGCGCCGTTGGCGATTCGCGCGACGCGCGCAGATAGGAAAAGGGATTGACGATCCGCTGCGCCGGCATCCAGTGAATCGCATCCGGCGGCACGACTTCCATCACCGAGACGAGACAACGCGTGAAGAGATCGTGCCGCTCGCGATAGGGCAATCCCGACGACATCAGGTCGGTGACGAGCACCGATGCATTGCAGCGCGCCACGGCTTTCTGCGCATCGGGAAAGCTCCACGACTGCTGCAATGCGGATGTGAAGTCGTTGCGGATTCCGTCGTCGCTCGCGAGGATGATCGTCTGCGCCGGAATCGTCGCGTCCTTGAGCTCGATGAGATGGTCCGGATGGACGAACGCGAGAGGTCCCTCGAGCGATTCGCCGAGCGGCTCGACGCGCGGGCACCGCTTTTTCAGCGAGCGAAGAAGATCCGGTTTGCTGAGCAGGGGAGCCTGCGCATACAAAAGCTCCACGCCGTAGGTCGGACGAAATCCGCCGTATTCGTCCACCTACGCCGCGAGCCCCAATTCCGCGATCGCATTCTCCTCGGAGTCGAAAATCTTCGCGTAGTTGGCGAGGCCCATGATGTGGAAGGTCTTGTGAATGACAGGGGTAAGGCAGCAGAAGGCGACGCGTCCGTTGCGCTCCATGGCCTTCTCGATGATCTCGATGAGGATGCTGATGCCGATGGAGTTGACGATCTTGGTTTCGCGGAGGTCGAGCAGCAGAGTGCGCACGCCGCCATCGAGCAGCTCGTAAGCGCGCGTAGCGATCTCCTCGCCTCCGACATTGTTGATGTAGCCCTTCGTGTGGAGGATGGCGCCGTCATTGCCGCGGCGCTCGACCGCGAGTCTCAATTCGTCCGTCATGATTTCTTCCCGTACTTCACCATGTGAATCGTCGTTCCATCCGCCGTGGAGCTGATCTCCACTTCGTCCATGTGTGCTTCGATGATCTGAAGGCCGCGACCCCGCTTGTGCAGCGGGCCGAATTGCTGGCGGCGAGCACGCACTTCGCTCAGGTCGAAGCCCCGGCCGTGATCTGAGATCCAGATATCGATCCGAGGATTTCCGTCGCTCGAAGAAACGCCGAGGCATCTTACATAGATGCGGTTGTCGGCGCTACGCGAGTGCTCGACCGCATTGATGCAAGCCTCGATGATGGCCGACGTCATCTCGTCAACCAGTTCCGTCGACAGGCCAAGCTCCCGGGCCATGTTGCCGGCAGCGCGTGCCGCGGCAATCTCGATGTCCGGGACCATGGGGAGCGTCAGCTCCATCTGCCGCTCGGCGGTTGCGGTCATGGCACGCAGTTCCTCCCGCGACGAACTAAAACGAGAGGAAAACGGCAGTGGCGGTCTTGATCCAGGAAGGAATGCCACCAATCTGATCGAGAGCGAGTAGAGCAAAGGTGTTCGCCGCCAGGATGGTCGGCAACGCCCAGCTCACTGGGAGGGTGGATTCGATGTTGGTGTTGGTCTGCGCTGCGAGGTTGTTCATGGATGCCCCCTTCTGTCGGGCCATCCCAAGAGCAACCCCGCTGCCACCACTGCCAGTTCGATCGCAACTCTCGTAACCTCTTGATGGGGCGCAGTTTACAACAAAACGATCGTTCTGCAACCGTGGCGCCCGTCTGTTTCATTTTGAGACGACGACAGGAATGTTCTTCAACATGTCTTCGTAAATCACTATAAAAACGTCACTTATCAGTGAATGTCCCACTTTGAGTCGTCCGTACCAATTTGAGACAATTGCTTGCGGTAAAGCGTTGCCCGTCCCACCCCCAGGATCTTCGCTGCCTTCGCCACGTTCCCTTTCGTGACGTCCAGCACCCGCGCGATGTATCGCGCCTCCAACTGCGCCAGCGTCGGCAGGTCGCCTGACAACTCGCGCGGGTCGACCGCCGCCGACGGATCATTCGGTAACAGCAGATCGCCCGGATCGATCACCGGATCCACCGTCAGCGCGAGCGCACCCTCGATCAGGTTCTCCAGCTCGCGCACGTTCCCGGGAAACGGATACCGCATCACCTTTTGCAGCGCCTCCTGCGTGATGCGCACATCATGCAGTCCCTCGCGCTTGCCGTACTTGTCGAGGAAGTAGCGCACCAGCTTCGGGATGTCGTCCTTCCGTTCGCGGAGCGGGGGCAGTGTGATCTCGACGACCCTCAAGCGATAGTAGAGATCCTGACGGAACTCACCTTTCTCGATCATCTCTTCGAGTCCGCGATGCGTTGCGCAGAGGAAGCGCACATCGATCGCAATTCGCTTGCGGCCACCGAGCTTCTCGATCTCGCGCTCCTGCAGCACGCGCAGCAGCTTGGCCTGGAGCGTGGGCGGGATGTCGCCGATCTCGTCGAGGAACACCGTCCCGCCCTTCGCGAGCTCGAACTTGCCGGGCCGCGCTTCGACTCC
>CAZKID010000232.1:0-8575 GCA_964552405.1 uncultured Thermoanaerobaculia bacterium
GTAAATTTTCACCGAGTGTGAAAACGCGATGCGGGATGGGGAACTTCTGTCGCAGTTTCCCTCGCCCGGCGAAGCGGGGAGAGAGGCCAGGGGTGATGGGCAACAACTCCCGATTCTCTGGCAAGAGGGATCCGCGTCCGTTCTCCTGCACGAAGCCGCAGGTCATGCTGCGGAACACGGACACGAACAGCTGATCTGGCCCGACTGGCTGACGATCCACGACGAGCCAGACTTCGCGATCGACGACGAAGGAGCCGCGACGCGCATCGCCGATCTCAAACGAGAGCCACCCGCGACTCGCCGGCGTGAATCGTTCACCGATGTCGCACTGCCCCGAATGACGACTGTGGTCGCGAGGCAGCACAACGCTCCGTGGTCGTTGCCCGAAGAGCGAGTGGAGATCCATCTCATCGCCGGTGGTGCCTATGAACCGCTCACCCAATTCGTCACGTTATCGATTGCAGTCGCGTTCCTCGTTCGCGGTGATCTCGCGACGCGTCTCGCTCCGTTTCAGATTCGCGCATCGCGCGAGCGCATCGCTGCTGCCATTCTCGGAGCAGCCGGCGATCCACTGCGCTATCCCGGCGTGATCTGTTCGCGTGAAGGACAGGAAGTTCTCGTCCGATCACACGCTCCTCTGATGCTGACGGAGTCGCTGTGATCTATCGCAAGCGCGGACATGTGATTCGTCATGAGCATGATCATGTGGTGCGCTCCTTCGAGTGCGGCGAGGCCTTCGAGGACGGCGCTGTTTTTCGATCGCGACCGTGCCCCTCACCCGCGGCCCCTCTCCCCGCGTTGCGGGGCGAGGGGGAGGAGGTGGTGAATGCGATCCAGGCGCTAGTCAAACCGCCGCTGATCATCGAGAGGATGATCGTCATCGAGGGCTATGCGCAGCACGAATGCGACGATGTTTGCTGGAGCGAGACGACGAGACGAGTGCACGTCGCGGTGGCGCACACGAAGCGGCCGCTCCGCGTCATCGTCGATCTCGCTGACTTCGAGCTCGACGATGTGACGCGCGCGGTCGAGGCGCTTCTGCGGGCCGGCGACGAGCGTGACACGCCGGCGCACATCCGGCTCGCGGCGAATGTCGGAGCTGCGGTTCTTCCTTCTTTCGTCGGAACGGAAGTCGTCGACATCTGGCAAACCGCGGCGGAGCACGATGGCAACGGTCAGCGCGTGCTCGAGCAACGCGTCGTCGCTCCTCCATGGCCGAACGTGTTTCGCCCGAGTTACCGCATGCGGCCCGTCCGCATGCCGCTTCATTTGCGCGCGGTCGCGCGGTCAAATGAAATCGATCGTGACGCGCCGCTTGCGGTCGCATTGACTGCGCCGGTTGCCGGCAATGTGCTGCACGCGCTTTGCGTCAGTGAAGGGGCGGTCTTTCCGGCTTCCTTCGCGATCGAGCGTGTGGAGGCGGTTGTCGCGACGAAGCGCTGGTACCCCTACGCGGCAGGATCGTTCGGCGCGGAGATGATGTGCACTAGAATCACGCCGGATCGATGAGAATTGACGGCCAGCTCGAATTTCTCGCGCGTGCGATCGTGAACCGGCTCGAGGACCGCGGTGTCGTCGAGTTCCGCGATGCCGAGGCTGGGATTCGTGTGGTGGAGCATGTACTCGCCGAGAACGCGGTGCTGTTCGACTCGCTCGAACAGGAGGCGCGCACGCGTCTCGCGAAGACGCTCGGCGAGCGCGAGCCGTCCGATCACGAGCTGATGGAGGAGATGCGCCGCCTTGCGGCCGAGCGCAACACGATTCTCTGATGACACTCGAACTGAAGCTGGAAGAGCTGGAGCGGCGCAAGCGTGAGAGTGAGCTGGGCGGCGGCGAAGCCCGCATTCAACGCCAGCACAACGAAGGAAAACTGACGGCGCGCGAGCGCATCGCGATGCTCTTCGATCCGGGCTCGTTTCAGGAGCTCGATCAGCTCGTCGTCCATCGCAACACCGATTTCGGGATGGATAAGCAACGCGTTCCCGGCGACGGTGTCGTCACCGGCTATGGCACCGTGCAGGGCCGGCTCGTCTATGCGTTCGCCCAGGATTTCACCGTGTTCGGCGGATCGCTGTCGGAGACCCATGCCGAGAAGATCGTGAAGATCATGGATCTCGCGATGAAGAACGGCGCGCCGCTCGTCGGTCTCAACGACTCCGGCGGTGCGCGCATTCAGGAAGGCGTCGTCTCGCTCGGCGGCTACGCGGACATCTTCCTTCGCAACACCCTGGCGTCGGGAGTCGTGCCGCAGATCTCCGCCATCATGGGCCCGTGCGCGGGCGGTGCCGTCTACTCGCCTGCCATCACCGATTTCATTCTGATGGTGAAGAAGACGAGCTACATGTTCGTCACCGGTCCTGATGTCATCAAGACCGTCACGCACGAGGAAGTCACGAAGGAAAAACTCGGCGGTGCGGAAACGCACAGCCAGACCTCGGGTGTCGCGCACTTCGCTGCGGACTCGGATGAAGACTGTCTCGCGACGATTCGCGAACTGTTGTCGTTCATCCCGTCGAACAATATGGAGGAAGCGCCGCGTGTTGCGACGCGCGATGACGTCAATCGTGTCGACACGTCTCTCGACGGCTTCATTCCGGAGAATCCGAATCAGCCCTACGAGATTCGCGATCTGATCAAGACGATCGCGGATGAAGGGCACTTCCTCGAAGTCCACCAGAACTACGCGCGCAATCTGGTCGTCGGCTTCCTGCGTCTCAACGGGCAGTCGATCGGCGTCGTTGCGAACCAGCCTGCTTTTCTCGCGGGCGTCCTCGACATCAATGCGTCACGCAAGGGCGCGCGCTTCGTGCGCTTCTGCGACGCGTTCAACGTTCCGCTGCTCGTGCTCGAAGACGTTCCCGGTTTTCTGCCGGGCACGGAGCAGGAGTACGGCGGCATCATCATCCATGGTGCGAAGCTGCTCTACGCGCTGGCGGAAGCGACGGTGCCGAAGATCACGGTGATCACGCGCAAGGCCTACGGCGGCGCGTATTGCGTCATGAACTCGAAGCACATCCGCGCGGACATGAACTTCGCCTATCCGACTGCGGAGATCGCGGTGATGGGGGCGGAAGGCGCGGTCAACATTCTCTATCGTGGCGCGGACGACCGCGAGGCGAAGGTCGCCGAGTACAAGGAGAAGTTCGCGAATCCCTACATCGCCGCCGAGCGCGGCTATGTCGACGAGATCATCGAGCCGCGATTCACACGCAGAAAGCTGATCACCGCCTTCGCGATGCTGCGCAACAAGCGAGATTCGAATCCGCCGAAAAAGCACGGCAACATCCCGCTGTGAAAACAGGAAGCATGGCGATTGGTTCCTTCTCCCCTCGTGCGAGGGGAGAAGGTGCGCGAAGCGCGGATGAGGGGTTGGGCCGACCTGTTCGAAAGCGCCTCCTGCTGCTGTCTTTCCTCTGCCTTCTCCTTTGCGGCTCCTGCCATCGCGAGCAGCCGCAATACAACGTTCTCCTCATCACGCTCGATACGTTGCGCGCGGACCATGTCGGTTGCTACGGCAGCACGGCGGGCGCGACACCGGCACTCGATGCGCTCGCCGCGCGCGGCGTGCGTTTCGAGAACGCGGTCAGTGCAGTGCCGCTCACTCTTCCTTCCCACAGCACGATTCTTTCCGGTGTTCTGCCGCTGCATCACGGAGTGCGAAACAACGGCGTCGGAACGTTCCCGGCAGATCGTCCCACGCTTGCGACGCTGCTCTCGGATAAGGGCTATCGCACCGCGGCATTCGTCGGCGCGTTCGTGCTCGATCATCGATTCGGCCTGAATCGCGGCTTCGCTCTTTACGACGACGAGATTCCTCGGGATCCAACCGTTGGTGATCATCTGGAGGCGGAGCGGCGGGGAGACCTCGTGGCTGACCGCGCGCTTGCCTGGCTCGGGCAGAGCGATGTGCGGCCCTTTTTCGCGTGGGTGCATTTGTACGATCCACATGCTCCTTACGTGGCGCCGGAGCCCTTCCGCAGCCGTTATGCGTCGTCACCCTACGATGGTGAGATCGCGTTCGTCGATCAGCAGGTGCAGCGCCTTCTCGCGGCGTTGGATCAAAGCGGTCAGAGAGAGAGAACGATCGTTGTCATCACCGGCGATCATGGTGAGGCGTTGGGAGAGCATGGCGAGTTGACCCACGGCCTGCTGCTGTATGAGCCGACGCTTCGCGTGCCGCTCATCGTCAGCGCGCCCGGTCTGATCGATGCGCATGTCGTGAAGGCGCCGGTCAGCCTCACCGACATCGCGCCGACGATCATGGGACTCCTGCACCTTCCGCAACCTGCAAACGTCGATGGCCGCAATCTCGCCGCCTCGCTGCGCGACAAGAGCGAGCCGCCAGTGGTCGATGTCTATTCAGAGACTGAATATCCGACGGTCTTCGGCTGGAGCGCGCTCTCCGCGCTTCGGCGTGGCAATGACAAGTTCATCGCATCGCCGGCGTCCGAGCTCTATGACCTCGCACGCGATCCGAAGGAAACTCGCAATCTCTACAGTGTTGAACGCCGTGTGATGAGTGCTCTTTCGGGGAGCCTCACCACACTGAACGCGACGGCAGTGACGAAGCCAGCGTCTGCCGTCGATGCCGAAACCATCGCGAAGCTTGCCAGCCTCGGCTATGTCGGCGGCCTTCCTGCGAAGCGTTCCGGGCCGCTACCTGATCCCAAAGTGATGGTGCCGCTGTTCCGAACCTTCGAAGAAGCGACGTGGGCGATGACCGCGAAGCGCTACGACGAAGCGGCGACGATGCTCGCGGACTTGTTGAAGCGCGATGTGGAGAATCCCGTTTTCCGCACGTCGCTCGCAAAAGTCGAGCGTCTGCGTGGCCGGCCGGAGCGCTCCATCGCGTTGTTTCGAGAGGCGATCGCAGTTGCGCCGGACGATGCGCAAGCCTGGTACAACCTCGCTGCTGCATTTCAGGAGGCAGGCGATTTTCGTCGCGCTCGTGAAGCGGTGGTCGAAGCATTGCGCCGGGACTCCGCGAACGCAGACGCGCACAACGTGCTCGGCATCATTCAATCCGCCGAAGGACAGCCGTTGAAGGCGCTGGAAGAGTTTCAGCAGGCCGCAGCCCTCGATCCGAGAAACGCGCGGATCTACAACAACATCGGGAACGCGGCGCGCGCGCTCGGCCGCAACGACGAGGCGGAGACGGCGTTTCAAAAGGCCATTGCTCTCGCGCCGGGCTATGCCGATCCGCTCAATGGTCTGGGTGCTCTCGACGTGGATCGCAATCAGTTCGTAGAGGCCATCGCGAACTTCGATCGTGCGCTGCAGTTATCGCCCGGGTATCTCGAAGCGCATCTCAATCGTGCAGTGGCGTTGCAGTTGAAGGGCGACATGCCCGCGGCGATCGCCGAATATCGCACGTTCATTGCGCGGTCGGCGAGCGAGCCCGCGTTTGCCGCACGCCGTCAGGCAGCGCAGTCCATGCTCGCAAAGATGCAAGCTGGACGTTGAGATTGCCTTCTGAGCGAGATCGCTCGTATGATCACCCGAATTTCCCGCTCAATTCGCCCTTCAGGGCAATGAATGTAAAGGACGGTGACGAATGTCCACGCGATTCAAATGGGTCGTGCTCGCAATCGCAGTAGCTGTCTTCATTCCACTCAACCTCTTTGCGCAGGCCGGCACTTCTCTCTCAGGCCGTGTCGTGGATGCGTCGGGCGCAGCGGTTCCCGGTGTGACCGTGACCGCAACGAACACGCAGATCGGCTTGGTTCGTACCGCGGTGACGGCATCCGATGGAGCGTACAGATTTCTGTCGCTGCCGATCGGTATGTACACGGTGACTGCGGAATTGGCCGGCTTCGCGAAGGTCACGACGGAGAAGGTCGAGCTCAAAGTCGCCACTCCGCGCGATCTCGACATCACGCTCAAGCAGGCAGCGGTCTCCGAAGCGATTACCGTGAGCGTCGACGCGCCTCTCGTTGCAACGGAGCCTGCGGTCGGCACCGTCGTCAGTCAGCATGAGCTGGAAGGCCTGCCGCTCAACGGCCGGCAGTTCGCAAACCTCGCATCGCTCGCGCCTGGCACGACGCTTTCGGTGAACGCCGACCCGACGAAGCCCGGACAGTTGACGATCGCTCTCAATGGCGGCAGCGGCCGCAACGTGAACTTCCTGATCGATGGCGGTGACAACACCGACGACACGATCGGCGGCGCGCTGCAGAACTTCAATCTCGAAGCAGTCGAGGAATTCAAGATTCAGACGATGCAGTACAAAGCGGAGTACGGCCGTTCTTCCGGCGGCGTGCTCAGCGTCGTCACCAAGACGGGTACGAACGAGCTCAAAGGCAGCGCCTATGGGTTCTTCCGCGACAAGAGCCTCAACGAGAAAACGGAAACCGAGAAACAGGCCGGCGCCGGTAAGGGTGATTACAAGCGCAAGCAGTATGGTGCTTCGCTCGGCGGACCGATCATCAAGGATGTTGCACATTTCTTCGGAACCTACGAAAAAACCACGCGCAACACGACGACCACGTTTGACACCGGCGGGATCTTCCCGTCGTTGGACGGAACGTCAGCAGGTGTTCCCTTCACCGACCAGCTCGGAACCGTGAAGGCAAGCTTGAATGCAACCGCGAAGCAGTTCATTCAGGTCCGCTACGGTTACCAGAAGAACATCGACAAGTACGCGGCGTTCCCCTACGTCACGCCGAGCGGCTGGGGCACGATCTCCAACGATTACAAGTCGGCTCTCGCCAGCCATTCATGGACGATTAGCGGCGACAAGCTGAACGAGTTCGTGTATCAGTGGACGAAGTTCAAGAACTCGATCACGGCCGATTCGAACGATCCCAACCTCTATTTCCCTTCGGGCGTTCAGTCCGGACAGAACGTGAATACTCCGCAGTCGACGAATCAGGAGAAGTCGCAGTTCAAGGATGACTTCAGCTGGTCCTCTACGCTGATGGGCCGGCGCCACGATTTCAAGATCGGCGCGAACTACATTCACGAGCCGATCCTCGGTGGCGACTTCACGACCGGCACCAGCGGCCGCTACGACATGCTGAATGATTCCGCCAATTCGCCCGTAGCGGCGATCTCGATCACCGGCGGATTCTTCGGCGACGTCACTCCGATCGATCAGTACAACTACTACCTCCAGGACGACCTCACGTTCAACGACAGGCTCACGTTGAACCTCGGTGTTCGCTACGACAAGTGGACAGGGTTCGATCTCGATCAGCGAAAGAATCCGCTGCTTCCGCTGTACAAAGCCGCGGCAGCCGCTCATCCCGAGATCGCGTGGCTCAAGCCATTCGCTGAGGGAAAAGCCGACCAGCTCAAGGATGATGACAACAATTTTGCGCCGCGCCTCGGGTTCAGTTACGACCTGCAGGGCGATCACAAGCACATCCTGCGTGGCGGCTACGGGATCTACTACGACTTCCCGTACACCAACGCAACGAACCTCTTCCCCGCTGCCGCTGTGCAATCGACTTACGGCATCGTGTATTCGAATGAGAATCCGACCGGCATCAAGAATGCTGATGGCACCTTCTTCCGACCGGGCCAGCCACTTCCTCCCAATCAGGGTGGTGGCGCGATCCTGCCGAACAACATCGCACAGAAGTCGTGGGTAGCTCCGCAAGCGACGCAGGCTTCGCTCGGTTACTCCTGGGAAGTCAACAACTCGCTTGGCCTCAACTTCGAAGGGGTCCACGTCGATTACAAGAACATCCCATTCCGATTCCGCGCAAACCCGGTCGTCAATGGAACGCGCATTCTGGGTGCAGGAACAGCTTCCAACATCCGGCTTTGGGTCGATGACGGCGAAGCCTCGTACAAAGGATTCAACGTCGGCTTCCATGGCCGTTCGGCAAAGTTCGAGGCGCAGGGTTTCTATACCTGGTCTAAGTCGAACGGAAACGTTCTCACGGGGGCGGACGAGTTCCGCCTCTGGGACGGTGGTTCGCAGGCAGATGCGCAAACGAACGTTCCAGTAACTCCGCTGGATCCGTATTCATCAGCCAACTACGGACCGCTATTTACTGATGCGCGCCATCGCGTCACGCTGAGCACGCTCTACCATGCGCCGTGGGATCTCAACATCTCCGGCATCCTGCGCTACCACTCGGCATTCCCGTTCACGCAGTTCCAGCCCGGTAATCCGACGAACAACTTCGGATATAAGAACAAGCTGGACGCGGGCGTTTCGCACGTGAACACGCTGCGCGGCGACGATTTCTCGCAGATCGACGTGCGCGTTTCGAAGGAATTCCGGTTTGGCTCGAATGTCGGCGTCGAACTGATCGGCGAGATCTTCAACCTGATGAACTCCAAGAACGGAGTCCGGTTCGTGCGCAGCAGCTCCGGACAATATAAGCCGTCCATCTTTGCCGGCGACACGGGCCAGGGCGAGCAGCGCCTCGCGCAGCTCGGCGCCCGTCTGCGGTTCTAAGTCAACAGAGATTTCTCCCGGAAGTTTTGGGAAAGCCGCCGGCAACGGCCGGCCATCACCGCCGGGCGCTTCTATCTGCGCGGCGCCCATGTGAAGGGTGCCACACCGCGTGGCAAGATCGCGCTCCAGATCGATGCGGGTGCCGCCTTTGGTACCGGCCGCCAT